>NZ_JBEZNL010000100.1:0-1063 GCF_040653275.1 Streptomyces sp. NPDC048002 | reverse complement strand
CCTTCAGGGGGCTTGTGCCCCGGGAGATCTCATCTTGAGGCGCGCTTCCCGCTTAGATGCTTTCAGCGGTTATCGCTTCCGAACATAGCTACCCGGCAATGCCACTGGCGTGACAACCGGAACACCAGAGGTTCGTCCACTCCGGTCCTCTCGTACTAGGAGCAGCCCCTCTCAAATCTCCAACGCCCATGGCAGATAGGGACCGAACTGTCTCACGACGTTCTGAACCCAGCTCGCGTACCACTTTAAATGGCGAACAGCCATACCCTTGGGACCGACTACAGCCCCAGGATGTGATGAGCCGACATCGAGGTGCCAAACACCGCCGTCGATATGAACTCTTGGGCGGTATCAGCCTGTTATCCCCGGAGTACCTTTTATCCGTTGAGCGATGGCCCTTCCATACAGAACCACCGGATCACTAAGTCCTAGTTTCCTACCTGCTTGATCCGTCGATCTTGCAGTCAAGCACGCTTATGCCTTTGCACACAGTGCGCGATGTCCGACCGCGCTGAGCGTACCTTCGAGCTCCTCCGTTACTCTTTAGGAGGAGACCGCCCCAGTCAAACTACCCACCATACACGGTCCCCGACCCAGATAATGGGCCCAGGTTAGAACGTCAAGCACGACAGGGTGGTATTTCAAGGATGGCTCCACTGCAGCTAGCGCCACAGTTTCATAGCCTCCCACCTATCCTACACAGACGAACTCAACGTTCAGTGTAAAGCTATAGTAAAGGTTCACGGGGTCTTTCCGTCTTGCCACGGGAACGCTGCATCTTCACAGCGATTTCAATTTCACTGAGTCTCGGGTGGAGACAGCGCCGCTGTCGTTACGCCATTCGTGCAGGTCGGAACTTACCCGACAAGGAATTTCGCTACCTTAGGACCGTTATAGTTACGGCCGCCGTTTACTGGGGCTTCGATCAAGAGCTTCGCCTTGCGGCTGACCCCATCAATTAACCTTCCAGCACCGGGCAGGCGTCACACCCTATACGTCCACTTTCGTGTTTGCAGAGTGCTGTGTTTTTGATAAACAGTCGCAGCGGCCTGGTTACTGCGAC
>NZ_JBEZNL010000099.1:0-1068 GCF_040653275.1 Streptomyces sp. NPDC048002 | reverse complement strand
TGCCCTGTGAGGTTGGGGACGGGTGAGCCAGGTCTCGGCTGAGGCGTCTTGAACGGGCGAGGGCCTTCCGGTTCGGTGTGGATTGCGACGTCTACCCCGACAGAAAGGCCCTCGTGCCCCACCGTAATGCACCCCTGACCGAGACCGGACGTCTGCGTCTGGCCCGTTGCGTGGTCGAGGACGGCTGGCCCCTGCGACGTGCCGCGGAACGCTTCCAGGTCTCACCCACCACCGCCCGGCGGTGGGCCGCCCGCTACCGCGAGCACGGCGAGGCCGGAATGACCGACCGCTCCTCACGACCGCACCGCAGCCCCCGCCGGACGCCGACCCGGACCGAGCGCCGGATCATCAACGTCCGGCTCACGCGGCGGTGGGGACCGGCCCGCATCGCCCACCTGCTGGGCCTGGTGCCCTCGACCGTGCACCGGGTCCTGAACAGGTTCGGCCTGGCCCGTCTGTCCCACCTGGACCGGGCCACCGGACGTGTGATCCGCCGCTACGAACGCGACAGTCCCGGCGAGCTGGTCCACGTCGACATCAAGAAGCTCGGCAACATCCCCGACGGCGGCGGCCACAAGACCCTGGGCCGCCAGGCCGGCCGCAAGAACCGCTCGAACGCCGGCTACAGCTACCTGCACACCGCCGTCGACGACCACTCACGCCTGGCCTACAGCGAGATCCTCACCGACGAGAAGAAGGAGACCGCCACCGGCTTCTGGCACCGGGCCCACGCCTACTTCACCCAGGCCGGGATCACCGTCGAGCGGGTCCTGACCGACAACGGATCCTGCTACCGCTCACGCGACTGGCGGGATGCGCTGGCAGCGGCCGGGATCGCCCACAAGCGCACCCGGCCCTACCGGCCCCAGACGAACGGCAAGGTCGAACGCTTCAACCGCACCCTGCTGGACGAGTGGGCCTACGCCCGCCCCTACCGCACGGAGACCGAACGACGCGACGCGTTCCCCGGCTGGCTGCACACCTACAATCACCACCGCGGACACACCGCGCTGAAAGGCCAACCACCCGCCAGCCGCGTCCCCAACCTCACAGGGCAATACACCTAGC
>NZ_JBEZNL010000098.1:0-1069 GCF_040653275.1 Streptomyces sp. NPDC048002 | reverse complement strand
TCGGGCAGGGCCTTGCGGTCGAGCTTGCCGTTGGTGGTCAGCGGCAGCGCGTCGAGTGCGACGAACGCGGCCGGAACCATGTACTCAGGCAGCGCCCCGCCAACGAACCGGCGCACCTCCTCGGTATCCAGGCGGCTGCCCGGAACAGGCACGATGTAGGCGACCAGGCGCTTGTCACCGGGCCGGTCCTCCCGCACCACGACCGCGCACTGCACGATCCGCTCATGCCGCGTCAGAGCCGCCTCGATCTCCCGCGGCTCGATCCGGAACCCCCGCACCTTCACCTGATCATCCGCACGGCGCAGAAACTCCAGCGCACCATCCGCACGCCAACGCCCCAGATCCCCGGTCCGATACATCCGCTCACCCGCCCCACCGAACGGACACGCAACGAACCGCTCCCCCGTCAGACCCGCACGCCCCACATACCCGTGCGCCAGACCCGACCCCGCCACATACAACTCCCCCGGCACCCCCACCGGCACCGGCCGCAACCACCCGTCCAGCACGAACACCTGCTTGCCGGCCAACGGCACCCCGATCGGCACCGAAGCCGCACCCTCCACCACCGACTCCACCAACTGACTGGTGGTGAAGCCCATCGACTCCACCGGCCCATAACCATTCAGCACCCGAAGCCCCGGATGACGCTCACACACCCGCGCCACATGCGACACCGACGCGGCCTCACCCGCCGTCATCACCGTCCGCAACCCCGCGAACAACCCCGGACAGTCATCCACCAGCACGTTGAACAAACTCGCCGACAACTGCAGCACCGTCACACCACACCCGGCCACCAGCCCCGCGATCTCATCCAGATCCGTCCGCGACCCCACCGGCAACACCGTCCGCCCACCATGGAACAGCGCCGAGAACACCTCCAGCGCAAACGCGTCCCACGACACCGGCGACGACTGCAAATACACGTCATCAGCCCGGAACTCCAGATAATCCGGACCCACGAACGTCGACACCAACGCCCGATGCGGAGCCACCACACCCTTCGGCCGCCCCGTCGAACCCGACGTGAACATCACACACGCCGCATCCCACCCACCACACACCA
>NZ_JBEZNL010000097.1:0-1251 GCF_040653275.1 Streptomyces sp. NPDC048002 | reverse complement strand
TCCGCAGTGAGCCGCAATGTGCTCGACCTGTCGTCTATCAAGCGTAACCGCGAGCCGGGGCCTGACTTCCTGGAGCAGCGCCCTGATCCCGCCTACCGCAAGCGCAACCTGATCTTCCCGACGACCAAGGCGCTGCACTGGCTGGCTTCGCTCGCAGAACGTGTCAACCGCAAGGTGACGGCGCGCGTCGCAGCCGCCTAACCCCCAACACCCCGTTGTGCCCCGAGGCCCGCCTAGTGCGGGCCTTTTCATTTCTGGAGCACACCATGCAAATATACGTTGCCTGCCTTGCCTCATATAACGCTGGCGTCCTGCACGGCGAGTGGATCAACTTGGAGGGACGCGACGCCGACGACGTGCGCGATGAGATTGCCCGCATCCTGCGCGAGTCGCCGCACCCGAACGTGACCGTTGATTGCCCGGATTGCGGCGGTACTGGAACCACATACGTCCCCCGAGTATTCGGCGGGGCGGAATGCACGGCGTGTGGCGGAAGCGGCAAGGTCGCCAGCGCCGAGGAGTGGGCCGTCCACGACTACGACGACGTGTTCGGGGATACCTGGGGCGAGCACCCCGACCTGGACAAGCTGTGCGCATTGCAAGAGCGGCTGGACGAGTTGCACAACGACACCGAACGCGCCGCCTACACGGCCTTCTGCGACCACGAGGGCCTCGACGATGTGACCGTGGAGCAGTTCCACGAAGCCTACGCGGACCAGTTCGATAGCTGGGCCGACTTTGCCGAGAACTATGTGGACGAATCGAGGCTTCTTCACGACGTGCCCGACGCCCTCTCCCGCTACTTCGACTACGAGAGCTATGGCCGCGACATTCGGCTCAACGGTGACGCGTTTGAGGTGAGCGGCTTCTACTTCTGGAGCCGCTAACGCCGCTTCCGCAAGACCCTGCGCCAATACAGGTATGTGCGATGCGCCGGCACCGAGCTAGTCCACACCCATACGACTAGGTGAAGGGCCGTAATGGCGACTTCTACGCGGGGGTCAATCATCGAATGGTCCTTGGGGTCGGGAGTGGCGATCACGCCCTTCAGCCCTAATCATAAGGCCAATCTCGATATTTGGCACTCATTGTTCCATTTGTAGCACTTGCATAACAGGAGACTTACATATGCGTAACGCAGATTTCACCGCAAACTCGACCCTGGTGATCGTCAACGTGGCCCTCCGCGTCCACCAGTTCGGCCCGTTCTTGGTATTCGAGCGGGAGGTTTTGGTCCTGCATGAACGGACC
>NZ_JBEZNL010000096.1:0-1570 GCF_040653275.1 Streptomyces sp. NPDC048002 | reverse complement strand
CCACACCCACGCCACCAGTCACCGCACGCACAAGCCGCGGAACCAACACCCGGCCCCCACGCACAGCAACCTGCGGCTCACCACAACCCAACGCCAGGGAGACGTCGTGATGGTCCCCCGGCTCTGCAACCGCCGGATCCACATCGACGAGAACGATGCGGCCGGGGTTCTCCGACTGAGCGGACCGGACGAACCCCCAGACACTCGCCCCCGTTGGTTCCACGACCGCGCCGTCATCAGCCGCCACAGCCCCACGCGTCACGATGACAAGCTGCGTGCCCGCGAGTCGCTCGTCCTCCAACCAGCCCTGCACCAATTCCATTACGTCAAGGCAGGCTTGGGCACCGGCATCAGCCCAGGCCAGGCCAGAGCCGGTTCCGGGCACATCGACGTACGCCACGTCCGGGGCCGTCCCACCCGAGTCGAGATCGTCAAGCACGGCACGGATCCCGGTGTACCGCGTCAGGTCCGCAGCAGGGTGATCCGCAGCCGGGGCCTCCCTCCACTCCAATCGGTAGAGCGAGTCCGAGTCACTCCCAGCAGCCGCACTCAACTGCTCGGCGGATACGGGCCGCAGCAGCAGAGACTCGACTACGGCAATAGGTTCACCAGCCTGATCCGCCAGTTCCACGGAGACGGTGTCGCCGCCGAGGGGTGAGATACGAACCCTGGCCGTGACTGCACCGGACGCGAGAAGGGACACACCCTCCCAGAGGAACGGCAACCGCAGTCCCTCGCCAGGTTCCGTGGTCGCCAGCACCGCGTGCAGGGCCGAGTCCAGCAAGGCCGGATGGACGCCGAACGAGGAGGCCTCAGCGTGCCGTTCCGCCGCCAAGGACACCTCGGCAAAGGTCTCGTCACCTCGGCGCCATACAGCTGTGAGGCCCTGGAAGGCTGGCCCGTAGTCATAGCCGGCGGCCAAGGCGTCCGGGTAGAAGTCAGAGACGTCCAGACGATGCGCGTCAGCGGGCGGCCACACGGAGAAGTCGGCGGAGGCTGTGCCCCGTCCGGCGCCAGCCAGAACTCCCTCCGCGTGCAGGGTCCAAGGGGCCTCGGCCTCCCCCTCCTCCAAACGGGAGTAGACCTCGATGGTCCGCTGACCGGTTGTCTCGTCATCCGCCCCAACGACGACCTGGACCTGCACCCCACCCCGCTCGGGTAGAACCAAGGGCGCCTGAAGCGTCAGTTCACGCACACACCCGCATCCGACCTCGTCGCCGGCCCGTACCGCCAGTTCCACGAATGCCGTACCCGGCAGGATCACCGACCCAGCCACCTCGTGATCCGCCAGCCAGGAGTGCGTCTTCAACGAAAGGCGCCCCGTCAGCAGCACTCCGTCCCCGGCCGCGAGTACGACGGCAGCGCCCAGCAACGGATGGCCCGCCTCACCGAGACCCAGCCCCGCAGGGTCCCCGGAAGTCGGGGTATCGGTCAGCCAGTAGTGGTCGCGTTGGAAGGCGTAGGTCGGGAGGTCGACACGGCGGGGGTTGCGGTCGGCGAAGTAGGCGGGCCAGTCGACGTCCACACCGCTCACCCAGAGCCGGGACACGGCAGACGTGAACGTCTCGAC
>NZ_JBEZNL010000095.1:0-1702 GCF_040653275.1 Streptomyces sp. NPDC048002 | reverse complement strand
TAATGACCGCTATGAGGCGGCCTAGCCCGGAGTGCTGTGCTTGAGTTGCCCAGCACAACTGGGTACCTGGCTGTTGGCAGCGTCGCCTGACGTTGCCGTAGATCGGCTCGCCCATTCCTCGAACGGCGCTCTCGAACGTGATCGTTCGTCCGAGGATTCCCCGGACGTCAACACGGCCTTCGTCTGATCCTGTGCTCCGACCAAAGAGGCACTTGACCAGTACGAAGGCCGTGGGGGAATGAGTCTGCTGCACCATGATGCCCAGCGCGAAGCGTTCGCGGTGGCGTCACACTTCCGGGAGGACTTATTCGACTGCCTGACTGCGCGCGGAGATACGCTGTTCGAGTTGGCTGACGCGTTGCTGTGCGCGGATGGGCCGGTGACCACGCCGGTGGACCTCACGCTGACGGCCGAGCACCGGCGCGGGCACGGCGCGATGTACGACGCGCTGAACCGCGGGAACGTGGACGCACGCCGGCTGCGGCAGGTGCTGGCCGGCCTGCCGATGCCGCAGGCCGCCGACGGGCGCCTGGTCCTTGCGGTCGACGTCAGCAACTGGCTCCGCCCCGACGCGCCGACCAGCGCGGACCGCCTGTTCTGCCACGTCTACGGCCGCAGCGGACGGTCCTCCGACCAGATGGTCCCTGGCTGGCCCTACTCCTTCGTCGCCGCCCTCGAATCAGGCCGGACCTCCTGGTGCCAGCTCCTGGACGCCGTCCGTCTCGGACCCGAGGACGACGTCGCCGAGGTCACCGCCGCCCAGGTCCGCCGTGTGGTCACCGACCTGATCGAGATGGGCCGCTGGCACTTCGGCGACCGCGACATCCTCATCGTCTTCGACGCCGGCTACGACGCCCCGCGCATGGCCCACCTCCTCGACGGCCTCCCGGTCGAGGTGCTGGGACGGATGCGCTCCGACCGCGTCATGCGACGGCCGACGCCCTCGCTCAAGGAGTACGCCCTGGCCTATCCCCAGGGCGGCAGACCGCCGAAGCACGGCAAGGAGTTCCGCTTCGCCAAGCCGGAGACCTGGGGCGAGCCGGACGCGGCTACGACCCAGGTCACTGACCGGTACGGCACCGCCCGCGCGATGGCCTGGGACCGTATCCACCCCCGCCTGACCACCCGCTCCGCTTGGATCGACCACACCGGCGAACTCCCCATCATCGAAGGCACGCTGATCCGCCTCCAGGTTGACCGCCTGCCCGGCGGAGGCGACCCACTCCCGCTCTGGCTCTGGTCGTCCGCCACCGGCCTGAACAGCGAGGACGTCGACGTGCGCTGGCAGGCATTCCTAAGAAGATTCGACCTGGAGCACACGTTCCGGCTGATGAAACAGACTCTCGGGTGGACCCGTCCGAGGCTGCGAACCCCCGAGGCCGGCGAGCGCTGGACCTGGCTGATCATCGCCGCCCACACCCAGATCCGCCTCTTGCGCGAGGTCGCCGCCGACTTGCGGCGGCCATGGGAGAAGCCCGCCGGGCCCGGCCGGCTCACCCCAGCCCGAGTCCGCCGGGGGTTTCGGAACCTCCGCCCGCACCTGCACTGCCCGGCCCGCGCACCGAAACCCTCAACTCCCGGACCCGGAAGGCCGCTTGGCTCGAAGAATCGGCGGCCCGCCACCCGCTACGACGTGGGCAAGACCGTGAAACGACCCGAGAGCATCATCGAACGAAACCGACTCAGACCATAAAGAACAAGC
>NZ_JBEZNL010000094.1:0-1923 GCF_040653275.1 Streptomyces sp. NPDC048002 | reverse complement strand
ATCACCACCGGATCAGACACCAAATCCACACCCGACCCCGCAACACCACCCCCCACCACACCCACAACACCCGCACCCAACGAACCCGAAGAACCCGAAACACCAACCAACTCACCCACCAGCAAACCCGCCACCGCCACCGGCGTCGGAAAATCAAAAACCAACGTCGCCGGCAACCTCACCCCCAACGCCTCACCCAACCGATTCCGCAACTCAACAGCCAACAGCGAATCGAAACCCAACTCCTTGAACGTCCGGTCGGCACCGACGAGGGCCGTTCCCGCATGTCCGAGGACGGAGGCGACGTGCGTGCGGACGATGTCCAGGACCACCGGCTCGCGCTCCGCCTCCGGGAGCGTCCGGATGCGGTGCGCCAGGGTGGACGACGCGTCCGCCTCCAGGCCCCCGGTTCCAGCGACCCGGCGGGCCGTCGCGGGCGCGAGGCCCCGCAGCATGGGCAGCAGGGATCCCGTACCGGCCTGGGCTCGCAGCGTCGCCCGGTCGAAGGCGATGGGCACCAGGTGCGCATCCTGGTCCGCCCGCGCCAGCGCTGCGTCCAGGACCGCCAGCCCTTCCTCCGCGCTGAACGGAATCACGGAACGACCGGCGACTCGGGCCCTGTCGCGTTCGGTCATCCCGCCTGTCATTCCGCTGGCGTCGGCCCAGAGGCCCCAGGCCAGCGAGACCGCGGGCAACCCCTCGGCCCGCCGCCGCTGCGCCAACGCGTCCAAGAAGGTATTAGCAGCGGCGTAGTTGGCCTGACCCGCCGTACCGAGGACACCAGCGGCCGAGGAGAACAGGACGAAGGCGGCGAGGTCGAGGTCGCGGGTCAGTTCGTCCAGATGGACAGCGGCGTCCACCTTGGGCTTCAGTACGCCGTCCAGCTGATCAGCGCTGAGCGAGGTGACCACGGCATCGTCGAGGACGCCGGCGAGGTGCACCACCCCAGTAACCGGATACGCGGCCAGCAACTCCTCAACCGCCGCACGATGCGACACATCACAAGCCACCACCTCGGCAACCGCACCCGCAGCCGCCAACTCCTCCACCAACTCCACCGCACCCGGCACACCCACACCCCGCCGACTGGTCAACACCAGCCGCCGCACCCCGTACTCACCCACCAAATGCCGCGCAACCAACCCACCCAAAGTCCCCGTACCACCCGTCACGAGAACCGCACCACCACCAAACCGCCCCACCAACGAACCCGAAGAACCCGCCGAAGCCGAGGAAGCCGAGGAAGCCGAAGAACCCGGGGAATCCGAAGAACCCACCCTCCCCAGCCGAGGCACCAACACCTCACCGCCACGAACCGCGACCTGCCACTCCCCGGCGTCGAGCGTGGCGAGAGCGAGCGGCAGCGCGTCCACCCCGCCGTCGACATCGAGAAGCCCGAACCGCCCCGGGTTCTCCGCCTCGGCCGACCGCAACAGCCCCCACACCCCGGAAGCCGCAAGATCCAAAGGCCCGTCATCGACGCCGCCGACACCACCCACGGCACCCCGAGTCACGACAACCAACCGCACCCCGGCGAACCGCTCATCCGCCAGCCACTCCTGCACGATCCCGAGCGCCGAACGCGTCACAGTCCCAGTGGCCCGCGCCAACCCCATCCCGCCGTCCACTGGCGGCGTCCAGAGCACCAGCCCCGGCATGCCGTCCCCCGCCGTGGACTCGGCGAGAGCATCCAGCCCGTCGTAGAGCGTGCCACCCAACGCGAGCGGATCGCTGTCCCCAAGGAGCGCCCACCCCCGCCCCACACCCACACCAGAACCAGACCCAACACCAGCCCCAGACCCGGACCCAACCGTCGCCCCAGCCCCGGACCCCCCAACAGCCCCCCACTCCACCCGGAACAACCCATCCCGACGCCCCGCCAACACCCCCAACCCCGCCACATCAACCGACCGCAACACCAAC
>NZ_JBEZNL010000093.1:0-1935 GCF_040653275.1 Streptomyces sp. NPDC048002 | reverse complement strand
ATCACCACCGGATCAGACACCAAATCCACACCCGACCCCGCAACACCACCCCCCACCACACCCACAACACCCGCACCCAACGAACCCGAAGAACCGGACGAACCCGAAGAACCCGAAACACCAACCAACTCGCCCACCAGCAAACCCGCCACCGCCACCGGCGTCGGAAAATCAAAAACCAACGTCGCCGGCAACCTCACCCCCAACGCCTCGCCCAACCGATTCCGCAACTCAACAGCCAACAGCGAATCGAAACCCAACTCCTTGAACGTCCGATCCGTGTCGAGCGCCCGGTCCGGCGCATGGCCCAGGACGAGAGCGACACAGGAGCGCACTACTTCGAGGAGTTCACGGAGCTGCTCCGCATCCGACAGGCCTGCCAGCCTCCGGACGAGCGAGTCTGCAGCGGCATCGCCGGCCTGGACATTCCCGGCAGCCCGGCGAGCAGGGACCCGGACGAGGCCGCGCATCAGCGGCGGTACCACGCCATTGGGGGCCTGGGCACGGACGGCGGAGGTGTTCAGACGGGCGGTGACCAGCAGCGGTTCATCCGTGGCGAGGGCCGCGTCGAAGAGGGCGAGACCCTGGTCGGACGGGAGGGCGACGATTCCGGTGCGGGTCATGCGGGCAACGGCCGCCCGGTCCATGTGACCCGTCATTCCGCTGGCGTCGGCCCAGAGGCCCCAGGCCAGCGAGACCGCGGGCAACCCCTCGGCCCGCCGCCGCTGCGCCAACGCGTCCAAGAAGGTATTGGCAGCTGCGTAGTTGGCCTGACCGGGGCCTCCGAATACGCCAACCACGGAAGAGAAGAGGACGAAGGCGGAGAGGTCGAGGTCGCGGGTCAGTTCGTCCAGATGGACAGCGGCATCCACCTTGGGGCGCAGAACACGGCCGAATTGCTCAGGAGTGAGTCCGGTGACCACGGAATCGTCGAGGACACCGGCGAGGTGCACCACCCCCGTAACCGGATACGCGGCCAGCAACTCCTCAACCGCCGCACGATCCGACACATCACAGGCCACCACCTCGGCAACCGCACCCGCAGCCGCCAACTCCTCCACCAACTCCACCGCACCCGGCACACCCACACCCCGCCGACTGGTCAACACCAGCCGCCGCACCCCGTACTCACCCACCAAATGCCGCGCAACCAACCCACCCAAAGTCCCCGTACCACCCGTCACGAGAACCGCACCACCACCAAACCGCCCCACCAACGAACCCGAAGAACCCGCCGAAGCCGAAGAAGCCGAAGAACCCGGGGAATCCGAAGAACCCACCCTCCCCAGCCGAGGCACCAGCACCTCACCGCCACGAACCGCGACCTGCCACTCCCCCGCCACCACGGAGGACAGCCCCTTGACGGCGGCCTGGACATCAACAGCTCCCGGTTCAAGGTCGACGAGCCCGAACCGCCCCGGGTTCTCCGCCTCGGCCGACCGCAACAGCCCCCACACCCCGGAAGCCGCAAGATCCGAAGGCCCGTCATCGACGCCGCTGACACCACCCACGGCACCCCGCGTCACGACAACCAACCGCACCCCGGCGAACCGCTCATCCGCCAGCCAACTCCGCGCTGCTTCCCAGGTCTTCAGAACCGCGTCATGGACGGACTCGGCGAACCCGGAGCCGCCCCCGTCAACAGGGAGCACCACGGCGGACGGCAACTCGGCCAGGCCCGCGATCTCGTCCAAGCCGCCATGGAAGGGCAACCCGAATCCGAAGGGATCGGCGTCCCCAAGGAGCGCCCACCCCCGCCCCACACCCACACCAGAACCAGACCCAACACCAGCCCCAGACCCAGACCCAGACCCGGACCCAACCGCCGCCCCAGCCCCGAACCCCCCAACAGCCCCCCACTCCACCCGGAACAACCCATCCCGACGCCCCGCCAACACCCCCAACCCCGCCACATCAACCGACCGCAACACCAAC
>NZ_JBEZNL010000092.1:0-2038 GCF_040653275.1 Streptomyces sp. NPDC048002 | reverse complement strand
TGTCAACGGCCATGTCGTTCTCCCCGTAGTGTGAAGTCCCACGAGAAGTTGGACAGTCTGTACCGGACTGATGCTTGACGGTCCCGCGAGATTTCTGAAGGTCTCGGCACATCCTGGACGGCCGTGTCTCGTTGACTCTGACGTGGCTGAAGCGCGCGATTCGGAACCCGTGGACGACCGGCGGTGGATGGCCGAGCACCGGTACCATGCGGTGTTGCAGATGCTGGACGGTGCACCTGTCGCTGAGGTTGCCCGCCGGTTCGGGGTGTCGCGGCAGACCGTGTACACCTGGGTCGAGCGGTACCACGCCGGAGGACTGGGCGGGCTGGTGGACCAGTCCCGCCGGCCCCACACCTCACCCCACCAGGTTGCCCCCGAGGTCGAGTCCCTGGTCTGCGAACTGCGCCGGACCTATCCACGCTGGGGTGCCCGCCGCATCGTCTACGAGCTCGGCCAGCGCGGCATGAAGCCGGTCCCCGGCCGGTCCACGGTGCACCGCATCCTGGCCCGCAACGGACTGATCAACCACCAGGAACAGAACCACCGCCGCGTCTACAAGCGTTGGCAGCGCGACGCTCCGATGCAGCTGTGGCAGCTCGATCTCATGAGCGGGGTGTTCCTGGCCGGCGGCCGCGAGTGCAAGCTCGTCACCGGCATCGACGACCACTCCCGGTTCATCGTCATCGCCAAGGTGGTCGCCCAGCCGTCCGGCCGCGCGGTGTGCACCGCGTTCGCCGAGGCCATGACCACGTACGGAGTGCCGTCGGAGGTGCTGACCGACAACGGCAAGCAGTTCACCGGCCGCTACACCAAGCCGTTCCCGGCCGAGGTCCTCTTCGAACGGATCTGCCGGGAGAACGGCATCACCGCCCGGCTGACCAAGCCCCGCTCGCCCACCACGACCGGGAAGATCGAGAGGTTCCACAAGTCGTTGCGCCGTGAGCTCCTCGACCACGTGGGACCGTTCGCCGACCATGGGACGGCACAGGCAGCTATCGATGCGTGGGTCTACGGCTACAACCACAAGCGCCCGCATCAGGCCCTGCAGATG
The DNA here is from genome assembly GCF_040653275.1 of Streptomyces sp. NPDC048002. Classification (NCBI taxonomy): domain Bacteria; kingdom Bacillati; phylum Actinomycetota; class Actinomycetes; order Kitasatosporales; family Streptomycetaceae; genus Streptomyces; species Streptomyces sp. NPDC048002. Next base: position 987 of record NZ_JBEZNL010000092.1, on the reverse strand, counting down.
GCCACCCCGACCTCCGTGTTCCGTCCCACCGAGACCAAGGATCAGCAGCGCGAGGTCCACCTGCCCGAGCCGGAGGACGAGCGAGCGTCCGCCGTGGCCGAGCTCCTGGCGCCGCAGCTTCCCTCCCTGCTGCCCTCTCCGCGGCTGCCGGTCGACGAGTCCCACATCCGGGCCGTCGAGTTCGAAGCGATCATCTCGCCGATCGGCAGGCTCTGCCTGCCCAACAACCAGCAGATGAAGTTCCCCGCCGCCCTGGGCGGACGCAGGACCACCATCTGGGCCGACGAACGCAGCATCCACGTCTTCATCGACGGCGATCTCGCCCGCACCCGCGTCTCCAAGCTCACCCCGGCTGACCTGAAGGCTTTGGTGCAGCGGGGCGGTCGCATCGCCGGGCCTGAGCCGGCCGCTCCGGCCCTGATCGATGAGGCGAAGCCCGCTCTCGTGGTCGAGGTCGACCGTGTCATCGACCGGGACGGCGACATCGGGCTCGGGGGCCAGAAGGTGAAGATCGCACACCATCTGGCCGGACAGCACGTCACTCTTCGCTTCGACGGCCAGCTGATGCACGTCATCGTCGACGGCCGCGTCATCAAGACCATGCCCGCGCCGGTCCCGCCGGAGAAGCGGCGGCAGATCAGCGGCGCCCGAAGCCCGCGCACCATGGTCATCCCACCCTCCGTCCAGGCTCTGCGGGCCCGGCGGAAGGTTCCCCCAGACGGCCGCGTGATGCTCGGCGGCCAGCGAGTGCGGATCGGTCGCGCACACGCTGGGAAGACCGTGACGATCGTCCTTGAGGACACCTGCTTCCGGGTCCTCGACGGTGACGTCGAGCTGTCCACCCACCCCCGCACCAGCGACAAGCCGATCACCGGGTTCAGAGCGCCCAACCGCACCGAGTCGTAACTGCTGTCCAGCATGTCCCGGTGACATCAAGCATGTCGTGGAGCCAATCTGTCCAAGATCTTGTGGGACCTCACACCGTCA
>NZ_JBEZNL010000091.1:0-2098 GCF_040653275.1 Streptomyces sp. NPDC048002 | reverse complement strand
GGACCAGACCACCCTGCGACAAACGAGCCCGGTCCCGAACCTCCATATGCCCCGTCATCCCACTCGCCTGCTCCCAATACCCCCACGCCAGGGAGGTGGCGGGCAGACCGAGGGTGTGACGGTGGTGGGCGAGGGCGTCGAGGAAGGTGTTGGCCGCGGCGTAGTTGGCCTGGCCGGGGGAACCGAAGACACCGGAGGCGGAGGAGTACAGGACGAACAGAGCGAGGTCGGTGTCGCGGGTCAGCTCATGGAGGTTGACGGCCGCCTGCGCCTTCGGGCGCCATACCTCGGCCAGCTGCTCGGCGGAGAGGGAGGTGACCAGCCCGTCGGCGAGGACTCCGGCGGCGTGCACGACACCGGTGAGGTTACGGCCGTCGAGGAGGGCGGCGAGCTGGGCCCGGTCGGCGGCATCACAGGCCGCCACCTCGACCATCGCACCCAACTCAGCTAGTTCTGCGCTGAGTTCGGCGGATCCCGGGGTGTCCGGGCCGGTGCGGCTGGTGAGGAGGAGGCGCCGGACACCGTGTTCGGTCACCAGGTGACGGGCCAGGAGCCCGCCCAGCGTGCCCGTACCGCCGGTGACCAGGACCGTCCCCTCGGGATCAAGGGACCGCGGCATCGTCAGGACCACCTTGCCGACATGCCTGGCCTGACTCATGAACCGGAACGCCTCCGACGCCCGGCGCACATCCCACGCCCGCACCGGCAACGGCTCCAACACCCCCGCCTCGAACAGGGAGAGCACCTCCGCGAGGATCTCACCCATCCGCTCCGGACCTGCCTCGCCCAGCTCGAACGGTGCGTAGGTCATTCCGGGGTTCGACTGCTCCAGTTGCTCGGAGTCGCGGATGTCGGTCTTGCCCATCTCGACGAAACGGCCCTGCGGAGCGAGGAGTTCGAGGGAAGCGTCGACGTACTCACGCGCCAGGGAGTTCAGCACCACGTCCACACCGGCACCAGCGGTCGCCTCTTGGAACCTCTCCCGGAAACCGAGGTCCCGGGAGGAACCAATCCGGTCGTCCGGCAGACCCAGACCACGCAGGACATCCCACTTACCCGGACTCGCCGTCGCCAGAACAGTGGCGCCAAAGTGCCGGGCCAACTGGATCGCGGCCATCCCCACTCCGCCGGCCCCCGCATGGACGAGAACCGAGTCGCCCTCCTGCACACGGGCAAGGTCGACCAGGCCGTAGTACGCCGTCAGGAACACCACCGGCACCGAGGCCGCCTGCTTGAACGACCAGCCCTCCGGAATCGGGGCGAGGCCACGTGCGTCAGCGACGACTTGGGGAGCGAAGGCGTGCGGGATGACACCCATGACCCGGTCCCCTGGAGCCAGATGCTTCACGCCCTCGCCCACTTCCACGACCACACCCGCGGCCTCGCTGCCGAGTACGGGCTGACCGGGGTACATGCCGAGGCTGATCAGGACGTCGCGGAAGTTGAGACCGGCCGCGCGAACGGAGACACGAACCTGCCCAGCGGCCAAAGGCACCCCATCACCCGGCACCCGAACCAGCGCCAGGCCCTCCAACGTCCCCGGCGCCACCGTGTCCAGCCGCCACGCCCCGTCACCCGCCGGAGGCACCAACCCCGAACCCGCTCCTGTCAGCCGCGGGACCCACACACCTCCGCCTCGAACCGCGACCTGCCCTTCCCCCGCCTCCAACGCGCCCCACGCACTCTCCACCACACCGTCCGCACCCACTCCCGGATCCGGATCCAGATCGACCAGCAGCAGCCGCCCCGGGTTCTCGGACTGCGCCGACCGCACCAACCCCCACACCCCGGCCGACGCCACGTCACCCCCGTCGTCGGCGCCCACAGCGACCGCGCCCCGCGTCACCACCACCAACCGGGTCCCAGCCAGCCCCTCGTCAGCCAGCCACTCCCCCACCAACCCCAGAACGTCCGTCGCCACCCGCAATCCAGCCTCAGCCACATCACCGCCGCCCACGGCCGGCGGAACAGACACGAACACCAACTCCGGCGCGGGCACGCCGGCCTCCATCACGACCCGCAGCCCCTCAAGATCCGGATACGAGTCCACGGCCAGCCCGGCACCCTGCACAGCAGCACCCAGCCCGAACGGATCCTC
>NZ_JBEZNL010000090.1:0-2292 GCF_040653275.1 Streptomyces sp. NPDC048002 | reverse complement strand
GCGCTGCCTGAGTACATGGTTCCGGCCGCGTTCGTCGCACTCGACGCGCTGCCGCTGACCACCAACGGCAAGCTCGACCGCAAGGCCCTGCCCGAGCCCCTGGTCGGGGGCGATGCCGAAGGCCGCGCACCGCGCACCCCGGAGGAGGAAGTCCTCTGCGGACTCTTCGCCGAAATACTCGGAGTCGATCACGTCACCATCGACGACAGCTTCTTCGCCCTGGGCGGCCACTCGCTGCTCGGCTCCCGGCTGATCAGCCGCATCCGCAGGACGCTCGGCGCGGAGGTCAACGTCCGCACCCTCTTCGCCACCCCCACCCCGGCCGGCCTGGCCGCGGGACTGCGCTCCGACGACGTACGCCCGCGCCCCGCGCTCACGCCCGCCGAGCAACGACCCGAACGGATTCCGCTGTCGTACGCCCAGCAGCGGCTGTGGTTCCTGCGGGAGTGGGACGAGAGCGGAGTCACCTACAACGTGCCGCTCGCCGTCCGGCTGCACGGCACCCTCGACCACGACGCCCTGCGCGCGGCCCTCAACGACGTCGCCGTACGCCACGAGGCCCTGCGCACGATCCTCCCCAACCCCGACGGCGAACCCCACCAGCACATCGTCCCGCACCCGGACGTGCCATTCGAGGTCAAGCCCTGCGGCGCGGACGAGGTGACCGAAGCGGCACGGCAGGCGGGCGAGTACGTCTTCGACCTGGCCGTCGAACTACCCATCCGCGCAACCCTGTTCCAGGTCGCCGAGGACGAGCACGTGCTGGTGCTGGTCCTGCATCACATCGCCGGTGACGGCTGGTCGATGGCTCCGCTCACTCGCGACCTGGGTCGGGCTTACGCGGCGCGCGTGGCTGGGGAGGCGCCTGACTGGGTGCCGTTGCCGGTGCAGTACGCCGACTATGCCTTGTGGCAGCGTGACCTGCTGGGTGACGAGCGCGACGATGACAGTCTCGCGTTGCACCAGCTGCGTTACTGGACTGAGGCGTTGTCCGGTATGCCGGAGGAGTTGGAGTTGCCGGTGGACCGGCCGCGTCCGCCGGTGGCGTCGCATCGGGGTGCGATGGTGCGGGTGCGTTCGGATGCGGAGCTGCATGCGGGGCTGGTGCGGTTGGCGCGGGAGAGCGGGACGACGCTGTTCATGGTGTTGCAGGCGGCGGTGGCGGCGCTGCTGAGCCGGCTGGGTGCGGGCACCGATATTCCGCTGGGCACGGCGGTCGCCGGGCGTACCGATGACAGCCTGGATGAGCTGGTGGGGTTCTTCGTGAACACGCTGGTGCTGCGCACCGACGTGTCGGGCGACCCGACCTTCCGCGAACTGCTGGGCCGGGTGCGGGCCGCCGACTTGGAGGCGTATGCGCATCAGGACCTGCCGTTCGAGCGGGTGGTCGAGGCGGTCAACCCCGCCCGGTCCACCGCCCGGCACCCCCTCTTCCAGACCATGCTCGTCCTCCAGAACAACGCCGCCGCCACCCAGGCCATCCCGGGTGTGCACAGCGAACGGCTGCCCCTGGAGCACCGGGTGGCCAAGTTCGACCTGACCTTCTTCGTGGAGGAGGCCGCCGGGGACGACGGTCGTCCGGCCGGGCTGTGCTGGGACGTGGAGTACGCCACCGACCTCTACGACGAGACCACCATCGACACCGTGACCCGACGGCTGCTCGACCTCCTGAAGGCCGCCGTCGCGGACCCCGATCTCCCCGTGGCCGCCATCGCGCTGCTGGGTGAGGACGAGCAGCGGCGGGTTCTGGAGTGGGGTGGTGTGGGTTGCGGTGGGGTGGATGGCCGGTCGGTGCCTGCGGTGTTCGAGGCGCGGGTGCGGGAGGTGCCGGATGTGGTGGCGTTGGTTCAGGGTGGGGTGGAGTTGACGTATGGGGAGGTGAATAGCCGGGCGAATCGGCTGGCTCGTCATCTCGTCGGTGTGGGTGTGGCCGCGGGTGACGTGGTCGGGGTTCATCTTGAGCGTGGGCCTGAGCTGATCGTGTCGTTGCTGGGTGTGCTGAAGGCAGGGGCGGCGTACACGCTGCTGGATCCGGCCTTTCCCGCGGAGCGTTTGGCCACCGTCGTCACTGACGCCGGCGTTGAGGTCGTGGTGTCCGACAGCCGGCTGGCCGAACGGCTGCACGCCGGGCCGCGCTTCGTCCTGCTCGATGTCGAGGCTGATGCCGTGGCCCGCCAGTCCACGGAGAACCTGACTTTGGTGTGTGGTGGGTGGGATGCGGCGTGTGTGATGTTCACGTCGGGTTCGACGGGGCGGCCGAAGGGTGTGGTGGCTCCGCATCGGGCGTTGGTG
>NZ_JBEZNL010000089.1:0-2495 GCF_040653275.1 Streptomyces sp. NPDC048002 | reverse complement strand
GTGACGAACTCGCCGGGGGCGACGTCGAGGGAGATGTCGTCGAGGACGAGCTGCTGTCCGGCGGGGCCGGCGAAGGACTTCGAGACGTGCTCGATCCGCGCGGCATGCCCCACGGACGCATCCGTGCCGGCGGCCTTGGCGAGGGTGGTTGCCATGGTCGTCACCTCCTGGGAACTCATCGGACGGGCTGGCGGGGTCACCGGGCGCCGAGACCGGCGTCGTCGACCGGGTCCCGGCCCTCGGCCTTGAGGACCTTGTTCAGCGGGGCGAGGTCGTAGATGCCGTTCAGGTCGGGCTGTTCTAGCAGACCGGCCTGCACCGCGTGGGTGGCCTGGGTGCGCAGCGAGGCCGCCAGCGGATCGTCGGTGAAGTCGATCGAGGGCCAGGCCGCGTCGATGACGTCGGCGGGCAGCGCCTTCCCGGTGTCCTCGGCCAGCTGGGCGTTGGCCGCGGCCTTCGCCTCCTCCGGGTGGGCCGCGATCCAGCGGTTCGCCGCCACAGAGGCCCTCAGCACGGCCTCCACGGCCTTCGGGTGCTCCTTGAGGAACGTCTGCGACACGATCACGTTCGTGATCACGAACTCCTCGTCCGGCCACAGGTCGGACTCGTCCAGCAGGACCCTGCCGCCCTCGGCGACCAGCTTGGAGGCGGTCGGCTCCGGCACCCAGGCGCCGTCGATCGAACCGGACCGGTAGAGGTCGGGCGTGACCTTGTTGTCGGAGCGGACCACCGACACGTCGCCGGTGCCGCTCTGCGGGTCGACCTTCCAGCCCTGCTCGGCGACCCAGTTGAGGAAGGCCACGTCCTGGGTGTTGCCCAGCTGCGGAGTGGCGATCCGCTTGCCCTTGACGTCCTCCGGGGACTTGACCTTCTCCGGGTCGACCACCAGCTTGACCCCGCCCGAGGCGGAGCCGGAGATGATCCTCAGGTTCTCGCCGTGCGCCTTGACGTACCCGTTGACCGCCGGGGACGGCCCGATCCACCCGATGTCGATGGACCCGGAGTTGAGCGCCTCGATCTCGGAGGGACCGGCGTTGAAGGCCGCGTACTTGGCCGTCGTGCCGCCCAGCTCCTTCTGGAAGATCCCCTCGTGCCGCCCCACCAGGGCGGTGGCGTGGGTGAGGTTCCCGAAGTAGCCGATGCGCACCGAGTCCAGACCGTCGGTCCGCGCCGCCCCCGGGATCGCCCGCTCGGTGTTCTCCACCGCCTGGGAGCCGTAGCCGCACGCGGCCGCGAGCGCCAGCGGCAGCACGGCCAGTACCGCGAGGGCACGGCGCGGGGCGGGGATGGCAGGCACGGGAGGGGTTCCTCTCGGTGGCCCGGCCCGCGCCCTGTTCAGGCGCGGCCGGGGGAACGGCGGACGTACGGGGGGCGGCTGTCGGGACATCGGGCCGCGCCGCCCCGGGGGTGCACGGTCAGAAGTCCCAGCCGTCGTCCTCGGCCTCGTCCTTGACGGGCTCCGGGGAGGCGAAGGACTCACCGACCATGCCGGCGGTGAGCGTGGTGCCGTCGCTGGGGTCGATCAGGATGAACGAACCCGTGCGCCGCGAGTCGGCGTAGGAGTCGACGGGCAGCGGCTCGGCGGTGCGGATCTTCACCCGGCCGATGTCGTTGGCGACGAGCTGTCCCGGGTGCGGGTGCAGGGACAGGTCGTCCAGCGTGAGCCGGGAGGGGATGTCCTTCACGATCGCCTTGACCGTGCGGGTGCCGTGCTTGAGGAGCACCCGGTGGCCGACGGTGAGCGGCTGGTCGGCGACGTGGCAGACGGTGGCCTCGACGTCCTGCGTGGTGGGCGGGGCGTCCTTGGTCGGCACCAGCAGGTCGCCGCGGGAGATGTCGATGTCGTCCTCCAACAGGACGGTCACCGACTGCGTGGTCCACGCGACGTCGACCGGCTTGCCGAGCACGTCGATCCCGGAGATCCGGGAGGTGCGGCCGGAGGGCAGTACGGTGACGGCCTCGCCGACCCGGAACGAGCCCGCCGCGATCTGGCCCGCGTAGCCGCGGTAGTCGGGGTGCTCGGCGGTCTGCGGACGGATCACGTACTGCACGGGCAGCCGCGCGTGGCAGTGGCTGAGGTCGTGGGTGACCGGGACGGTCTCCAGGTGCTCCAGCACCGTCGGGCCGCCGTACCAGTCCATGTGGGCCGACGGCTCCACCACGTTGTCGCCCTCAAGGGCCGAGATCGGGATCGCGGTGACCTCGGGGACGCCCAGTTCGGTCGCGTACGCCGTGAACTCCTCGGCGATGGCCGCGAAGACGGCCTCCTGGTAGCCGACGAGGTCCATCTTGTTGACGGCGAGGACCACGTGCGGCACGCGCAGCAGCGCGGCGAGCGCCGCGTGCCGGCGGGTCTGCTCGACGACGCCGTTGCGGGCGTCGATCAGGATGACCGTCAGCTCGGCGGTGGAGGCGCCGGTGACCATGTTGCGGGTGTACTGCACGTGGCCGGGGGTGTCGGCGAGGATGAAGCGGCGCCTGGGGGTGGCGAAGTA
>NZ_JBEZNL010000088.1:0-2557 GCF_040653275.1 Streptomyces sp. NPDC048002 | reverse complement strand
GAGGAAGGGCACGAACTCGGCCCAGGCGTTCTCCCAGAGGGCATCGCGTAGTGCCCCTCTTCGTGGCGTTTCTGAGGACACTTTGCTGGTCACGCATCCGTTCCATCCGCTGGTGGGGCGCCGGTTGCGGGTGTGCCGAGCGGTGCGCCGCTCCGGCGGTCTGGTATTCATCTGCGCTGCCGGTGACGGCGTGACGGTGACGCTCCCGCAGGGGTGGACGGATCGAGGCCCGACGCCGGGCGGGAACCGGCTCGCAACCGACGGGCTGGGTGCGCTGTCTGCGCTGGTAGACGCCCTGATGAGCCGTGGTGCCGAGCTGGGGGATGGTGGATCCTCGTGAAGGGTGCCCTTTTCCTCGCGGCCTTCGGCGCCCGGGCAGTCGGTGACGGGTGGTGACCATGGTCGAGGACTGGAGCCGGAGCGTCGTGCTGCTGGTGGCGAACATGGTCGAATCCTTGGTGCGAGGGGAGGAGGACGGTGGTGAGCGGGCTGCAGAAGATCACGTCCTTGCACCGGTCGAGGCAGGCGCTGATCTATGTGCGGCAGTCGACCCTGCTGCAGACACGGGAGAACACCGAGTCAACCGCCCGCCAGTACGGGCTGGCCGACCGCGCCCGGGAGCTGGGCTGGGCACCGTGCGACATCGAGGTCGTGGATGCGGACCTGGGGGCTTCGGGCCGGTTCTCCGGAATGCGGGCCGGATTCCAGCAGCTGGTGTCCCGGGTCTGTCTCGGCGAGGTCGGCGCGGTCTTCGGGCTGGAAGTCTCCCGGCTTTCCCGTTCCTCTGCCGAGTTCGGTCGGCTGCTGGAGTTCGCGCGGCTGACCGACACCCTCCTGATCGACGCCGATGGCATCTATGACCTGGGTGATTTCAACGACCGCCTGGTGCTGGGCCTGAAGTCCACGATGAGCGAGGCCGAGCTGCACATCCTGGCCGGCCGTCTGCAGGGAGCCCGTAAGGCGGCCGCCGAGCGTGGCGACCTGCGGCTGCCCCTGCCCGTCGGCATGGTCTATGCCGACGACGGGACCATCGTGGTGGACCCTGATGAAGAGGTGCGAGCCGCGGTCGCGGACGTCTTCGCCCTGTTCGACCAGCACGGCTCCGCTCTTGCAGTGGTCCGAGCGTTCACCGGACGTCGCTTTCCCCGCCGGGATACCGGGGTGTGGGACGGGCGCCTGGGCTGGGGACGGCTCACCCATGGCCGGGCCGCCGCAGTGCTGAAGAATCCTGTCTATGCCGGGGCCTATGTCTTCGGTCGCTCGGTGAGCTCTCGCAAGGTGCGGCCCGACGGCACTGTCATTACCACCGTCAGCCGGCGGCCCCGCGATCAGTGGGCCGTACTGATCCCCGACCACCACGAGGGCTATATCTCCTGGCAGCAGTATCTGCAGATCGAGGCGAAGCTGGCCGCCAACCGGACCCGCGCGAAGGCCCGGCCGCCGCGTGAGGGGGTGCCGGTGTGTCAGGGCATCATCTTCTGCGGCTCGTGCGGCTTCCCGATGAGTACCCGTTACCGGCGTGCGGACGGCACCGCGGACTATGTGTGCACCCGGGCCCGCAGCGATGCGCTTCTCACCCCGGGCTGCCACTCGATCGCCGCCGCGGCGGTCGACCCGCAGGTGGTCGATCTGCTGCTGGCCGCGCTGACTCCCGAGCAGGTGCACCTCGCCGTGGCCGCGGCCGATGAGGTCCACCACCGCCACCAGCGCTCGCACCGGGCCGCCGAGCTGGCCGTGGAGCGGGCCCGCTATGAGGCCGATCGCGCCGAGCGGGCCTTTGTCCAGGTCGAGCCGGAAAACCGGCTGGTGGCCCGCTCGTTGGAGAGCCGGTGGGAGGCGAAACTTGCCGCGCTGGCCCAGGCCGAAGCGGCGTTGGCGGACCTGGTCGCCGCCGAACCTTCTCTGCCCGAGCCCGCGCGGCTGCGGGAGCTGGCCCGAGACGTGCCGGCACTATGGCGGTCGGCGACGACCACGGCCAGGGACCGCAAGCGCCTGCTGCGCACCCTGATCGCGGACGTGACCGTGCTCCATGTCGATGACGCCCGTGCTCACATCGGGGTGCGCTGGCACACCGGCGCCCTCGACGAGATCACCTGCGACCGGCGTACCAACCGCAACCCCACCCGAGCCGTCGAGATCGTCCGCGAACTGCTGGATGTCCGCAGCGACGCCGAGATCGCCGAACACCTCAACAGCCTCGAATTCACCACCGGCAACTGCCGCCCCTTCACGGTGAACTCCATCCGTCACATCCGGGCCCAGCACGCGATCGGCTCCCGGCGCAACAACCCCACCGAACCAGGGGAGATCACCGTGCCCGAGGCCGCCAGGATCCTCGGCATCCACGAAGCCGCGATCTACCCCTGGATCCACAGCGGCGAAATGACCGCCCGCCAGGCACGACACCGCCGCTGGTGCATCACCTGGAACAACGACATCGAGGCGTACTGGAAACAACGCGTGGCAACCTCCTCCCACCTCAAGCGACGAGCGAACACCAACTACGAGACAGGACAGGCAGTATGAAGCCGACTTCCCAAAGCCGCACGATCGCCGG
>NZ_JBEZNL010000087.1:0-2903 GCF_040653275.1 Streptomyces sp. NPDC048002 | reverse complement strand
GCCTCAGGATCGACGGATCGTTTGGCGGAGCAGGTGCGGGAGCGGGCGGTGGCGCTGCTGCCGGACTATATGGTTCCGTCGGTGGTGATGGTCCTCGAGGACGGTCTGCCGCTCACGCCGAACGGCAAACTGGACCGTGCCGCCCTGCCCGCACCCCAGGCGAGGAGGGCCGACACCACCCGCCGCGAACCCACCAACAAGGCGGAACGGGCGCTGTGCGAGATGTTCGCCGAGATCCTAGGCGTGCCGGACATCGGGGTCGACGACTCCTTCTTCGCCCTCGGCGGCCAGTCGCTCCTCGCCGTACGCCTCGTCAGCCGGATCCGCGCGACCCTCGGCGCGGAGATCGAGCTGAGCGCGGTGTTCGAGGCGCCCACACCGGCCGGTCTGGCCGCCCGCTGCGGCGACCCGGCCGAGACCCGCCGACCGCTCAGCCGCCGTCCCCGCTCCGAACGGGCCCCTCTCTCCCCTTCCCAACTGCGCTTCTGGTTCCAGGGCCAGCTCGAAGAGGGCACCGGCGCCACGGACACGCGCGTGATCACCACCGCCCTGCGGCTGTCCGGAGAGACGGACGTGCCGGCACTGCGGGCGGCCCTGCTGGACGTGGTCCACCGCCACGAAAGCCTGCGGACCGTCCTTCCCGTTACCGGCGGCGTGGCGCACCAGCAGGTGCTGGAGGCCGGTGACGCAACCGCCGTCGAGGTGGAACCCGTGTCCGGCGGCGAACTGAGTTCCCGTATGGCCGAGATGGCTGCCACAGGCTTCGACCTGTCGTGCGAGGCGCCCCTGCGCGCGAAGCTGCTGGCCGTCGGGCCCACGGAGCACGTGCTGGTGGTGGCGGTGCACCACATCGCCTTCGACGGCTGGTCGGCCGCCCCCTTCGTCCGGGACCTCGCCACGGCCTACGCGGCCCGCACCCACGGCGCCGCCCCGACATGGACCGAACTTCCTTTCCAGTACCGTGACTTCACGCTCTGGCAGTGCGAACTTCTCCAGGCGGACGGCCTGGAGAAGCGGCAGCTGGACTTCTGGCGGGAGACGTTGAAGGACCTGCCCGAGGAGCTGGACCTGCCCCGGGACCGGCCCCGGCCCGCCCTGGCCTCCGGCCGCGCGAGCTCCGTACCCCTGCGCATTCCGCCCGAGCGGTGCGCCGCCCTCGAACGTCTCGCCCGTGACCACGGGTCCAGTCTGTTCATGGTGCTGCATGCGGCGGTGGCGGGTGTGTTGTCGCGGGTGGGCGCTGGGGAGGACGTGGTGGTGGGCAGTCCTGTGGCGGGGCGTTCGGATGTGGGTTTGGAGGAGTTGGTCGGGTGTTTTGTGAATACGGTGGTGGTGCGGTCGGATGTGTCGGGGGATCCGTCGTTCGGTGAGTTGCTGGGCCGGGTGCGGTCGGGTGTGCTGGGGGCGTTGGAGCATCAGGACGTGCCGTTCGACCGGGTGGTGGAGGCGGTCAATCCGGTGCGTTCGTCGGGGCGGCATCCGTTGTTCCAGGTGATGCTGAGCCTGCAGAACAACGCCGGCGCCCAGGCCCGATTCCCCGGCCTGGAAACGGAGTTGCTCGACGTCGTGGGCGACGACCGGATCGACTTCGATCTGCTCTTCGACCTCCACGAACGGGCGGGCGGCCTCGAAGGGCGACTTCTGTTCGCGCAGGACGTCTTCGAGGAGGCGACGGCGCGACGGCTCGCGCGGTGCATGGAACACCTCGTCACCGAGGTGACGGAGGACCCACGGCGTCCGCTGAGCACGCTCGACCTGCTCGGTCCGGCCGAGCGCGCGGCCCTCCTGACCCGGGGCACCGGACGGGAACCGGCGGCGGACCCCGCCTCCCTGACGGACCGGTTCGAGGCCCGGGCCGCCGCCACTCCCGACGCCACGGCCGTCAGCTGCGGCGCCACAAGCCTGTCGTACCGGGAACTCGACCAGCGGGCCAACCAGCTGGCCCGTCACCTGCTGTCCGCGGGCGCCGGGCCCGAACGGCTGGTCGCGATCGCGATGGAACGCTCCGCCGACCTCGTCGTCGCCCTCCTGGCCGTCCTCAAGACCGGCGCCGCCTACCTCCCGCTCGATCCCCGGCACCCGCGAGCCCGCACCGAGGCGATCCTCGCCGACGTCTCACCGGTCACCGTCCTCACCGACGCCACCTGCCCGCCGGGCCTGTCCTCGGACGACCTGTCGGCCGCCGACCTCGCGCCCACCGCCCGCGCGGACGAGCGCCTGGCCTACGTCATCCACACCTCCGGCTCCACCGGCCGGCCCAAGGGCGTCGCCGTCACCCACGGCAATCTCGCCCGGCTCCTGACGGCCATGGAGCACCATCTGCCGCTGAGCCCGGACGACCGACTGCTCGCCCCGACCACCGTCTCCTTCGACATCGCCCAGCTCGAACTGCTGCTTCCGCTGCTGCACGGCGCGGCCGTGGTCCTGGCGGGCCAGGAGGACGTACGCGATCCGCGGGCGCTCGCCCACCTGATCCGCACCCATGGCGTCACGGCCCTGCAGGCCACCCCCTCACTGTGGACCGGCCTCGTGGCTGAAGCCCCCGAGGCCGTCACGGGCCTGCGCTGCCTCGTCGGAGGCGAGGCCCTGCCCGCCGCCCTGGCCGGCCGACTGCACGCCCTCGCCGCCGAGGTCACCAACGTGTACGGCCCCACCGAGACCACCATCTGGTCGCTCGCGGCCCGCATCGACGACGACAACCACGCCCGCCCGCCCATCGGCGGTCCGCTGGACGGCTCCCGCGTGTTCGTGCTGGATGCCGGTCTTGGGTTGGTGCCGGTGGGTGTGGTGGGGGAGTTGTATGTCTCTGGTGCGGGGGTGGCGCGGGGGTATGTGGGGGCGCCGGGTGTGACGGCGGGGCGTTTTGTGGCGTGTCCGTTCGGGGGTGCGGGGGAGCGGATGTA
>NZ_JBEZNL010000086.1:0-3183 GCF_040653275.1 Streptomyces sp. NPDC048002 | reverse complement strand
GCACTGACTTCGATCAGACGGGAATGGCCTTGTCCCAGAACGACTTGGATTGCGTCGGTGAAGCGCACCGGCCGACGCAGACCCTCGTACCAGTAGGTGGCGTCCATCGTCGTGGTGTCCAACGGTGCACCGGTCACCGTCGAGATCAACGGGACGCGGGAAGCGCGCGGCTGGACGGGGGCGAGGACGTCGAGGAGGTGCTCGCGTACGTCCTCCACCTGCGCGGAGTGCGACGCGTAGTCCACCGGAACCCTACGCGCCCGCACACCGGCCGCCTCGGCCACCGCCGCAATCTCGTCCAGGGCTTCAGGATCACCGGCGACCACCGTGGCGTCCGGACCGTTGAACACCGCGACCGACACCCGATCCCCGTACGGCCCGACCCACTCCGCAGCCCGCCCCGGACCCGTCGCCAGGGACAACATGCCACCAAGGCAGGCCAGTTGCTCCCGAACGGCCGCCGACCGCAGCGCGACAACCCTCGCCGCGTCCTCCAGGCTCAGCGCACCCACCACCGCCGCAGCCGCAATCTCACCCTGCGAATGACCGATGACTGCTGCTGGCTCCACCCCGAGGGACTCCCACACCGCAGCCAGCGACACCATCACCGCCCACAACACGGGCTGGACCACATCAACACGCTCAAGCCAAGAGTCGTCGTCATCCCGCAGTACGTCGGTCAACGACCAGTCCACGAACGGCCCCAGCGCCGCCTCACACTCACCGATCCGCGCCGCGAACACCGGCGAGGACACCAACAACCCCCGCCCCATCCCCACCCACTGCGACCCCTGCCCCGGAAACACCAACACCGGCTCACGGGCGCTGCCCGCCGTTCCCGTTGTTCCTGTGACGAAGCTGGAGGCGACCCCGCCGGAAGCCAGGGAGCGGAGGGACTTGACCAGGTCATCGGTGGCTGAACCCCACGCCACCGCACGATGGTTGAGCGCGGCTCGGCTGGTGAGCAGGCTCCAGCCCGTGTCGGTGGGAGCGCAGTCGGGCACGGCGTCGGCCAGGCGGCCCGCCTGTGCGGCAAGCGCATCGGCCGTTCGAGCGGAGAGCAGCCAGGGGATGACAGGTGAACCGCTCAGGCCGCTGTCGCCCGGGACGGCTTCCGTCGCGGTCGGTGCGGAGAGTGTGGGGGCTTGCTCCAGGATGGTGTGCGCGTTCGTGCCGGAGATGCCGAACGAGGAGACGGCGGCTCGGCGCGGCCGGTTGTCGGGCGTGTGCCATGCGCGGGGTTCGGTGAGCAGGCGCACGTCGCCCGCCGTCCAGTCCACGTGCGGTGTGGGCTCGTCCACGTGCAGCGTCTTGGGCAGGATTCCCGCACGCATCGCCATCACCATCTTGATGACACCCGCCACTCCGGCGGCGGCCTGCGTGTGGCCGATGTTGGACTTGATCGAGCCGAGCCACAGCGGCTGATCGGCGGAACGCTCCCGGCCGTAGGTCGCGAGCAACGCCTGCGCCTCGATCGGGTCGCCCAGGGTGGTGCCCGTGCCGTGAGCTTCCACGGCGTCCACGTCATTGGTCGTGAGCCCGGCGCCGGCCAGCGCCTGCCTGATGACCCGTTGTTGGGACGGACCGTTGGGTGCGGTGAGGCCGTTGGACGCGCCGTCCTGGTTGACGGCCGAGCCGCGAATGACCGCGAGGACCGGGTGGCCGTTACGGAGTGCGTCCGGGAGACGCTCGACGACGAGAACACCCACTCCCTCCGCCGGGCCGAAGCCGTCGGCGGCGCCCGCGAACGCCTTGCAGCGGCCGTCCTCCGCGAGGCCACGCTGACGGCCGAACTCTATGAAGGTCGCCGGCGTCGGCATGACGGTCACGCCACCGGCGAGGGCGAGCGTGCACTCGCCTCGGCCCAGCGCCCGGATCGCCAGGTGGAGCGCGACCAGTGAGGACGAGCAGGCCGTGTCCACGGAGACAGCGGGGCCTTCCAGCCCCAGGGTGTAGGCGACTCGGCCGGATGCCACGCTGGCGGCGTTCCCGATGCTGATGTAGCCCTCAAGGCCGTCCGGGACACTCTTCAGCCGGGACACGTACTCCGAGGACGGCGCTCCGGTGAACACTCCCGTCGGCGTGGAGCGCAGCGAGTGGGGATCGATACCGGCACGTTCGACGGCCTCCCAGGACGCTTCGAGGAGCAGGCGCTGCTGCGGATCCATCGCCAGCGCCTCACGGGGTGAGATTTCGAACAGCTCGGCGTCGAAGTCGCCTGCGGCGTCGAGGAATCCACCACCCTTGACGTACGTCTTGCCCTCGGCCTCGGGGTCAGGATCGTAGAGGCCGTCCAGGTCCCAGTCGCGGTCACGCGGGAAGGAGCCGATGGCATCCTCGCCGGCCAGCACCAACCGCCAGAGGTCCTCCGGTGAGGCGACTCCTCCGGGAAAGCGACAGGCCATTCCGACGATCGCTACAGGGGCCTGCTCCTCCAACTGCTTGATCCGGCGACGTGCTTGGCGGAGATCGGCAGTGGCCCGCTTCAGATAGTCCCGGAGCTTCTGCTCGTTGTTCATGGGAGGTCTCCCGTCGACATACCGAGTGAGATGGGCCGGTTCACGAAGTCCCCAACTCGCTGTCGAGGAGGTCGAACAGTTCGTCGTCCGTGGCGTCGTCGATGTCATCGTCGCCGTCGGCATCCCCTGCCGGGGTTACGCGCTCCAGGGTCGTGAGCAGCGCCCGTAGGCGGTCGGTGATGCGGTGGCTGACCACGTCGTCCCCGCTGGCCCCGGCGATGACCCGTTCCAGCCGCTCCAACTCGGCCGCGAGCTTGGGTGCCGCGTCCGGTGTGTCCGGGAGGAGGAGCTGGGAGCGGATGTGGTGGGTGAGTGCGATGGGGGTCGGGTGGTCGAAGACCAGTGTCGCCGGGAGTCGCATCCCGGTCGCCGCGTTGAGCCGGTTACGCAGCTCCACCGCCGTCAGCGAATCAAACCCCAGATCCTTGAACGGCCGCTCCGCATCAACAGAACCCGCCTCCGCATGCCCCAACACCACCGCGACATGCGACCGAACCAAGTCCAGCAACACACGCTCACGCTCCGGCTCACTCAACCCCGCAAGCCGCACCTCAAGACCACCAGAACCCCCACCCACCTCCGCCGACGCCACCACCCGACGCGACACCACCGGACCACGCACCAACCCCCGCAACAACCCCGGCAACCCACCACCCGCCGCCAA
>NZ_JBEZNL010000085.1:0-3256 GCF_040653275.1 Streptomyces sp. NPDC048002 | reverse complement strand
GCCAGAAGGGCGTCCAGGTTTGTCTTCACACACTGACCAACGGGCGCCCTTCGCCATGGTCGCGACCAGCACACACATCGGACTCACTCATCTAGCCGCGATATTACCCAAGTTGGGTAATCAGCCTGGCCTTTTGGCGGGGGTCCCCTGATCGCGATGCTCCTCTGCATGGCGAGCAATCAGCAGACCAGACCAGGCATCGGCGGGCTGGCGAAGGACCGTGCCACCGGACGTATCGGCGTCGTCATGGGCGAGGTCGGCGGCCGTGTGCAGATGCGGCCGGTCCGTGGCGGCAGGGAGTGGGACGTCATGCGCAACGACGTGGAATCCCTCAGCGCCCGGGAGGAGCTGAGCGTTCGGCTGGCTGCCAGGAACGACAACAGCCGGGTCGGGCTGTGATGCGCGCCGTCGGTCGGTACGCCGGGGTCCTGTTCATCATCTGCATCAGCGGTTCGTGCGGCTTGGTGATCGGTATGGCCCTTGGTCTCGGCCAGTAGACCGGCCGCCCCGGACGGGTGCTGTTACGGCTCCCCCGTCCCCGTTCGGGGCCGGCCTCCGAACTCGCTCCCGATCGTCTTCGAGCGTGCTCGGCGTTCAGGGCGGCAGGTAAGTGCCCTGCACCACCTCACACCAGGAGATTGCAGATGACGGCAACAGCTAACGATCACAGGACCGGCCGCGTGGTGGCGGGTGAGGAACTGTTCCAGAGCCTCGCCCATTTCGTGCTCACCCACAACGGCCAGTCGCCCGAGCGAGCCGAGCGGATCGCGGACCAGGCGCTCGCGTTCGTGGTCACGGCGGCCACCGCGACGGTCCCCATGGTCCCTTCGGACGACGTGGACCTCGGCCTCCATGCGCTCATCCTGCACACGAAGGAGTACGCCCAGCTGTGCGAGCGGTTCGCGGGGCGCTTCCTGCACCACAACCCGAGGCCGGGAGGCGGGGCGCGTGATCCTGAGCGGGTCGCTGCCTCGGCTCAGGCTATGAAGGCGGCCGGTTTCGTGGTCTTCGACGACCTGTGGACCGTGGACGGCACGAACCTCGCGCAGTGCGACTCGGACTGCGGCCGGCCCTATGGTCAGGACTGACCCACCCCACAGCGACGCGACCGGCCTCGCCCCGTGGCCGGTCGCGTGCGACCTGAAGGAGAAGAGACGTTGTCCGGCCCAACCCCTGAACTGCCGATCGTGGTGCTCGACGCGCTCGTGCCCACGGCTCACCACCTGGTCGTCAACCGCCGGGGCTCCACGGTCTGGGAGGTGGAGAGCCCGCGGGGTCACTACGCCGTGAAGCTCGGCCACCCGATCGAGGCCACGGCCGACTGGGCCGCCCAGCCCTGGACCGCGCTCGCGCCGGCGCGCGAGGGTGCCGTACTGCACCGGCTCGGCCTCGACGAGATCGCCTACGGCGAGTGGGAGCGCGGTACCTGGAACTTCCAGCCGTGGCACGAAGGCCCGGACCTGTACCGGCTGTGGGAACCCTGCCGTGGACCGGACTCACCCATCGCGCCCCACACGGATGTTGCCCTGGGGTGCGTCGAGGCACTGGCCGAACTGCATGCGAAGGGCTGGGCACACGGTGATGTGCAGCCCGCCCACTTCATCATCGGGCCCGAACGGACGCACCTGATCGACCTCGCCCTCGCCCGTGGCAAAAGCGTGCCCGAGGGATACGACTTCCCGTTCCGCGGCTGCCTGGTCCACTACGAAGCACCCGAGATCGCCCGCAGCGTGCTCGCCACCGGCGAAGCCGAGCCGACACCGGAAGCCGACATCTACGCCCTCGGCGCGTCCCTGCTCATCTCCGCCACCGGCTGGCGAGCGGTCGAGTACCCGGACGACGCTCCTCGATCCGTGCAGAGAGAAGCCGTGGCGAGTGGTCGTCGCCGCCCTGTAAAGGCCCCCGGTGAGCTGGGCGAACTGATCGAAGCCATGCTCAGCCACGCCCCCGAGGACCGACCGACGATCTACGAAGTGGGCAAAGCCCTGAGCTGACCCCGAAACACGTACGCCGCGTGTCGCTCGTGCGGTGGCGGGCGACAACAACAGACCGGAACACCCCTCAGCCTGGACAGCATTCCGGGTGGTCCGGTCGTGGAAGCCCCCTCAAATCTGAAGGAGCATCCTGGCTGTGAGGGAGTGTTCAATGATCGGCGGATCCGATGATCAAGGAGACGCCAGATGAGCGACACCAGCATCGAGCAGATACCGGGCAGTGAGGCGGCGGTGGAGGCCGTGCCGGCGAGTGACGAGCAGTTGGTCGCGATGCTCGTGGACCGGGCCCGTAGCGAGGGCCTGCAGCTGACCGGGGAGGGCGGGCTGCTCCAGCAGTTGACGAAGCGGGTGCTGGAGTCCGCCCGGGAGGGCGAGATCACCGATCACCTCGGATACGAGAAGCACGGTGCCGAGGGCAGGGGTAGCGGCAACAGCCGCAACGGGACCCGAGCGAAGACTGTGCTGACCGATGTCGGCCCGGTCGAGGTCAAGATCGCCCGTGACGTGGCTGGTTCGTTCGAGCCGCAGATCGTCAAGAAGCGGCAGCGGCGTCTGGGCGGGGTGGACGAGATGGTGCTGTCGCTGTCGGCGAAGGGGCTGACGCACGGGGAGATCTCCGCGCATCTGGCCGAGGTCTACGGCGCGAGCGTGTCCAAGGCGACCATCACCACGATTACGGACAAGGTGATGGATGGGATGGCGGAATAGTCCAATCGCCCGCTGGACTCCGTCTATCCCGTGCTGTTCGTGGACGCGATCAACGTCAAGATCCGGGACGGACAGGTCGCGAACCGTCCGATCTACGTCGTGATGGCCGTGACCGCCGAGGGCCACCGCGACATCCTGGGGATCTGGGCCGGCGACGGCGGCGAGGGCGCAAAGTGCTGGCTGAGCGTGTTCACGGACCTCAAGAACAGGGGCGTCGACGACGTCCTGATGCTGGTCTGCGACGGGCTGAAGGGCCTGCCGGAAGCGGTGGAGACCGTCTGGCCTCGAACGATTGTCCAGACTTGTGTCGTTCGCCTTCTCAGGAACAGCTTCCGGCACGCGGCCCGCCAGGACTGGGACAAGATCGCCAAGGCGCTCAAGCCCGTCTACACGGCGCCGAACGAGGCTGCCGCGACCGAGCGGTTCAGCGAGTTCCAGGAAGCCTGGGGCAAGAAGTACCCGGCGATCGTGCGGCTTTGGGAAGTCGGCTTCATACTGCCTGTCCTGTCTCGTAGTTGGTGTTCGCTCGTCGCTTGAGGTGGGAGGAGGTTGCC
>NZ_JBEZNL010000084.1:0-5300 GCF_040653275.1 Streptomyces sp. NPDC048002 | reverse complement strand
ACCGACTCCCCCAACACCACCTCCGCAAAAACCTCAACACCCCGCCGCCACACACCCCGCAAACCCCGAAACACACCCCCATACCCATAACCAGCGGCCTCGGCATCGGCGTAGAAGCCGGTCACGTCGACGGGCTCCGCGCCCGGCGGGGGCCACTCGGCGAGGTCGGCCGGAATCGGCACCACATCGTTCGAGACGGCACCAACGGCGTAGGTGGTCCACGGCGCTTCCACGTCCGAGTCGTCGAGCCGCCCGTGGATGGTGAGAGTGCGGCGTCCAGCGTCGTCGGGTGACGCGACGACGACCTGGAGCTGCACCGCACCGTCCTCGGTGAGGACGAGGGGAGTCTGGAGAGTCAGTTCGTCCAGATGGCCGCAGCCGACCTCGTCCCCCGCGCGAATCGCCAGCTCCACGAACCCGGTCCCCGGGAACACGACAGTCCCGGCCACGGAGTGACCGGCGAGCCACGGATGAGTACGGAGCGACAGCCGGCCGGTCAGCATGACACCGCCATCGACGGCAAGGCTCACGGCCGCGCCCAGCAGCGGATGGTCGACAACGGCAAGACCCAGTTCGGCGGGGTCACCTGTGACCGTGGTCGCCCCGACCCAGAATCGCTCGCGCTGGAAGGCGTAGGTCGGCAGATCGACCCGCTCCACGGCACGCCCCGCGAAGACGGCGGCCCAGTCGATGTCGACACCCCGCACCCACAGTTCAGCGGCACCGGCGATCAGCCGGGCGTTCTCGTCCTCGTCCCGACGCAGGCTCCCCACAACGGTGACCGACGTCTCGGCCGCCTCCGCGATGGCCTGCACCGCAGTCGTCAACACCGGATGCGCGCTGACCTCGACGAGCTGGGAGTGCCCGCGCCCAAGGGCTTCCTCGACCGCGTCGGTGAACTGCACCGGTCGACGCAGACCCTCGTACCAGTAGGTCGCGTCCATCGTCGACGTGTCCAGGACCTCACCGGTCACCGTCGAGATCAACGGGACGCGGGAAGCACGCGGCCGTACGGGCGCCAGCACCTCAAGCAACCGATCGCGGATGCCCTCGACCTGCGCGGAGTGGGAGGCGTAGTCGACGGGCACGCGGCGGGCCCGTACTCCGGCGGCTTCTGCTGCGGCCGCGATCTCGTCCAGAGCTTGGGGATCACCGGCCACGACAGTCGCATCCGGACCGTTGAAGACAGCGACCGACGCTCGATCGCCATACGGCCCGACCCACTCCGACACCCGCTCCGGACCGGACGCCAGCGACAACATGCCACCACGACCAGCGAGTTCGTCCCGAACGGCCGCCGACCGCAGCGCCACCACCCGCGCCGCATCCTCCAACGACAGCGCACCCACCACCGCCGCAGCCGCAATCTCACCCTGCGAATGACCAATGACCCCCGCCGGCACCACCCCGAGCGACTCCCACACCGCAGCCAGCGACACCATCACCGCCCACAACACCGGCTGCACCACATCAACCCGCTCAAGCCAGGAGTCGTCGCCGCCTCGCAGCACCCCACTCAACGACCACTCCACAAAAGGCTCCAGCGCCGCCTCACACTCACCAATCCGGGAGGCGAACACCGGCGAGGACACCAACAACCCCCGCCCCATCCCCACCCACTGCGACCCCTGCCCCGGAAACACGAACACCGCTGCGTCGGTACCGGCCCCAGTCGCGCCCGAGACGGCATTGTGGGCGGCACCGCCCGAGGCCATCGCCTCAAGCCCATCAGTCAACTCGCCCGACTCGCGCCCCCACACGACAGCCCGATGCTCAAGCCCCGACCGTGAGGACCACAGGCCCCACCCCACATCGACCGGATCACCCGACACACCCAGAAGCCGCTGCGCCTGAGCCGCCAACGCCTCCGGTGTACGCCCGGACACCAGCCACGGCACCACCGGCGACCCGGACAAGCCACCGGAGCCGGAGACCACCAGTGGCACCGCGCCCTCGTCGGCCTCCTCCAGAATCACGTGGGCGTTCGTCCCGGAGATACCGAAGGCCGAAACGCCCGCGCGTGCGGGGCGGTCGCCCGCGCGCAGTTCCACCGGAGCGGTGAGCAGCCGTACGCCTCCGGATGTCCAGTCGACGTGAGGCGTGGGCTCGTCGACATGCAGGGTGCGCGGCAGCACGCCTGCCCGCATCGCCATCACCATCTTGATGACACCAGCGACACCCGCCGCCGCCTGCGTATGCCCGACGTTCGACTTCACCGACCCCAACCACAAAGGCCGTTCGGCATCCCGCCCCTGCCCGTACGTCGCCAGAAGCGCCTCGGCCTCGATCGGATCGCCCAGGGTCGTGCCCGTGCCATGGGCCTCGACCACGTCCACCTCACTCGCCGCCACACCGGCGTTGGCGAGGGCCGCACGGATGACCCGCTGCTGCGACGGACCGTTCGGCGCCGTCAACCCATTGGACGCGCCGTCCTGATTGATCGCGGATCCCCGGACGACCGCCAGCACCCGGTGTCCCTTGGCCCGCGCGTCGGACAGCCGCTCCACCACCAGGACCCCGACACCCTCCGCCCACCCGGTACCGTCCGCCGCCGCCGCAAAGGGCTTGCACCGACCGTCCGCAGCGAGCCCCCGCTGACGGCTGAACTCAAGGAACAGGCCGGGACTCGGCATCACGGTCACTCCGCCCGCGAGCGCGAGATCGCACTCACCGTTGCGCAACGACTGCACCGCCAGATGCAGCGCGACCAACGACGACGAACACGCCGTGTCCACCGTGACCGCCGGCCCCTCCAGACCGAACGAGTACGACAACCGACCCGAGACCACACTCGCCGCGTTGCCGGTCAGCGAGAAACCTTCGACGTCTGCAGGCGTGCGCTCCAGATCGACCAGGTAGCCGGGGTAACCGGCGCCGACGAAGACTCCGCTGTTCGACCCCTTCAGCGAGGCCGTGGCGATACCGGCGCGCTCCAGTGCCTCCCAGGTGGTCTCCAGCAGGAGTCTCTGCTGCGGGTCCATCGCGAGCGCCTCACGGGGCGCGATACCGAAGAGGTGCGGGTCGAACTCGGCTGCCTCGTAGAGGAATCCGCCCTGCCTGGTGTAACTGGTACCGGGGTGGGCGGGGTCGGGGTCGTAGAGAGCGTCCAAGTCCCAGCCACGGTCGGCCGGGAAGTCCCCGACCGCGTCGCCACCCTCATCGACCACCCGCCACAGGTCCTCGGGGGACGCGACCCCGCCGGGGTAACGGCAGGCCATGCCCACGATCGCGATGGGCTCGTCGGGCCGGGCGGACGTGGTGATCGTGGGCGTACCCACCGCTTCGTCAGCCGCCCCCCAGAGCTGCGCATGGAGATGGCCTGCCAGACGAGACGGGGTCGGGTGGTCGAAGACCAGACCGGTAGGGAGCCTGAGGCCGGTGGCCGTGCCGAGGCGATTGCGCAGTTCGACGGCGGTGAGCGAGTCGAAGCCCTGCTCCTTGAAGGAACGTTCGGCGTCGACGGACCCTTCGGAGCGGTGCCCGAGCACCGCTGCGACATGCGTCCGGACGAGGTCAACAAGGCGTCGTTCCCGCTCAGTTCGGTCAAGCCCGGCGAACTGCTCGGTGAGCGCAACCGCGTCCGGGACTCCAGCCGTCATGGCAGCCGTACGGCGGCCGGGGGTGGTGCGGACGAGTACGCTGAGGAGTGCGGGTACGGACTCGGCGCGGCGCAGTGCGGCGAGGTCGAGGCGCGCCGGCACCAGGGCGGCATCGGACGACGCGAGGGCCCTGTCCAGCAGTGCGAGCGCCTCCGCGGACGGCATCGGGGCCAGGCCGGTACGGCTCAGCCGCTGACGGTCGGCCCTGCCCAGCTCACCCGTCATCCCACTCGCCTGCTCCCACAGGCCCCACGCCAACGACGACGCCACCAACCCCTCGGCCCGACGCCGCTGCGCCAGTGCGTCAAGGAACGCGTTCGCAGCGGCGTAGTTGGCCTGGCCGGCTCCACCCAGCACACCCGCGACCGACGAATAAAGGACGAACAGGGCTAGGTCGGCGTCACGGGTCAGCTCATGGAGGTTGACGGCCGCCTGCGCCTTCGGGCCCCATACCTCGGCCAGCTGCTCGGCGGTGAGGGAAGTGACCAGCCCGTCGGCCAGGACACCGGCGGCGTGCACGACACCGGTGAGATTGCGGCCGTCGAGGAGGGCGGCGAGCTGGGCCCGGTCGGCGGCATCGCAGGCCGCCACCTCAACCGTTGCCCCCAACTCGGACAGATCAGCGACGAGTTCGGCGGCTCCTGGGGCGTCCGGGCCGGTGCGGCTGGTGAGAAGGAGACGCCGGACACCGTGCTCGGCCACCAGATGACGCGCCAGAAGCCCGCCCAGCGTGCCCGTGCCGCCGGTGACCAGGACCGTCCCCTCGGGATCAAGGGACCGCGGCATCGTCAGGACCACCTTGCCGACATGCCTGGCCTGACTCATGAACCGGAACGCCTCCGACGCCCGACGCACATCCCACGCCCGCACCGGCAACGGCACCAACACCCCCGCCTCGAAAAGGGACATCAACGCACGCAGCATCTCCCCGATCCGGACCGGCCCGGCATCCAACATGTCGAACGCCTCATACCGAACCCCCGGCCAACCCTCCGCAACCACCCCCGCATCACGGACGTCGGTCTTCCCCATCTCCAGGAACCGACCACCCGCACCCAGCAAACCCAGCGACACATCAACGAACTCACCCGCCAACGCGTTCAACACCACATCAACACCAGCGCCCGCGAACACCTCCCCGAACCCCACATCACGCGAGGACGCAACCTCCCCCTCACCCAAACCCAGACCCGCCAGCACACCCCACTTCCCCGGACTCGCCGTCGCCAGGACACCAGCCCCCAAATGCCGCGCCAACTGCACCGCAGCCATCCCCACACCACCAGCACCCGCATGCACCAAAACCGTCTCACCAGGCCGCACACCACCCAGATCGACCAACGCATAGAACGCCGTCAAAAACACCACCGGAACAGCCGCCGCACACTCAAACGACCACCCCACCGGCACCGGAACCAACACCCGCGCATCCGCCACCGCCAACGGCCCGAAACTCTCCATGACCAGGCCCATCACCCGGTCGCCAGGAGCGAACTCGGTGACGTCTTCACCGACTTCAAGGACGACGCCCGCGGCCTCGCTGCCCAGCACGGGCAACCCCGGGTACATGCCGAGGCTCATCAGCACATCGCGGAAGTTCACCCCTGCCGCACGAACCGCGATCCGCACCTGCCCAGCCGCCAACGGTGCCGAGGACTCCGGCGCCTCGACCAGCGCAAGCCCCTCCAACGTCCCCTCACC
>NZ_JBEZNL010000083.1:0-5442 GCF_040653275.1 Streptomyces sp. NPDC048002 | reverse complement strand
GCCACGGCGGCTACGGCGGCCCGGCCGGCCACGGCGCCTGGGGTGGCGGCGGCTGGGGCGGGCCCCCGCCCGCGGCCAAGCCCGGGGTGATCCCGCTGCGCCCGCTCGGCGTCGGCGAGATCCTCGACGGCGCCGTCTCCACGATGCGCGCCCACTGGCGCACCGTCCTCGGCATCTCCCTCACCGTCGCCGTGCTCACCGAGATCGTCGTCGTCCTGCTCCAGGGCTTCGTCCTCAACGGCCGCATCGACACCTCCGCCCTGGAGGACCCCAGTGCCTCGCTCGGCGAACTCACCCGCGCCATGGGCGACGCCCTGCTCAGCTACGGC
The DNA here is from genome assembly GCF_040653275.1 of Streptomyces sp. NPDC048002. Taxonomy (NCBI): domain Bacteria; kingdom Bacillati; phylum Actinomycetota; class Actinomycetes; order Kitasatosporales; family Streptomycetaceae; genus Streptomyces; species Streptomyces sp. NPDC048002. Next base: position 5,113 of record NZ_JBEZNL010000083.1, on the reverse strand, counting down.
GCGATCTCGCTGATCTCCCTCATCGGCACGATCGTGGCGACGGCCCTGCTCACCACCGTCACCAGCCGCGCCGTGCTCGGCAGGTCCGTGACCACCGGCGAGGCATGGCGCGACGCCCGGCCGCAGCTCGCCCGGCTGTTCGGCCTGATCTTCCTGCTGCTGCTCATCACCTTCGGCGTCGTCGCCGTCGGCGTCCTGCCCGGCATCCTCGTGGCGGCCTCCGGAGCCGGCGAGGCGGGCGCGGCGCTCACCGTCCTCGGCAGCCTGTGCACCGTCGTCGTGGCGCTCTGGCTGATGATCCGCTTCTCGCTCGCCTCGCCGGCACTGATGCTGGAGAAGCAGGGCATCGTGAAGTCGATGGGCCGCTCCGCGAAGCTGGTACGCGGCTCCTGGTGGCGGGTCTTCGGCATTCAGCTGCTGGCCATGCTCATCGCGAGCATCCTCGCCTCGATCATCGCCATCCCGTTCGCCTTCCTCGCCGGCGCCCTCAGCAGCGAAGGCGTGAGCGGCCTCCTCGAAGGCAGCGGCGACCTCGGCTGGACCTTCCTCATCATCAGCGGCATCGGTTCGGTGATCGGCTCCATGATCACCTTCCCGATCTCGGCGGGCGTGACCGTGCTCCTCTACATCGACCAGCGCATCCGCCGCGAGGCCCTCGACCTCGAACTCGCCCGCGCCGCAGGCGTCCAGGGCTACGGATCCGAGACCCCGGGGAGCTGAACCGGTGAGCCTGGCGGGGGGAGTTCTCACCACGCTGCCGCGCGCCGCCGTACGGGTGTCCGCCCGCGTCGGCGACGCGGCGGCGCCGCTGCGGGCGCGCTCCGACGACGAGCCGCCGCTGACGATCCCGCGCGATCCCGCGCGGGAGGCGGCCCGCCGCGAACTGTCGAAGCGGATGTACCACGAGAACGACCCCGGCCTGGTCCAACGCGCCCTCGACGCCTTCTGGGACTGGGTCGGCGATCTCCTCGGCAGCGCCTCGTCGTTGACACCGGGAGGCCCACTCGGCCTGGTGGTCGTCATTCTCGCCGTCCTGGCCGTCGTCGGCGCCCTGTGGTGGCGCCTGGGCACTCCCCGCCGGCAACCCGTCTCCTCCGCCGCCCTGTTCGAGGACCGCCCGCGCAGCGCCGCCGAACACCGCGCGGCCGCCGAGGCGCACGCCGCGCAGGGCCACTGGAACCAGGCCGTCCAGGAACGCATGCGAGCCATCGTGCGCTCCCTGGAGGAGCGAGCCCTCCTGGACATCCGCCCCGGCCGCACCGCCGACGAGGCGGCCGCGGAAGCCGGACGCGCCCTGCCCGCCCACACCGACCGACTGCGCTCCGCAGCACGGGACTTCGACGACGTCACATACGGCGGCCGGGCGGCGGCCGAACCCTCGTACCGGCGCATCGCCGAACTCGACCGGGACCTGGACCGCGCCAAACCCCTGCTCACCACCACCAGCCCCCACAGCGCGGCCCACAACGCCCGCCAGGGAGCCGCCGAATGACCACCGAGGCCGGCACGCACCCGGCGACTTCGGTCTCGCCCACCACCCGCCAGATCTGGACCCGCACCCAAGGCATCGCCCTCGCCCTGGTCCTCCTCCTCGCGGGCGCCGTCGCCATCGCCGTGATCCGCTCCGACACCCGGCACGGCGCCCTCGACCCCCGCTCCGTCGACCCCCAGGGCAGCCGTGCCGTCGCCGAACTCCTCGCCGAACGAGGCGTGTCCACCCGCGTGGTCACCACCCTCGACGAGGCCCGCTCGGCAACCGGCCCCGACACCACCCTCCTGGTCGCGGTACCCGACCTGCTGACGGAACGTCAACAGAGCGCGCTGCACTCCGCGACCGCGGACACCGGCGGACGCACCCTCCTCGTCGCACCCGGCAGCCCGTCCGTCGAACGCCTCGCCCCCGGAGTCGTCGCCGACCCCGCCCGGAGCCCGGACTCCACCCTCCGGCCCGACTGCGACCTGCCCGAGGCGGAGCGCGCGGGCCCGGCCGACACCGGCGGCATCCGCTACACCACGATCCACCTCCAGGCCGCCTCCTGCTACCCGAGCGAGCGCCTGGCGACCCTCCTGCACATCCCCGACCCCTCCGGCAGCGGCGACACCGTCGTCCTCGGCGCGCCCGACATCCTCCTCAACGACCGCCTCGACGAGCACGGCAACGCCTCGCTCGCCCTCCAACTCCTCGGCTCCCGCCCCCATCTGGTCTGGTACCTCCCCTCGCTCACCGACTCCACCGCGGCCGGCACCGAGGACGAGCGCGGTGTGTTCGACCTGCTCCCCGCGGGCTGGCTGTGGGGCACACTCCAGCTGTTCATCGCGGCGGCCCTGGCCGCCCTGTGGCGGGCACGCAGACTTGGCCCCCTGGTGCCCGAAAGACTCCCCGTCGCGATCCGCGCCTCCGAAACCGTCGAAGGCCGCGCCCGCCTCTACCGCAAGGCGAACGCCCGCGACCGCGCGGCCGCCGCTCTCCGCTCCACCACCCGCACCCGCCTCGCCCCCCTCGTAGGCGTCCCCGTCGCCCAGGCCCACGCGCCCGAAGCCCTGCTCCCCGCCCTGTCCGCCCACCTCCACGGCGACGGACAGTCCCTGCACGCCCTCCTCTTCGGCCCACCGCCCCGCGACGACGCGGCCCTCGTCTCCCTCGCCGACCAACTCGACGCCCTCGAAAGAGAGGTACGCCGTCCATGATGGACCCGACCACTGACAACGCCGCGCCGAGCGGGGACCGGCCCGATTCCCGGGCCTCCCTGGAAGCCCTGCGCGCGGAGATCGCCAAAGCCGTGGTCGGCCAGGACCCCGCCGTAACCGGCCTCGTCGTCGCCCTCCTGTGCCGTGGACACGTCCTCCTCGAAGGAGTCCCCGGCGTCGCCAAGACCCTCCTCGTCCGCGCCCTCGCCTCCGCGCTGGAACTGGACACCAAGCGCGTCCAGTTCACCCCCGACCTGATGCCGAGCGACGTGACCGGCTCCCTGGTCTACGACGCCGGCACCGCCCGGTTCTCCTTCCAGCCCGGCCCGGTCTTCACCAACCTCCTGCTCGCCGACGAGATCAACCGCACGCCGCCCAAGACCCAGTCCTCCCTCCTCGAAGCCATGGAGGAACGCCAGGTCACGGTCGACGGCACGCCCCGCCCGCTCCCCGAGCCGTTCCTGGTCGCGGCCACCCAGAACCCGGTCGAGTACGAGGGCACCTACCCCCTCCCCGAAGCCCAGCTGGACCGTTTCCTCCTCAAGCTGACGATCCCCCTGCCCTCCCGCCAGGACGAGATCGCCGTCCTCACCCGCCACGCCGAGGGCTTCGACCCCCGCGACCTGAAGGCCGCCGGCGTACGCCCCGTAGCGGGCGCCGCCGACCTCGAAGCCGCCCGCGCGGCCGTCGCCAAGACCACGGTCTCCCCGGAGATCACGGCCTACGTCGTCGACATCTGCCGGGCCACCCGCGAATCGCCGTCCCTCACCCTCGGCGTCTCCCCGCGCGGAGCCACCGCCCTGCTGGCCACCGCCCGCGCCTGGGCCTGGCTCACCGGCCGCGACTACGTCATCCCCGACGACGTGAAGGCCCTGGCGCTCCCCACCCTGCGGCACCGCGTGCAACTCCGCCCGGAGGCCGAGATGGAGGGCGTGACGGCCGACTCCGTCATCAACGCGATCCTCGCCCACGTCCCCGTCCCGCGCTGATGGCACTCACCGGACGCACCGCGCTCCTCGCGGCCCTCGGCTCCCTCCCCGTCGGCATCTGGGAACCGAGCTGGGCCGGCATCCTCGCCGTCAACGCCCCCCTCGCGGTGGCCTGCGCCTGCGACTTCGCCCTCGCCGCCCCCGTACGCCGACTCGGCCTCACCAGATCCGGCGACACCTCAGCGCGCCTGGGCGAGACCGCCGAGGTCACCCTGACCGTCGCCAACCCCTCCGGCCGCCCCCTGCGCGCCCACCTCCGGGACGCCTGGCCACCGAGCAGCTGGGAGCCCGGCACGGAGGTCGCCGCCTCGCGCCACCGGCTCACGGTCCCGCCGGGCGAACGCCGTCGCGTCACCACCCGTCTGCGCCCCACCCGCCGGGGCGACCGCGAGGCCGACCGCGTGACGATCCGCTCCTACGGCCCCCTCGGCCTCCTCACCCGCCAGGGAACCCACAAGGTCCCGTGGACGGTAAGGGTCCTGCCGCCGTTCACCAGCCGCAAGCACCTCCCCTCCAAACTGGCCCGCCTGCGCGAACTCGACGGCCGCACCAGCGTCCTGACCCGAGGCGAGGGAACGGAGTTCGACAGCCTCCGCGAGTACGTCCCCGGCGACGACACCCGCTCCATCGACTGGCGCGCCACGGCCCGTCAGTCCACGGTCGCCGTACGCACCTGGCGTCCCGAACGCGACCGCCACATCCTCCTGGCCCTCGACACCGGTCGCACCTCGGCAGGCCGAGTCGGAGACGCCCCCCGCCTGGACTCCTCGATGGACGCGGCCCTTCTCCTCGCCGCGCTCGCCTCCCGAGCGGGCGACCGAGTCGATCTCCTCGCCCACGACCGCCGCGTACGCACCCTGGTGCAGGGCCGCACCGCGGGCGATGTATTGCCGTCGCTGGTCAACGCCATGGCCACGCTGGAACCCGAACTGGTCGAGACGAACGCCCGCGGCCTGGCCTCCGCCGTGCTGCGCACGGCACCCCGCCACGCCCTCGTCGTCCTCTTCACCAGCCTCGACGCGGCCCCCATCGAAGAGGGTCTCCTGCCGGTCCTCCCGCAGTTGACCCGGCGCCACACGATCCTGGTGGCATCTGTGGCGGACCCGCGTGTCGCCTCCATGGCGACAGCCCGCGGCAGCACCGATTCCGTCTACGCGGCCGCAGCGGCGGCCCAGGCCCAGAACGAACGCCATCGCACAGCCGAGCAGCTCCGCCGGCACGGCGTCACCGTCGTCGACGCGACACCGGATGAATTGGCCCCAGCACTGGCGGACGCCTATCTGGCCCTGAAGACAGCGGGCCGACTCTGAGAGATGAGGGGGCCCTGGAAAGAAGGGGCCTAAACGCAGAAAACCCCCGACCGGTATCCCCGGCCGGGGGTTTTCTCAATATTTGTTCGGCGGCGTCCTACTCTCCCACAGGGTCCCCCCTGCAGT
>NZ_JBEZNL010000082.1:0-5957 GCF_040653275.1 Streptomyces sp. NPDC048002 | reverse complement strand
GAGGATCCGTTCGGGCTGGGTGCTGCTGTGCAGGGTGCCGGGCTGGCCGTGGACTCGTATCCGGATCTTGAGGGGCTGCGGGTCGTGATGGAGGCTGGCGTGCCCGCGCCCTCCCTCGCCTTCTGGTCGCCCTCTGGCGGCGCCGAGGGCGACGACGACCTCGCCGACGCCGGATTGCGGATGGCGACGGACGTTCTGGGGTTGGTGGGGGAGTGGCTGGCTGACGAGGGGCTGGCTGGGACCCGGTTGGTGGTGGTGACGCGGGGGGCGGTCGCTCTGGGGGCCGGTGGTGTGGGTGATGTGGCGTCGGCCGGGGTGTGGGGGTTGGTGCGGTCGGCGCAGTCGGAGAACCCGGGGCGGTTGCTGCTGGTCGATCTGGATCCGGATCCGGGCGTGGGTGCGGATGGCGTAGTGGAGGGTGTCTCGGCCGCGCTGGAGGCGGGCGAGCAGCAGGTCGCGGTTCGGGGCGAGGGCGCGTGGGTGCCGAGGCTGACGCGTGCTGTGGCCTCGGGTTCGGCGTTGGTGCCGCCTGCGGGTGAGGGCGCTTGGCGGTTGGACACGGTGGCGTCGGGGACGTTGGACGGGCTGGCGTTGGTGTCGGTACCGGAGGCTACGGCGCCGTTGGCCGCCGGGCAGGTTCGTGTCTCCGTCCGCGCGGCCGGCCTCAACTTCCGCGACGTTCTGATCGGCCTGGGCGTGGTCCCCGACCAACAGGTCATGGGCAGTGAGGCCGCAGGCGTGGTGCTGGAGGTCGGAGAGGGCGTCACCGACCTCGCTCCCGGCGACCGTGTCATGGGATTCGTCACCGGCGGACTCGGTCCGCTCGCGGTCACTGATGCCCGGCTGATGGTCCCGGTACCGGCAGGCTGGTCCTTCGAGCAGGCGGCATCGGTGCCGGTGGTGTTCCTGACCGCGTACTACGGTCTGGTCGACCTCGCCTCCGTCCAGGAGGGGGACGCCGTCCTCGTTCACGCGGGGGCGGGCGGCGTGGGTATGGCGGCGATCCAGCTCGCCCGCCACCTCGGCGCCGACGTCCTGGCGACCGCCGGCCCCGGCAAGTGGGATGCGCTGCGAGGGCTGGGCCTGTCGGACGACCGGATCGCCTCCTCCCGCGACCTCGACTTCCGCGAGAAGTTCCTGACGACGACGTCGGGCGCTGGGGTGGACGTCGTCCTCAACTCCCTCGCCCGCGAGTACGTCGACGCCTCCCTCGACCTGCTGCCGCGTGGCGGACGGTTCCTGGAGCTCGGGAAGACCGACATCCGGGACGCCGCCGAGATCGCGTCCGAGGGGTCTGGGGTCACCTATCAGGCCTACAGCCCCGGCGACGGTGGCCTGGACCGCGCGAGCGAGATCCTACGCATCGTCGTATCCCTGTTCGAGGCGGGGGTGTTGGTGCCGTTGCCGGTGCGGGCGTGGGATGTGCGTCGGGCGTCGGAGGCGTTCCGGTTCATGAGTCAGGCCAGGCATGTCGGCAAGGTGGTCCTGACGATGCCGCGGTCCCTTGATCCCGAGGGGACGGTTCTGATCACGGGCGGTACGGGCACGCTGGGCGGGCTTCTGGCCCGTCATCTGGTGGTCGAGCACGGGGTGCGGAACCTGCTGCTGACCAGCCGTACGGGTCCGGATGCCCCAGGCGCAGCGGAACTCGTCGCAGCTCTATCCGAGTTGGGGGCAACTGTTGAGGTGGCGGCTTGCGATGCCGCCGACCGGGCCCAGCTCGCCGCCCTCCTCGACGGCCGTAACCTCACCGGTGTCGTGCACGCCGCCGGAGTCCTGGCCGACGGGCTGGTCACCTCCCTCACCGCCGAGCAGCTGGCCGAGGTGTGGCGTCCGAAGGCTCAGGCGGCCGTCAACCTCCATGAGCTGACCCGCGACACCGACCTCGCCCTGTTCGTCCTGTACTCCTCCGCCTCCGGTGCCTTGGGGGGTCCCGGCCAGGCGAACTACGCGGCGGCCAACGTCTTCCTGGATGCCCTGGCCGAACACCGCCGTGCCGAGGGCCTGCCTGCCATCTCCCTGGCGTGGGGGTATTGGGAGCAGGCGAGTGGGATGACGGGGCATATGGAGGTTCGGGACCGGGCTCGTTTGTCGCAGGGTGGTCTGGTCCCGATGTCGTCCGAGCACGGGCTGGCGTTGTTCGATCGGGCCGTATCTCTGGATGAGCCCCAGCTCGTGGTCAGTCCGGTGGATGTGGGTGAGCTGCGGGCGTTGGCGGCGGGTGGTGGGTTGCCGGGGTTGTTGCGGGGGTTGGTGCGTGGTCCGGTGGTGTCGCGTCGGGTGGTGGCGTCGGCGGAGGTGGGTGGTGGTTCTGGTGGTCTTGAGGTGCGGCTTGCGGGGTTGAGTGAGCCGGAGCGTGAGCGTGTGCTGCTGGACTTGGTTCGGTCGCATGTCGCGGTGGTGTTGGGGCATGCGGAGGCGGGTTCTGTTGATGCGGAGCGTCCGTTCAAGGATCTGGGGTTTGATTCGCTGACGGCGGTGGAGCTGCGTAACCGGCTCAACGCGACGACCGGGATGCGACTCCCGGCGACACTGGTCTTCGACCACCCGACCCCCATCGCACTCACCCACCACATCCGCTCCCAGGTGTCCGGGCTGCCCGACATCACTCACGAAGCCGTCACCAGCGTCGGCCCGGCGGACGAGCCGATCGCGATCGTCGGCATGGCGTGCCGCTTTCCCGGACGGATCGAGTCCCCGGAGGAGCTGTGGCGTGTGGTCCTCGCGAGTGAGGACGCCATCACCGCCTTCCCACAGGACCGTGACTGGGACGAGGACCTCTACGACCCCGATCCGGACACACAGGGCAAGACGTACGTGCGAGGCGGCGGCTTCGTCGCCAACGCGGCTGACTTCGATGCCGAGTTCTTCGGCATATCGCCCCGCGAGGCGCTCGCCATGGACCCCCAGCAACGACTCCTCCTGGAAACGGCCTGGGAGGCTGTGGAGCGGGCGGGCATCGCACCCGGCTCGCTGCGTGGCACGCGGACGGGCGTCTTCGCCGGCGCCCTGGCCTCCGAGTACGTGGCCCGTCTGAACGCCGTCCCGGACGGCATCGAGGGCTTCCTCGGCACGGGCAACATGTCCAGCGTGACCTCCGGTCGCATCGCCTACCAACTCGGTCTGGAGGGACCGGCGGTGACCGTCGACACGGCCTGTTCGTCGTCGCTGGTCGCGCTGCACCTGGCTGCCCAGTCGCTCCGCAACGGCGAATGCGACATGGCGCTCACCGGTGGGGTCACGGTGATGTGCACGCCCACAGGCTTTGTGGAGCTGAGCCGTCAGCGCGGACTGTCGGCGGACGGTCGCTGCAAGGCGTTCGCGGGTGCCGCCGACGGCTTCGGCCCGGCGGAGGGCGTCGGCATGCTGCTCGTCGAGCGGCTGTCGGATGCGCGGCGGCACGGGCATCGCGTGCTGGCGGTGGTGCGGGGGTCGGCGGTCAATCAGGACGGTGCGTCGAACGGGCTGACCGCGCCGAACGGTCCGTCGCAGCAGCGGGTGATCCGGCAGGCCCTCGCCAACGCCGGGGTGGCGGCGAGTGAGGTGGACGTGGTCGAGGCCCACGGAACCGGCACGACCCTCGGCGACCCGATCGAGGCGCAGGCGCTGCTCGCGACCTACGGCCAGGAGCGTTCCACCGATCAGCCGCTGTGGCTCGGCTCGGTGAAGTCGAACATCGGTCATACCCAGGCTGCCGCCGGCGTGGCGGGTGTCATCAAGATGGTCATGGCGATGCGGTCGGGCGTGCTGCCGAGCACACTGCACGTGGACACCCCCACACCCCACGTGGACTGGTCGGCGGGTGCCGTCCGGCTCCTGGCCGAGGAGCGGGAGTGGGTGGCGAACGGTCACCCGAGGCGGGCGGGTGTCTCGTCCTTCGGCATCTCCGGGACGAACGCGCACGTGATTCTGGAGGAGGCTTCCGACTCCGGGGCGGAGCCGGTGGTGGTCTCGGGCGCGCGCGGGTTGTCCGGTTCGCCGGTGGTGCCGTGGTTGGTGTCGGGTCGTTCGGCGGAGGCGTTGGCGGCTCAGGCCGGGCGGCTTGCGGGTGTGTCCGGTGCGCCTGTGGACGTGGGGTGGCAGTTGGCTTCAGGGCGGGCGGCTCTGGAGCATCGGGGGGTGGTGTGGGGGAGGGAATCCTCGGAACTGGTCGCTGGACTTGGGTCGTTGGTGTCGGGTGAGGCTTCGGCGCAGGTTGTTTCCGGGGTGGTGTCGGGGGTTGGTGCTCCGATGTTCGTCTTCCCGGGGCAGGGGTCGCAGTGGGTGGGGATGGGGCGGGGGTTGTTGGAGTCCTCGCCAGTGTTCGCGGCGCGGATCGGTGACTGCGAGGCGGCGCTGGGGCCGTTCGTGGACTGGTCGTTGACCGACGTACTGCGGGATGACGACGACTCCTGGCTTGAGCGTGTTGATGTGGTGCAGCCGGTGTTGTGGGCGGTGATGGTGTCGCTGGCTGCGGTGTGGGAGTCGCTCGGTGTCGTACCTGGTGCCGTGATTGGTCATTCGCAGGGTGAGATCGCGGCTGCGGCGGTGGTGGGTGCGCTGTCGTTGGAGGATGCGGCGCGGGTGGTGGCGCTGCGGTCGGCGGCGGTGCGGGAGGAACTGGCTGGCCGTGGTGGCATGTTGTCGCTGGCGACGGGTCCGGGGCGTGCTGCGGAGTGGGTTCGGCCGTACGGCAATCGGGTGTCGGTCGCTGTCTTCAACGGTCCGGACGCCACGGTGGTGGCCGGTGATCCTGAAGCCCTGGAGGAGATCGCGGCTCTGGCGGAGGCGGCCGGTGTGCGGGCGCGTAGGGTTCCGGTGGACTACGCCTCGCACTCGGCGCAGGTGGAGGACATCCGGGACCGCCTCCTCGACGTCCTCGCCCCCGTCCAGCCGCGAGCTTCCCGCGTCCCGTTGATCTCGACGGTGACCGGTGCACCGTTGGACACCACGACGATGGACGCGTCCTACTGGTACGAGGGTCTGCGCCGGCCGGTGCGCTTCACCGAAGCGATCGAAGTTGCCCTGGAGGACGGCCATTCCCGTCTGATCGAGGTGTCCGCGCATCCGGTCCTGACCACGGCGGTGCAGGCCATCGCGGAAGCGGCCGACCAGCACGTGAGTGTCGTGGGTACCCTGCGCCGGGACGAGGACGAGAACACCCGGGTCATCGCGGCCGCAGCCGAACTCTGGGTCCAGGGCGCCGACATCGACTGGTCGTCCGTCTTCGCGGGCCGCACCGTCACCCACGTCGACCTCCCCACCTACGCCTTCCAACGCGAGCGCTACTGGCTCAAGGCGTCCGGTGCTACAGGCGACCCCGCCGAACTTGGCCTTGGCGCCACCGACCACCCCCTGCTCGGCGCTTCGGTAAGCCTTGCTGCCGATGGCGGGCGAGTCCTGACCGGCCGGATCTCCACCCGTACGCACCCGTGGCTGGCCGACCACTCCGTCGCGGGTACGGTCCTGTTCCCCGGCACCGGGTTCGTCGAGTTGGCCATCAGGGCCGGGGACGAAGTCGGCTGCGGACATCTCACCGAACTCACCATCCAGGCACCGCTCGTACTGCCCGAACAGGGCGCCGCGCAGATCCAAGTCGTTGTCGGCGCGGCCGACCACGAGAGCGGCGATCGAGCGCTGACTGTGCACTCGCGCCTGGACCACGCGGAACCCGACTCGCCTTGGACCTTGCATGCCGAAGGCGTGCTCGGCGCGGAACCGGCGCCGCCGACCCCCACCGATCTCACCGCTTGGCCCCCGCCGGGCGCTGAGCCCCTGGAAGTGTCCGGCTTCTACACCGCTGCCGAGGAAGCCGGTTACGGCTATGGGCCTGCGTTTCGGGGGTTGCGGGCGGTGTGGCGGCGGGGTGGTGAGGTGTTCGCTGAGGTGGAGTTGGGGGAGTCGGAGCGGGCGGAGGCGGTTCGGTTCGGGCTTCATCCGGCCCTTTTGGATGCGGCGTTGCATGCGAATGGTTTTGG
>NZ_JBEZNL010000081.1:0-8155 GCF_040653275.1 Streptomyces sp. NPDC048002 | reverse complement strand
CGCTACGTCATCGCAGGTCTGGTAATCGCCCCGCGCGGGGCGCAGCCCCCGGCCGGTCCCCCGCAGAACCGGCAGGCTCCGCCCGCGCACTCCGCGTTCGGCCAGGCGCCGGGCGCCGGAGCGGGCATGCCGCCCGCCGGCCCGCCGCAGGGCCAGGACGCCTTCGGTGGCGGACGTCCCCAGTCCGCCGCTCCCCAGCAGCCGCAGAACCCGGGCGCCGAGCAGGGCGGAGGCGGCCGTCGCAGCCGTCGGCCGCAGCTGCCGGGCGGCCGGGGCGGTCAGCGCGCCGAACTGCCGGGCGCCGGCGTCGGTCAGCAGCGCACCCCCAGCTGGAGCGACGAGAACGCCCAGCCGCCGGTGCCGCGTGCCTCGCTCGACACCCCGCGCGGTCACGACGAGCAGGACCCGGCGCAGACCTCGCGCATGCCGCGGATCGACGACCGGCAGGGCCCGGCGGTCACGGCGGAGATGCCGGCCATCCCGCGCGGCGACGCCCGCCCGGCCCCCTCGTACGACCCGCAGAACACCGGCCAGTTCCCGCGGCCGAACGGTCCGCAGGGCCAGAACACCGGCGAGTACGCCCGTGGGGACCTCCACGGTCCCGGCGGTGCGCAGTCCACGGGTCAGTTCCCGGCTCCGCAGGGCTACGACAACGGCTCCACGACCGGACAGCACTCCCTGCCCAACCGGCAGAACCCCTCCACCACGGGTCAGTTCGAGCGTCCCCAGGCGGGCGGTCCGGCCGACTACAGCCCCCCGCGTCCTCCGGCCCCGCCGCGTCAGCAGCAGCGGCCGAACCGGCCCGAGCCCGAGGCGCTGCCGCCGGCACCCGGTCCCGGTGACGGGCGGACGCCGCTGTACGACACGCTGGAGACGAACTGGTTCCGCGGCCAGCAGGCGCAGCAGGGTCAGGGGCAGCAGCCCCAGGCTCCGCAGCACCACGCCCCGCAGCAGCCGCAGGCCCCGGCCCCCACGCCGCCGGCCCAGGCACCTCAGACTCCGGCTCCTCCGCGACAGGCCGCCACCGGCACCTGGCGCACCTCGCCGAACGACGACCTCGTCCGGCAGGCCGAGCGGGTCCGGCAGCCGGCCGCGGGCGGAGTCACCACCTCCGGCCTCCCGCGCCGGGTGCCCCGGGCGAACCTCGTCCCGGGCACGGCCCAGCAGCAACAGCACCAAAGCGGTCCGCAGGTCTCGCGTGCGCCTGATGACGTGCGCGGACGGCTGACCAATCTCCGTCGGGGTATCGCGCAGGGTCGTCAGGCCGGCAACGGCCAGACCGGCAGCTTCCCGAGCCCCACTCACCAGCAGGAGCGTTAGTTGAGTCCGATGAGCCAGGCGGCACAGAACCTCAACTGGTTGATCACCAACTTCGTGGACAACACCCCCGGGGTGTCCCACACCGTCGTCGTGTCCGCCGACGGTCTCCTGCTGGCGCTCTCGGAGGGTTTCCCTCGTGACCGCGCGGACCAGCTCGCGGCCGTCGCGTCCGGACTGACCTCTCTGACGGCCGGCGCCTCCCGGATCTTCGAGGGCGGCAGCGTGGCACAGACGGTCGTGGAGATGGAGCGAGGATTCCTTTTCCTCATGTCCGTCTCCGACGGCTCGTCACTGGCCGTCCTCGCGCACCCGGAGTGCGACATCGGCCTCGTCGGCTACGAGATGGCGCTGCTGGTGGACCGGGCGGGAGCGGTACTGACGCCCGACCTCCGTGCCGAGCTCCAAGGCAGTCTGCTCCACTGACCCTCCCTGGATCCACCCGTCTCACCAAATCACCGTCAGGCCGACACAGTTCCCCCCACCGGCCCCGACGGACGGCACGACTGACCGACTTGCTGTCCCGCCCGGAGGATTCATGACCCCGCCCAACGCCTCTCATGATCCGTACGCGGAGCCGTACGAGGATGAGGGCGACCAGCCGCTGGTACGTCCGTACGCGATGACCGGCGGCCGGACCCGGCCGCGCTACCAGCTGGCCATCGAGGCCCTGATCAGCACCACGGCCGACCCGGCAGCGCTCATGGGGCTGCTCCCAGAGCACCAGCGCATCTGCCATCTGTGCCGTGAGGTCAAGTCGGTCGCCGAGGTCTCGGCGCTGCTCTCGATGCCTCTCGGCGTGGCCCGGATCCTCGTCGCGGACCTCGCGGAGGCCGGGCTGGTCGCCATCCACCAGCCGGGCGGCGACGAGAACAACGGCGGCGCTCCGGATGTGACGCTGCTCGAAAGGGTGCTCAGTGGACTTCGCAAGCTCTGACGGAGGCCGGGCGACCACCTCCGCGAAGATCGTGGTGGCGGGCGGCTTCGGCGTCGGCAAGACGACGTTCGTCGGCGCCGTCTCCGAGATCAACCCGCTGCGCACGGAGGCCGTGATGACGTCCGCGAGCGCGGGCATCGACGACCTCACCCACACCGGGGACAAGACGACCACCACGGTCGCCATGGACTTCGGCCGCATCACGCTCGACCAGGACCTGATCCTGTACCTGTTCGGCACGCCCGGCCAGGACCGCTTCTGGTTCATGTGGGACGACCTGGTGCGCGGCGCGATCGGCGCCGTCGTGCTGGTGGACACCCGCCGTCTCGCCGACTGCTTCCCCGCGGTCGACTACTTCGAGAACAGCGGGCTGCCGTTCGTCGTGGCCCTGAACGGCTTCGACGGCCACCAGCCGTACGCGCCCGAGGAGGTGCGCGAGGCCCTGCAGATCGGCCCCGACACCCCCATCATCACCACGGACGCCCGCCACCGCTCCGACGCCAAGAGCGCGCTGATCACGCTGGTCGAGCACGCCCTCATGGCACGGTTGAGGTAGGCAACCAATTCCGCTGCCGCGTCCGGCAGTTGTCGTAGAAGTCCCGGAGCCGGCTGTGGCCTTTGACACGGTCGGCTTCGGTGTTCATAACGTTTCGGCAGAGGAATCGGGTGGTACCGCAACGCGTCGCGGTCAACCGGTCTCGCTGCGCGTACGAAGGCCCCGCCTTTTGGCGGGGCTCGCTCTTTATGACCGTTTTATCTGGGGCTTACATCACAGCGAAAGTTCGCTTCCCACTGTTTGGAAGTGCACTGGTCCACGTGCTGGAATGCCTGAACTGCCCAATAGTCAATGAACGTACTCGTCAGTCGGCGAGTACTGGGCCCTGAGAGACTGCGGCACAACGTAGGTGCCGACCGCCGAGAGGTTGTTGGTCGAGTGAGGCGAAGCAAGAACGGTCCCGAGCCGTCGGCCCGGGGCAACTTCACCCCGCCGCCGCGCGGAGCGGCGCCCGCCCCTGTGTCCGGTCCGGAGCCGACGGCCGCACCCGCTTCCAGCGGCGGCCGTCTCTCCCCGCGCAACTGGCGGGTGCCGACCCGGCTGAACGCGATCCTGCTCATACCCGTGCTGGTCGGCCTGGTCATGGGCGGCTTCCAGGTGAAGAGCTCGATCGACACCTGGCAGGAGGCGGAGGACGCGAAGGACACCGCGAACCTCGTGCGGGCCTCGCTGAACTACGCGGACGCGCTGTACAACGAGCGTGACATCACCGCCGCTCCGCTGCTCCTGAACAAGGACAAGGACGTCGTCACGGCGGCCCGCAAGGCCACGGACGACGCCGCCGACGCCTTCGACGTCGCGGCCCAGAACATCCCGGGCAAGGCGGGTCTCCAGCGCCGTCTCGAGCTCTTCCGCGAGGTGGAGCCGGACCTGACGGAGCTGCGCGAGAAGGCGTACACCAACGACCTTCTCGGAGTGAAGACCGAGGAGGGCTACGTCGACGTCGCCCACCCCCTCACCGAGTTCGCCAACGAGCTCGGCCTGGGCACCGGCAACGTGACGTCCTACGGCCGCACCGTGTACGCGATCGAGCTGACCAAGGGCGCCCTGTCGCTCCAGCGCTCCATCGGTATGCACATGCTGGTCCAGCCCGGCCCCGGCAACAGCAGCTTCGCCAGCCAGAAGGTCGCCCTGTCCTCGTACGCCTACCTGGAGGGCATCGCCGTCCAGGAGTACCTCGGTGGTGGCACCGAGGCCGACGCGCAGCGGCTGACCGCCGCCGAGGCGGAGATCAAGACCAAGGGCGCGGCGATGGCCAAGGAGGCGGCCCAGAAGGCCGCCGCCGAGGGCAAGACCTATGTGCCGCCGCCGGCCAAGACCACCGACATGGTCCGGGCCGTCGCGGGCATGGAGTCCACCGATCCCCTGGTGCGCCAGGGCCTCGCCGAGCAGGGCGTGACCGCCGAGAACTGGTGGGCGGTCAACACCCTCAAGTACGACGCCTACCGCCAGATCGAGTCGGACATGACCGACACCGCGGTGAACGAGGCCGCGGCGATCGCCGACGACGCCAAGCGTGACGCCTTCATCGTGGGTGCGGCCGTCGTGGTCGCGCTGCTCGTGGCGTTCATCCTGGCCGGCATGGTGGCCCGCCAGATGAGCCGCTCGATGCGCCAGCTGCGCAACGCCGCCTTCGGTATCGCCGAGCAGCGTCTGCCGATGCTGGTCGACCAGCTCTCGCGGACCGACCCCGGCCGGGTCGACACCCGGGTGCAGCCGATCCCGATCACCACCACGGACGAGATCGGCGAAGTCGCCCGCGCCTTCGACCAGGTCCACCGCGAGGCCGTCCGGCTCGCCGCCGAGCAGGCCCTGCTGCGGGGCAACATCAACGCGATCTTCACCAACCTCTCGCGCCGCAACCAGTCGCTGATCGAGGGCCAGCTGACCCTGATCACCGACCTGGAGAACAACGAGGCCGACCCGGACCAGCTGGAGAACCTCTTCCGCCTGGACCACCTCGCGACCCGTATGCGCCGCAACGGCGAGAACCTCCTGGTCCTCGCCGGCGAGGAGCCCGGCCGCCGCTGGGACCAGCCGGTCCCGCTGGTCGACGTCCTGCGCGCCGCCTCCTCCGAGGTGGAGCAGTACGAGCGCATCGAGCTCTCCGGCGTGCCGGAGGCCGAGATCCACGGCCGCGCCGTGACCGACCTCGTGCACCTGCTGGCCGAGCTGCTGGAGAACGCCACCACGTTCTCCTCCCCGCAGACCAAGGTCCGCGTCACCGCGACCCGTCTCCCCGACGGCCGCGTGATGATCGAGATCCACGACAAGGGCATCGGCCTCACCGCCGAGGACTTCGCGGACATCAACCACAAGCTGGCCAACCCGCCGACCGTGGACGCCGCGATCTCGCAGCGCATGGGTCTGTTCGTGGTCGGCCGCCTGTCGGACCGGCACGGCATCCGGGTCCAGCTGCGCCCCTCGGGCGAGCAGGCCGGCACCACCTCGCTGGTCATGCTGCCCGACGCGATCACCCACGGTGGTGGCGGCGGCGAGGCACCGGCGCACGACCAGTTCACCGTCTCGCAGATCATCCCGGAGCAGCAGTTCCAGGGTGAGAACTTCGGTGGCCAGCCGATGCGCACGGCGGCCGAGCTGGGCTTCGACGACAGCCGCTACGAGGTCCCGGACGACATCCGCGACCTGGACCCCGTGGGCCGCTCCCTGGTCCGCGAGGAGCGCCGTGCGGCCCTGGAGGCCCAGGCGCACGGTCCGGAGTCCGGCGAGACCCCCGGGTACGACGAGTTCGCCCCGCAGCAGCAGTCCTACGACAACGGCCAGGGCGGCTTCCCCGAGCAGCAGTCGGGCTACGACCAGCAGACGACGTACGACGAGCAGCAGCAGACGTCGTACGAGGAGCCGTACTACGCCCAGAACGGCGGGCTTCAGCAGAACGACACGTTCTCGTCCAACGGCGGTTACCCCGAGCCGGCCTATGCGGAGCCCGCTCAGGAGGAGCCGGCGGCCGCCCACGGGTCCGCCCCGGAGTCCTTCACGGCCTTCGAGGAGCGCCGCTACCAGGACGACTGGCCGCAGCAGGACGACTACCGCGGTGGCTACTCCGACCAGTACGCTCCACAAACGGAACCTGTGCAGGCCGCTGACGCAAGTGAGCGCGACAGCGTAGGCTTCGACCGTCCGGGACCGGCCCCGTCCGCCGCCCACGAGCTGACCGACGCAGGCCTCCCGCGCCGCGGTGCCCCCGCGAGCGGCGCCAACGGCGCCCGGCCCGTGAGCCAGGACGCACCGGCCCCCGCCGACGGTCCCGGCGAGCCCGGCTGGCGCTCGGCGAACGACGACCGCTGGCAGCAGGCGGCGCAGCTCCGCAAGCCCAAGGCGGGCGGAGTCACCTCCTCCGGTCTGCCCCGGCGGGTACCCAAGGCCAACCTGGTCGAGGGAGCCGCCGAAGCCACCCCCCAGGGCGGCCCACAGGTCTCCCGCGCTCCCGAGGACGTCCGGGGCAGGCTGAGCAACCTGCGCCGGGGTGTCCAGCGGGGTCGCAGTGCGGGAAGTGAAACGAACGGCCAGGCCACTAGGAACCACAGTGGGCCTGACAGCACCTACAACCAGGAGCGTTAGTGTGAGCCCGATGAGCCAGGCGGCACAGAACCTGAACTGGTTGATCACCAACTTCGTGGACAACACCCCCGGGGTGTCCCACACGGTGGTGGTCTCCGCCGACGGACTCCTTCTGGCGATGTCCGAAGGCTTTCCGCGCGACCGCGCCGACCAGCTTGCGGCGGTCGCCTCCGGTCTGACCTCGCTGACCGCGGGTGCCTCGCGCATCTTCGAGGGCGGCGCCGTGAACCAGACGGTTGTGGAGATGGAGCGGGGATTCCTGTTCATCATGTCCGTATCCGACGGTTCCTCGCTCGCCGTCCTCGCCCACCCGGAGGCGGACATCGGCCTCATCGGGTACGAGATGGCCCTCCTGGTGGACCGCGCGGGTACCGTCCTGACGCCGGATCTGCGTGCGGAGCTCCAAGGGAGCCTGCTCAACTAACAGACACACGGTGCGTTTTGGCGTCCCGGGGCCGTAAGGTTTCGGGACGCGGCTCCACATGTTGGGTGCCAGGCACAGTCGGAGGAGGAGAAAGTGGCAACACCCCCAGACGGTTCATCATCGGGCAACTGGTCGTACGGCCCTGCCCAGGGTCAGAACGACGGTTCCCAGAACCGGTACAACTTCCCCTCCACGCCGAGCCAGCGGCGGCAGCAGCCCTACGCGCCCCAGGCCCCGCAGGGTCCGGGACCGTACGACCAGCCGCAGGCGCCGCGCATCCAGCCCGTGCAGCCGCATCGACGCGCCCCTGAGCCGACGCCCGCCGGGGCGTCGAACAACCCCCTGGTGCGCCCGTACGCCATGACGGGCGGACGCACCAGGCCGCGGTACCAGCTCGCCATCGAGGCGCTGGTGCACACCACCGCGGCTCCGCACCAGATGCAGGGGCAGCTGCCCGAGCATCAGCGGATCTGCAACCTCTGCCGGGAGATCAAGTCGGTGGCGGAAATCTCCGCCCTGCTGACGATCCCGCTCGGCGTGGCCAGGATCCTCGTCGCCGACTTGGCGGAGGCGGGACTGGTCGCCATCCATCAGCCCGGCGGCGACGAGAACGCCGGTGGCCAGCCAGACGTGACACTGCTCGAAAGGGTGCTCAGTGGACTTCGCAAGCTCTAGCGGCGGTCCTTCCCGCTCCACCACCTCGGCGAAGATCGTGGTGGCGGGTGGCTTCGGCGTGGGCAAGACCACGTTCGTCGGGGCCGTTTCGGAGATCAACCCGCTGCGCACCGAGGCCGTGATGACTTCCGCTTCGGCGGGCATCGACGACCTCACCCACACCGGGGACAAGACGACCACCACGGTCGCCATGGACTTCGGCCGCATCACCCTGGACCAGGACCTGATCCTGTACCTGTTCGGCACGCCCGGCCAGGACCGCTTCTGGTTCATGTGGGACGACCTGGTGCGCGGCGCGATCGGCGCGATCGTGCTGGTGGACACCCGCCGTCTCGCCGACTGCTTCCCCGCGGTCGACTACTTCGAGAACAGCGGCCTGCCGTTCGTCGTGGCCCTCAACGGCTTCGACGGCAGCCAGCCGTACAACCCCGACGAGGTCCGCGAGGCCCTGCAGATCGGCCCCGACACCCCGATCATCACCACGGACGCCCGCCACCGCGCGGACGCCAAGAGCGCGCTGATCACGCTGGTCGAGCACGCCCTGATGGCCCGTCTGCGGTAGTCGGAGCACGCCGTCGACCGCGGCCCCCGTTCCTCCTGTGGGAGGATAGGGGGGGCCGGGGGGGCGGCGGGGGGGTGGGGGGGGGGGCCACCGCCCCCCGAC
>NZ_JBEZNL010000080.1:0-8438 GCF_040653275.1 Streptomyces sp. NPDC048002 | reverse complement strand
TGTAGGTTCCGATCTGGTTTGTCGGCTGACGCCGCGATGACCTGCGGCCTTGCGTGGTTGTCTCGACGATCTGTCGGTGCGTTTGTCCAGCCGGGCTGTCGGTTTCTTCGGGCTGGATGCGGGCTCGGGCGGATCTGCCCGAGCCCGCAGGGCTCGTGGAGTGGCTTCGACAACGTGAGGTGACCCAGTTCGGCAGCGGGTTCCGGTCCCACTTGGCGATCTTTCGGGCATGATCTGCAATGGTGTTCGCCCTCATCTAATTCGCGCGGCATGCTGATCCGACGTGCCGGGCTCGACGCGCGGGCCTGGCAACCGGGGCGGGGAGGATCGCGTTGATCGTCTGGGTGAATGGTGCGTTCGGCAGCGGGAAGAGCACGCTGGTGGACGAGCTGCGTCCGCGATGGCCCGAGGCCCTGATCTATGACCCCGAGATGGTCGGCTATGTGCTGCGGGAGATCGTGGAGGTGCCGACCGGCGACTTCCAGGACCTTCGACTGTGGCGGCGGCAGGTCGCCGACCTGGCGGTGGGGTTGGTTGAGGAGTACCGACGTCCGGTTCTGGTCCCCATGACCTTGGTCAACCCCGGCTATGTCGGTGAGATCTTCGGCGCGTTGAAGGACGCGGGCATCGACGTCCACCACTTCTTCCTCAAGGTCTCCCGAGACGTTCTGGAGACGAGGATCGACGGCCGGAGGTTCACCCCGGACAACCCTGAGCAGGACGAGAAGGTTCGGCGCTGGTGCAAGGACAAGATCGCGCCGTGCATGGCCGCTGCCGACACCCTGCCCAGCGACACCGTGTTTCTGGACGGCGAGCTGACCCCGCAGGAGTTGGCCGACGTGGTGCTGGCCCGTGTCGGCGCGGCTGCGGGCCGGTAGGGCTGGATCGTGGGTGAACTTGTTGAGCGGGTTGACGAGCGTGACGAGGTTCTGGCTGTTGTGGAGAGGGGGGAGGCGATTCGTCAGCGGTGGCTGCATCGCATCGCGACGATCGTGTGCCGCGACCGTGCGGGGCGGTTCCTTGTCCACCGCCGCCCGGACGATGACACTCGTTTCCCGGGGCAGATCAACTGGATGCTCGGAGGCGCCGTGGACGTGGCCGAGTCGTATGAGGATGCTGCTGCGCGGGAGTTGCTGGAAGAGCTGGGTGTTCATGCCCGTCCTCGTTTCCTGTTCAAGTTCTTGTGCGAGGGCGTGATCAGCCCGTATTGGCTCGGTCTGCATGAGGTCGTCGTCACGGAACCGATCCAGCCCGACCCTTCGGAGGTCGCTTGGCATGACTGGCTGACTGAGTCCGAACTGACCGACCTGGTCCGGCATCGGGAGTTCGTTCCGGATGCTCGCGAGGCGTTCGACCGATATCGCGCTCTGCCCGTGCGGCAGGGAGAGGCGTGAGCTGCGGTGCACGTTGCTGGAGCTCGTGCTCCGCGGCTCGGCGTCCCGCGGCGGTGAGCGTGTAGTAGGTGCGGCGTCGTCCCGCGCCGCGTCCTGGAGTTGCGCGGCTGAGCCAGCTGGCGTCGTCTTCGGGCCTGCTGGCGAGCCAGCCGGCCTGTTCGAGTTGGCGGAGTCGGTCCGAGATGCTGCCTTGGTTGAGACCGGTCCTTGCGCTGACCTGGGATCCGAAGAATTCGGTGGGTGCGTGGTCGACGAGATCCCGCAGGAGTGTGAGCGTTTCGGCTCGGATCCGGATGCGTGGGACCGGGATGTTGTCGTAGGGCCGGAGGGGGCTGGGTGGCCGACGGGTGCGGAGGCTCTCCATCGCCCGGGCGAGCGTGCCTTCGTCGGGCATGGCGAAGAACTGGTCGCTGGTGAGAGCGGTGCGCATGAGTTCCTGGACCCGTTCGTGCGCGAGGTCACGCAGCAGCACTTGGCCGCGCGCGCTGGGGCGTTGGGGCTTGTTGAAGGCGGATCGGTGGAAGAGGTCGGTGCCGAGGTCGCGTTCGAGTCGCTGGAACTGGGTCACGAGGGCGCTGCGTTCGGCCTTGAGGTAGCTCGCTGCCGTTTCCAGAGACGGAAAGGCCATCGCGATGTGGAAGCGGTGCAGTCGGTGCCAGCCGTGCAGTGTGCCTTCGACCGCTCGGCGGATGTCGTGGGGCAGGGCGGTGTCGAGCGGGGCCAGCATCACGGTGCGGCTGTGAACGCCCTGCGGACGCAGGGGGATGTCGAGTTGTCGGAGCCGGCGGCGAATCGTCTCGTCCTTGACGCCGACCTCCCGGGCGATGTCGCCGGACGAGCGTTTGCGGGTGAGGTATTGCTCGCGCAGCCAGTCCTCGTCGATGGGGGTGGGGCGGCGGGTCCGGTAGATGGTGATGCCGTGAGCCTGCGCGTGTTCGACCACGACATAGCGGGGGAAGCCGGTCGCGCGGGCGATCTGGGTGAGGGTTTTGCCGCCTTCGGTGTATTCGCGGTGCAGGAAGTCGCTGGTGAAGATCTGGCGGGCTCGTTCGCGCAGGCGCCAGGCGGCCAGCGGTGAGGCTTTGCCCGTCCAGACCTGCGGTTCGGTCGCGACGTGTTCCAGGGCGAATCGGATGTGGGCGAGGGTGGTGTTCAGTTCTCGGGCGGCGTCGCCGGGGGCTCGCTGTTCGGCGATGACGATGCGGTGGACGGTGTCGAGGTCGATGTCATGGGGGTTGCGTCCGGGCAGGTCGAGGCCGTCCGCGAGGTCGTGGGGTGGTTCCCAGGTGAGTGGTTCATCGATGCCGAGGCCGTCCAGCACCGTGCGCCCATGGTCATGCAGGGCCTCGCGCTGCGGGGTGGTCAGGCTGAAGGTGAAGGCGAGGTAGCGGCCGCGGTCGGTGTTGTTCTTCAGGGACAGCGGATAGCGGGGATCGTGGAGATCGGCGCCGGTCAGCAGCTGATAGAGGTAGCGCTGGGCGTGAACGTAGCGAGGGGTGTGCGCTTTGGCGTTGATCCTGTCGCCGGGCTGGCAGCCGGTGGTGAAACACATCTGCCGCCAGGTGTCCTCCGTCAGCGGGGCCGACGGAACCGCGGTGCGTCGCCGCTCGTAGTCGATCGGACTGCCGTGTTCGTCCAGGTGGACGGCGAGGGAGCAGAGCGCGGTCAGCACGTCGGGGTGGCCGCTGTGCAGGCTCCTTTGCAGGGTGACGGTGATGGCGTTGGGCAGGTGGGGGTGGAGGCGGTCGGTGACCTGGCGGGAGCTGCGGGCCGCCTCGCGGGGCATCAGCAGCAAAGCGGAGGCGATCCCGCGGAACAGGTTCTCCTTCATGCCCTGCTGCGGGATGAGCCGAACGCTCCAGCCGGGCCAGAGCAGTTGCGGGAGGTGCCGGACGCGGCCGGTGACCCGCGCGTCACCCCGTGTCGGGGTCTGCGCGTGCGGGGTGGGGGAGAGATAACGCAGCCGGTCGATGGCGCCCATGTGCCGGTCGCCCGCGCGCAGGAAACGGCTGCGGGTCGCGCAGGTGAGGGCGGTCCAGTGGGCCGCCGTCATGCCCTTGGGGATGACCTTGCCCTTGGTGTCCTGCCGCTCGCGCAGCGAGCGGAGGGCCAAGATGCCTGCTGCCTCATCGCCGTCCAGCAGCGGGCGGGCGGTGTGGGCGATGACGCCGCGGACAGCGGCCGGGAGATGCTGGACTCGTTGGGCGGGACTGCGCAGGTCACGGGGACGCAAGCTCCAGGACCGCACCACCAGCGGGCCCATGCCAGCGAGGTCGGCCTCGGTGACGGTGCGCATCACCCAGACGGTGCAGGCGTGCAGGTCCGAGAGCATGGCGTGAGCTCGGGCAGCATCCGCGTGGCCGGTCTGCTCGTCGACCCAGCGCTGTGCGGCGAGCAGCGGATGACTGGGCGCCAGAAGCAGCGGTTCGGCGCCCGTAAGGTCCGTGCCGCATACGGGCGACTGGCCGTCGGGCCGCCAGGTGCAGGTCGCGGGCCGGGTGAGATGGGTGCGGCTGGGCAGCCGGATGCGGACGCCCTCGCCGCAGCCGGGGCACTCATCGTGCAGGAGCGTGCCGTGCCGCAGGCAGGCGAACGTCCAGGGCATCCACCACGACAGCGTCCAGCGGCCGTCTCGCTCGGCCAGACACTGTGGGCAGAACCGGCAGCGCCGCTGGCGCTGCGGCCCGAACGGGAAACCGGGGCGGACCACCGCCTGATCGAGCCGCCCTGCCGGAAGTCCGGTGCGAGCCTCCAGGATCCGCAGCTGGTCGGAGGTGATGCCGGTGACCAGGCGCCGGGTCATGTAGTCGCGGGGCAGGCCGAGCACGGACAGGAAGCCGGGGAATGTCAGCCCGTTGCGGCGGGCGAGTGCCTCCAGCCAGCTGTCCAGTCCCTCACCTGGCAGGATGCCGACTCGCAGGGGCAGCACACGTGTCTCGCTCATGCCGTGTCCCCCAGCGCGGAGGGCATCGTGCCATGAGCCAAGGCGGCGGCCATCTGCCGACGGGCCTGTTCGGATGCCTCATCGAGACGGACTCCGTCGAGAACCGCGCGGTCGAGGATTTCGGCGCCGGTGCGGATCGCGCGATAGCAGCCGCGCAGGACCAGGGTGAAGTACGACCCAACGTGCCCGCTGGTGCGTTCGAAAAGGTAGTCCGCCAGCCGCACCAGCATGCCCGGCCGGTGCTCGGCCAGGACCAGGCGGGACTCGGTGGTCTTCAAAAGGCTCCGCCAGTGCTTGCGGCCATGGTCGGTGTCCAGGCGGAACGGGTCCACCCCGAGCCGGGTCCAGCGGCGGGCGGTCTGGGCCAGCACGGTGTTCTTCCCGGTCAGCCCGTCGGCGAAGAACCGCCGCTCGGCCAGTCCCACCCCGACATAGATGAAGGTCACCGGCAGCTCGTTGGCCAGCCACTTCAGATGGTTGGACACCGCCAGCCCATCGCGGCGGTCCAGGTCGATGAAGTGGATATCGTCGATGATCCCGAGCTGGGTCTCGCAAGACAGCACGCAGTCCAGCGCGTGGCTGGCCAGGGCTGCGGCATTGGCCCGATCGGTGGCGGGGTGACCGTAGAACTCGCAGATCATCCGGTTCAGCGTGCGCAGGGTGGTGTTGGAGGTCAGGCCGACCCGGAAGACCGGGATGCGTTCGTGTCCGCCATCGGTCACCGGGGACAGGCGGCGCATCTGCTGCCGGTCGAAGGTGCGGCCATAGAGGTTGGCGATGGTGGTCTTGCCCAGCCCGGGCAGGGCGTCGATGACCGCCGCAGAGCGGATGCGGTCGCCGTCCTGCCGGTTGCTGGCCACGATCTGGTCCAACTCCTCATGAATAGTGGACAGTTGTGGGGTGTTGACGATGCCGAAGTTCGCGTGCCAGTCATGGCGGGCATCGTTGTAGTCCTCGGCCGCCTCCTCGCCGAGAGCCTTCAGCTGGGCGCGGGTGAGCCGTTCGGGCCGCTGCCGGGCAGGAGCATCCGCGTAGCGGCGCCAGCCCTCCTTGCGGGAGAGGCTGAACAGGTTCGGCTGCTTCACTCGATCACCTCGAAGGCGTCGGCGTAGAAGTCGTCACCGTCCGGGACGTCGAAGATCTCGTCCTCCGTATCGGCGTCCCCGGCGGGCAGTTCCGCCACCAGCCGCAGTCCGGCCGGGGCGGCCGGGCCGCTCTGTTCGGGCAGCGCAGGCAGGGCCAGGGCACTGCGCTCGGCCGACAGCCGCACCGCCATGCGGCGCTCGCGACGGTCGGTGACCATGCCCTGGTCCCAGCGGGCCAGCAGGTCGGCCAGGGCTTGCGCGGCGTCGACGTGGCGGCCCTGGCGGGCGGCGAGCCGACGGGCGTAGGCGGCGGCCTCGCCGCTGAACGGCATGGACAACGCGGGCGCGTGCTCCCACTCCAGCGCATGCCAGGAAGCGCTGTCGGGGTCCTGGAAGTAGACGAAGCGGACATCGTCCGGATTGACGTGGATCGGCCACTGCTTGCCGAACCCGCTCCCGTAGGGGCTGGGCGCGTTGCGGTAGCCGTCCAGGACCGGGCCGTTGTAACGCAGCCCGTCGACCTCGATGCCGTAGTGCTGGATCGTGCGCGCCTTGACCGCCAGGAACTGGAAGGCCAGGTCCGGCGAGGCCGGCATGCGCAGTCGGCCCGCCCGTGCCAGACCGATGCGCAGCATCTCCAGCGGCGACAGCGACAGCTTCGGCCACTGCGGGACGACCAGCCCGTCATGCTCGCGCCGGTGGTAGACCTCAGCCACCCACTCGCGGATGATCTCCTCCACCTCGTGGAGGTAGAAGAACGCGGCCTCCTCGACCGCCTCGCCGCGGCTGTGGACGTCCGGCCCCTTGTAGGCGGGCAGGTGCTGGATCAGCCCCTCGCGCAGGGTGCGGAAGAAGCGTTCGACGGTCGGCTTGTCGGTGGGCTTCTTCGGCTGGGCCGGCTGGATCGACATGCCCAGCCGGGTGCACACCCCGATGACATGAGCGGACATGAAGGCCCGCCCGTGGTCGATCACCAGCGTCTCCGGCGGACACAACCCCCGGCCCGGACGCGGCGCGTCCTCAGTGAACACCACCTCGTCCCAGAGCCCGTGATAGGGCGCCAGCCCCGTCCGGGCCGCCTGTTCCAGCGGCGGACAGATGGCCTCGAACAGCACCCCGGCGACATCGACCGCCTTCGTCGAGCAGGCCGTCACCCGCAGCCCGACGATGCACCGCGAGAACAGGTCCTGCGCGACGGTGAGCTGCAGCGGAACCCAGCGGCAAGTCACCGGCTCCATGCCATAGATGTCCAGGTCCTGCGTGTCGAGCACCACGTACTCACCCGGCCGGCTCGCCCGCAGCCGCCCATAGGTGCCCTGCGGACGCTGAGCGATCGACCGGCGGGCCTTCGCACTGCCCGACACCGCGTTCGTGCCCTTGGCCAACTCGGCCAGCCGGGCATAAGCCGTGCTCCGGGACGGTAGCAGCACCACATTCCTGCCGTACTCGGCCACCAAACGTTCCTCGGCCCGCTTCAGCACGGCCGAGCGGGTCGGCGTCGAGGCATTCACCGACTCCGCCAGCACCCGGCGCACCGCCTCCTCCCACCGCGAATCGACACTGCGGCCCCGGCCCCTGACCGCGCGGGTGTCCACCAATCCCGCCTCACCGCTGGCCCGGTAGGCGTTCAGCCACCGCTCCAGCGTGCGCGGCGAGACATCCAACTCCGCAGCCTTCGACGCGATCCGGTCGCGAAGCGGCAGATCCGGATCGAACCCGGGCCGCGGCTCGCCCGCCACGGCCGCGTCAGCGTGTCCGGCCCGATAGCCGCTCAGGACCTCCCTGACATGCCCGGCCCGCTCGCCCAGTGCCATGCGCTGAGCAGCAGACAGCCCCGCCAGCAGCACGCCGACACCCTCCAACGGAGTGTCGACGGCGACGTCCATGGCCCGTGCCCCGGCCGCCAGGCGACCCAGCGGAATCACACTGAAGCCGTCCGTGCGCTCATTGCGCACCGTCACCTGCAGCCCGTCGAGCTCCATGACCTCGACGACATCGCCTTCGAAGAACAGACGGCCTCCCGGCATGACCGTCACTGCCTGCCCGCTCACGCCGCCGCCCGAATGGCGGTCGTCCCGGCCAGCGGCTGGCGCAGGTCCGCCGTGAGACCACCGCACCACACCAGGTGCAGGACGGCGGGCCGGACCACCTCGCCCGGATAGCGGCTCGCCAAGGCCGCCTCGACACCGCCGATCGTCGACTGACGACCGGCCGCTTCCAGCACCTCGGCCAGCACCGTCTCCTCCAGCAGCAGACGACGCCGGTAGCCGGCCAGGAACCTCACGTTCTCCACAACCACCGGTTCGGCCCCCGACCAGGTCTCATAGGCCCAGCCGCGGTCCGAACACAGACGGCGTGTCCAGTCGAACTGAGCGATCACCTTGGGGTCCTTCATGCGTGAGGGGGCTTTGACATCCACGACGGTCGCCAGACCATCGGTGTGGACCAGGAACAGATCAGGAACGTGGCGGCGGATGCGGTCCCCGTCCCGTCCGACCAGCTGGAATGGCTGAGCCGCGATGCGCACGACGCTCCGGTTGAAGTCCGCGAGCAAAATCCGGGCCAGCTCCAGGCGGCTCTCGTAGGCCACCAGCCGTCCCGCCGTCGACGCGTGGTACCAGCCCGAATAGTGCTTCCGGCCGCGGTACCAGCGGAACTCGCGCACCGGCAGCCCATCCGCCACCTCGTCCACCAGCAACCGGTCCCAGTCGACTTCGGCCAGCCGGCCGTCAGCCTTCCGGTAGACGGCCCGGGCCGTCCGACCAGTTGTCGTTGCTGCGTCGTCGTACTCGCCCACCGCGACCCGCCCTTTCGTGTCAGATCCCTCTGACACCAGGACATAGGCCACGACCAGCCGTAACCTGACCGTGCGGCAGGGCAAACCCAACGAAAGGCTGGACCTCAGACACTGGACATGACTGCGGCGCGGAGCGAGAACCGGGCCGAAAAGAGAGCGCCGACCGACACATTGACGACAGATCACTTGGACACCGTCATCTCTTTTCGGAACCTACA
>NZ_JBEZNL010000079.1:0-8537 GCF_040653275.1 Streptomyces sp. NPDC048002 | reverse complement strand
CAGTTCGACGCCGAGATCCGGCGCGTCGTCTGCACTACCAATGCGATCGAGTCGGTCAACGCTCGCATACGGAAAGCCGTTCGGGCCCGCGGGCACTTCCCGAACGAGGCCGCAGCCCTCAAATGCGTCTACATGGCCGTCATGAGCCTCGACCCCACCGGCCAGGGACGCAAACGCTGGACCCTGCGCTGGAAGCCCGCCCTGCAGGCTTTCGACATCGCCTTCGACGGCCGACTCTCCATCGGCCGCCGCTAAAACACAACACCCGAGTTACACCGTTGGCTGGACAGACCCCACCCACCCGAACCAAACGATCACGTTCGGAAAGCGGATAACGTCTCAGACCGCGGACGGACACCGGACCGGCGACATACCCCGGGAGAGCCAGCCCCTGAGGGCGGCAGACGGTTCACGAGTCACCCGGCACGGTGTCCTACGGCACGCTACGAGCGGCCAACCCGACCGCGTCCCGCTACCCCCATACAAGTCGGCGGTTCACCCACCGTTGACATAGAGCCACACGGCCCGCCAGAAAAACTGGCGAGCCGTGAATAGACACTGAGACTACACTACGGAAATTTCGGGTACTTTCGCAGGGTTCCCGTAGGTTAGAACCTTGCAAAGCGCAACGCGCAATCGCTCGAAATCCACCTCGGGGTCGATATCCAGTTCAATCTCCGCGGCAGGGAGTTCAAGCTCCCCGACAGCCTCCGGCGTGAATCTGAATCGAATCTCGCGCGACGAGATCGAGACCCTAGTTAGCCCCCCGTAGTGAACACCTCCAGTTTCATTGAGGATGCAATAGCTGTCGAGTTCCAACTGACGCGATTGCTCGTCGGGGGGAGTCAGTGCGGCCTGAAAGATAAGATGACCACTTTCGCCGCTTTGGTCTTCGGCCAGACCAACAATAAAGCATGAATCGGGAAGATTTTCTTCCGCGGTCACGACTCTGACGAGCCAGTCAAGACGACTCATTCACCCTCACCCAGTAGACCAAGTCTTGCCGTCCCAAACGTACACGAACGTGGACCCAGTCTCTGCAGCGTTGCGACGCATGGACCCTTGGCACTGCGTACAAGGCGGCTTCGTCCCGTAGATGGTCACCGTGTCGCCAGGGTCCACAGGCGCCAGGTTGGCGTAGCGGTCACCGCCTATGTGCACCGTGGCCGTCCCTCCAGACATTCTTCCAGTCCTGGCCTCTGTGTGGGTTGCCTGTGAATTGTTAGGAAAGCCAAGGGCAGCCTCTTCTGGCGTTTGACTTCCGCTTCGCACCGAGTACGCGTTGACCAGTGCACCTTTAGAGTTTCGCACCTCGACGAGTGCCCAGTGAGTCGATTTCGTCGTCGCACCGACAATGCTTCCCGCGAATGTTTTGTTCGATTTCCCAAAAGCAGGCCTATGGCTAAAGATCGCCGCGATAGCACTCGGCACCTGATAGGGGTCACCAGATATGTCGTATCCATGACTCGCCACCCAGTTGTCAAACTGAGCGCCGTAATCACATCCTGGCGATCCAGGTCCTCCACCGTTTCGGCAGTCACCATCAAAGAGCCACCCACCGTACTCGGCCAGGTGCGGGACATTACTTACGGCGCCGTAGAATAGTTCACCCGTCGTTTGACAGAAGCCTGCGAAGATCCCCCACGAGCCGCACCCTTCAGAATCTCCGGACTCCTGCTCGACCTCGTCGCTGGCGAGGATTTCATTCATTTCGGCTTCCGCATGGTCGGCGCAGGAGCCGGTGCATTCCACTCCGCCCATGTCTATTCTGACCAGGCCGCTGGGGTCGGAGAAGTTGACGGGGTCGTTGTGGCTGTAGCTGTAGGCGGAGAGGTTTTGCGGTTCGTAGGGGAGGCTGAGCGGGTCGGGGCTGAGGAAGCGTCCGAGGTGGGGGTCGTAGGCGCGGGCGCCGAGGAGAGAGAGGCCGGTGCTGGTGTCTTCGGTTTTGCCGAGGAAGCCGTGGTCGGTTCCGGCGGGCAGGGTGCCGCTGCGTTCGTCTCCGAAGGGGGTGTAGCGGCGGCGGGTCGTGGTGCCGGTGGTGGCGTCGACGGCAAGCTGGGTTGAGGCCTGGGTGTCGGCCATCAGGTAGGTGAGCTTGCCGCCTGCGGCTGTGGTGTCCTGCGTGGTGCGCATGGCGACGACCGAGGTGCCGCTGGTGTAGTAGCGGGTTGCGGTGACCTTGATGCCGTCGGTGGTGCGCAGTTCCATGCCGCCGATGGTGGCGACGGTTTCTTGGGGGGTGGTGCGGATGAGGCGGTTGCCGTCTGCGTCGTAGGTGTAGCGGGTCAGGCGGCTGCCGGCGGAGTCGGTGGTGGTGACGGTGGAGAGCTGGCCGAGTTTGGTCCAGTCGTAGTCGGTGGTGGTGCCGGGGATGGTGCGGGTGTCCATCCGGCCGGCGTCGTCGTAGGTGAAGGTCTCGGTGCCGGTGGTGCTGCCGCCGGTGACGGTGTTGATCTTGCGGACGCCGTGCGGCCACTGCGCGTTGGCCGTGGTCCAGGTGCCCGCGTCGTCGTAGCCGGGGTAGAGGTAATCGCGCTTCGTGGCCTGGCCGGTGCTGTTGGTGTCTGTGACGGATTGGAGGTTGCCGAGGCGGTCGTAGGCGTAGGCCGTCTGGTAGGGAGCCGACCCGGTGAAGTCCGAGCCGCTGTTCGCGGTGCAGGCGCCGGCTTCGGCGCGGGTGTAGGCGCTGCTCAGGCGGGCCTGGTCGTCGTAGCGGAAGCACTGCGACTGGGCGGTCTGGCCGTCGGCCTGCTCACGTAGTTCAGTGAGCTTGCCGTCGTAGTCGTAGGTGTAGAGGTCCTCCTGCCTCTCACTGGTGAACCTGCCCACGGTGGTGTTGGTAGTGATGCTCTTCAGCCAGCGGGTGCCGTTGGCGTAGGAGTAGTCGTACGAGCGCTGCGCGGCGACACCGCTCAAGGGGCCGGTCGGTCCGCCGTAGGTGCGGTCAGTGAGCATGCCGTAGGCGTCGTAGACCGTTGCCCGTACGTAGGTCTCCTGGTCGGAGGCCAGGCGGGTGGGCTGGCCGTAGCCGTTGTAGGAGGCGGTGACGGTTTCCGCGTCCAGCCCGCCGGCCTGCGGATATGTGACGGAGGTGACGTGGTCCGCGGCGTCGTAGGTGGTTGAGGAGGTGTAGTTGCCTGCAAGTCCGGTCACTGCGGCGGGGATGCTGACGCTGGTGGTCAGCGGCCGTCCTCGCTCGTCGAACGCGCCGGTCTTGACGGTATAGGCGTTGCCGTCCGTGTCCCAGCTGGTCGCCGACGTGATCTGGCCCTTGCCGCCAGTCACGCCGAGGCCGTCCCAGGTCCAGGAGGCGAGCGTGTTGGTGCCGCTGCTCACGGACGTCTTGCGGCCCAGGTTGTCGTAGCCGTAGGTCAGGACCGTTCGTGGCTCGTTGGTGGTCTCGTCGAAGTTGCTGCGGGTCTCGCTGATCTGCCCGTTGTCGTCGTATGCCGTGGTGGAGATGCCCGCGTCCGGGTCGTCGGTCCTCGTGCGCTGTCCGGCCCAGTCGTAGGTGTATGTCGTGTCATTGCCGCGCGGATCGGTGATCCGCTGCAGCGCGCCGGTGGCCGTGTACTGGTACTGCGTGGTGAAGGTGGCGCTGCCGTTGTGCTCCACAACCTTCGATGTCTGCCCGTACACGTCGGTGTAGGTGGCCACCGCGCCGGAGGTGGAGGGGGTGACGGTGGTGTAGTCGCCGTGGTAGGCGGTCCGTATCCGGCCGTAGGGCGTGACTGTGGCACTGGTTCCGTCACCGGCCATGATCCGGGACTCGGTGGTGCGTCCGGCCCAGTCAAGGACCAGGTCGGTGTAGGAGGGCAGGTCCTCGACCTTGGAATTGACCGGGCCTCCCGAACCCGCAGTCCCCTGGTTGCGGAAGAGCGCGGAGGTGCCGGTGACGTTGCCTGCCGTGTCGTAACGGACGACCGCGACCTTCCGGTTGGGGACCTCCTCACCCGTGGAGGGATCGGTGCCGTAGATGGTCGGCTCCTGCGTCTCGCGTGACCGGCCCAGGGCGTCGGTGTAGGCGTAGGAGGACAGGTAGGTGCTGCCGGACTGCAGGATATGACTGGCCACGCGCGGGAATCCGTCGACCGAGTCCGGGACACCGCCGCTGTTGGTCGAGGTGGGGATGGTGTAGCTGAACTTCATCGACGGTGAGGTGCCAGTCTCGGTCGGCCTCCACACCTCGGTCGTCCGGCCCGCCGCGTCCAGTGTGATCCTGGTGACGTTTCCGTTGGCGTCCGTCGTCTTGTAGGGCACGCCCCAGAACCGGGACTTCCACACGGTGGTGCTCAGCGCGCCGCGCAGATCAGCGAGGTCCTTGGACGGCTTGGGGGTTGTGGTGGTGACACCGTCCAGCGGCCAGGTGTTCTCGGGGCTGTAGGTCGTGGTGGTGCGGTTGCGGTCGGCGTCCTCGGCCCAGCGCATCCGGCCCGCGTCGTCGTAGCCGAACCGTGCCGTCTGGTAGGCGCCGGCCGAGGTGTAGGTGCGGGTCTGGGTGGGGTTGCCGTCCACTGGGTTGTTGCCGGCCACGTCGGTGGCGCCGTCGTAGAGCGTGACGGCGTAACCGTCCTGGTTGTTCGCGGCACGGTTGGAGCAACCGGTCGCGTAATGGCGGGTCTCGTCGACCAACACCATCCACCGCTGGATGCTTGTGCTGCCCAGCAGGTCCGTGTTGTAGGCGCGGCCGAAGGTGGTGCACCGGTTGTCGGCGACGCCCGCCTCACCCTGGTCGTTGACACGCAAAGGCAGACCATAGGTGGCCGACGTCGCTGTGGAGGCGTCGAACTCGTTCTCGACCACGTGGGTACGCCAGCCGGACGAGGTCCGGGTCTCGGTGGTGGTCTTCGACTCGCGTACGAAGCGGGCATCGGGCAGACCCACGTACTGGGAGGTGTTGTGCGTCCAGTACGAGTGGAAGACCCGCTGGTGCGAGCTGCCCGTGTCGTCGCGCTTCGACGTCTCGATGGTGCGGCCCTGCAGCCACGGCGAGTCCGTGTACGAGGTGCCCTCACCGTCCGACACCGACACGGAGCGCTTGGCCGAGGGGTCGGACTTGGAGGTGCGGTCGCCGTCCAGGCCGCGGTAGAGCCAGTGGAAGGTGGAGTGCTTGACCGCGCCACTGCCCGAAGTGACCTCGACCTTCTGGTAGCCGCGCCAGTCCGACCATGATTCGTCCGCATCCGCGGTGAGCGGGTCATTCGTGAAGCGCCAGCCGGCCCCGCCCACATAGTCGTAGGTGGTGGTCATCTCCGGGGCGCCGTCCTGGTTCGTGGTCACCGTAGGGTCGACGGTCACCTTCTTGACCAGGAACTTCTTGAACCAGCCGGTTCTCGCCTCGGTTTCACCCTCGGGAGTCCACTTCTGCCAGTAGCAGTCCTTGGTGTTCGATGACTGGCTGGGGAGCGCGTCGATGCTGCACGCGTTGGCCACCCCGTAGTCGACGGTGGTGGTCGCGCCCAGGTCACCGTGGATGGTCTGAATGCGGCGGAAGTTGAGCGCGGCCGAGCCGACCTGGTTGTCCAGGTCGACGCCGTTGAAGTTGATGACGGGCAGCACAATGTCCGTGCCCGTGCCGTACGTCTTGCGCTGTACGTAGTCCAGCCACAGCGTCTTGCCGATCGTGCCCTCAGGATTGGGCAGGCCGTGCTTGGTCTGGTACTGCTGCACCAGATCCCAGCCGTCCGCCGTCGTGTTCAGCACGAACGTCTTGATGTCCCACAACATGTCCTTGCTGAAAAACGTGGGGAAATACGTCTTGCCCGCGCAGTAGTAGTCCGACGACGTCCCGTCACACAGCAGGTCGACGGGAACATCCGGATACGACGAAGGGCTGGACGAGATCGACGGGCACGCACCTGGCTCACTGCGCAGCGGATCCTTGTCCGCCATGCGCTCCACACACCGGCCCACATGCGACAGGTCCACCTTGCCGGTCGGCTTGGAGCCCGCGATCTGCGTGGGCCAGCCGTACTCGATCCGCCGCAGGTAACCCCCTGCGGTGTAGGCACGCGCCTTGTCGGCGTTGGCGACGGACCGGTAGTAGTTCGTCTCCCTGTCGTAGAAGTAGACCGACTCGACCTCGTTGGCGTCCACCGTGCGGTCAAGACTCCACCGCCAGGCCTGCGTACACGGCTCGGGGAACTGCGCATGGCACGGCTCCCCTGCGTCATTGCCGACCACCGGAATGGTGAACACCGAGGACGTCGCCCCGCCGGTGCGCTCGGAGCGGCCCCAGCCGAAGTAGTAGCGCTTGCCGTCCTGGGAGGAGACCACCCAGTACTCGTCGTCCGCCCCGTGCCCGCCCGTCAGATGCTGCACCCGCCAGCCCGGGTCATCCTGCACGTGATACGACCCCGTGCCCGTGTTGTCCTGCACCAGCGCCGACGTCACACCGTTGAGGTTGATGACATAGAGCGCCCCGCTCGGCTCGGCCGACGGGTTGGGCGACTCCCAGCACATGTCACCGATCGTCTTCAGCCCGTCCTGGCTGCAGTTGCGGTACCGGCGCTCGATGAATCCGACATTCAGGTCCCAGCCCATGCCCACCCAGGAGGCCTGGTTGTTCGTCGCCGAGGTACGGCCGTCCACCGACTGCGAGTTGTACGACAGACCCAGCGACGGCGCCGACCCCATCGCCGGCGTCGGCAGACTGACCGGCAGGCTGTAGGTGAAAGCACCGGAACCGGTCGAAACATCCCACGAACCGGTCGGCGACAGGGTCGACGCCCGGTAGTCACCCTGGTCCGACGACGAACCCGTGCTCAGGGCATAGACAGAGGCCGAGGCTCCCTCCAACTGCGTCGACAGGCCGTCCACATCCGGCTCGGCCACCACCGTCGCGGTCAACGTGCCCGACGCCGTGTCGTTCTCCGCGGGCACCACCTCACGCCCGGTACAGCCCTCCGCCTCCGGCGTCTGCAGCGCACACGCGGGCAGCTTCACCAGCAGCAGCCGGGAAGCGAAATCACCGCCGAAGGCGTACTTGAAGCCCGAGTAGTCGATGTCCACCTGCACCTGGCCCGGCGCCTCCACCCCATCGGCACGCGTAACCTGCAGACCCAGACCGATGCCGCCCGCCGGGGCCACCGCCTGCCTGTCCAGCAACCGAACATCGACCTGATCAGGCGAAACCGGGTCCGGCGACGGCGAGGAAGATGCTTCCGGACGCGTCGTCGAAGACTCAGAGGGCTGCGGAGTCTTGGAAGGCTGCGGAGTCTCGGACGGCGTCGTCGCTTCGGCCGAAGGCTCAGCCGCAGCTTCGGGGGTCTGCGTGGCGGCGCTCGCTTCGGGGGACGGCGTGTCCCCGCTCACCAATCGGGACAAACCCAACTGCGCCTCGGGGTCCGTCGGCGCCGGGGCAACCTCTACGACCTCGCCCACATGCGTGCTGGCCTGGTCAGCGGCAGTCGGAGACGCTGACGACGGCTCCGGCGACACCGTTCCCGGTTCCCCAGGAAACGCCTCCGACAGATCCACCGTCGCCTCGGCGGCACTCGGCCACACCGGCTCGGGCAGAGGCTTGCCCATCTCTTCGGCCTGCTGCTCCGGGACTGTCCCCAGCGACTGCGCCGGCACCAACGGCGTGGTGTCGTCCGCCGCCGCCGCAGCCTGCTGCGGCGACACCACCGACACCGTCGACAACAACCCGGCCAGCACCGCACCCGCGACGGTGACAGACAACAAACGCGCACGCCGAGCCAACACTCGAACTCCCACCCCACTTGGCACTCCGGCTGAACCGACCGCGCTCCCCAGCACGATGGAACCAGCTCAACCCAGAAGTTGATCAGTGAAGCCGAACCATACTTTCCGTGAACGGCCTGCGAACAGAGCAGGCAGTAGAAAGGTTCCCGGTGACGTGCATGGGATCCATCACATTCGATCCTAGGTAGTCACGCCATCCGCCCCCGAATGAGCCGAGCCCGGCCCCCTTGCCCCGAGGGCAGACCAGCCACAACTCGCAGGCGATCACAACAAGTTGGGTCGGTACCGGGCACCCAGTCTGGCCATCCCCGATTGACACGGGTCCAGGGTCGAGACGACGCATGCAGCCGAGCCGACCACGAACGCTGCCAGCCATCACCTTTGACCGAAACACCAAGCGTCTTCCGGTATCTCCGGAAGGCGCTGTCGAGGCTGAATAGGTGATATATCGGAGTTGCTGGGGCTCCAGGCACAGGGCGGTCCCGAGATGAAACCGTCGAGCGCTTCGGGACGCCGCTGGATGCCGTGCAGGGGGTGTGTCCAGTAGATGGCTGATCCAGCTTTTTTTGTAGAGGTCAGTTGGCGGCCGGGGTGAGCCGGCCTTCGAAGGCGATCCGGAAGGCGTTCAGGGGTGCCTTCCAGCGCATGGTCCACCGCTTGCGGCCCTTGCCGGTGGGGTCCAGCGACATGAGCGCCATGTAGACGCACTTCATGGCTGCGGCCTCGTTGGGGAAGTGCCCGGGAGCCCGGACGGCCTTGCGGATCCGTGCGTTGACGGACTCGATCGCGTTCGTCGAGCAGATGACCTTGCGGATCTCGACGTCGAAGGA
>NZ_JBEZNL010000078.1:0-12098 GCF_040653275.1 Streptomyces sp. NPDC048002 | reverse complement strand
GGCAACCTCCTCCCACCTCAAGCGACGAGCGAACACCAACTACGAGACAGGACAGGCAGTATGAAGCCGACTTCCCAAAGCCGCACGATCGCCGGATACTTGGCGCCCCACTCCTCCTGGAACTGTGATTGCGGGGTTGGTAGTTGATGCGGTGGGTGGGGTGTGAGCTGTGGTGTTGATGATTTTTTGAGAAGAGGGAAGGGCGCTTCTGGGGTCCCTTCGGCGGTGGTGACGAGGCTTCTGATCTGCGGTTGTTGGGGGTCTATTGATAACGGTGGTGTGGTGTTGGGGATGGCCTCCGGTACCTAAAGGACCGATGCATGTTCGTGCTGGTCAGGGGCTTGCTGTGTGGTTGGGATGGCCGGTCGCTGGCGGAGGCGGGGAGTAGGTCGGTCATCGAGGCCGCGAGGGCGGGGGCGGCTGTGGAACGATCAGGGTGTAGTCCGGCGTGTTCTTGGGACGATCAGCTCTCCGGTCGGGGCGCTGATCTGGGTCGGCCGATAGGGGGTGGCACCGGTGTCGCAGGCGCAGGGCCGTGAGGTTCCTCTGGAGCGGTTGTCCGGGCAACGTCCCGGCCCGGCCGACCTTGATAGGCGGCAGCGGATTCTGAGGCGTTTGCGCCGGTTCGGCCCCGGGCCCGCGGGCTGGTACGCCGATATCTGCACCCTGCTGGATGAGGATCTGCCGCTGCGTTCGACAGGGATGCTGGTCTCGCACCTGTTCCGGGAGCTGGAGAGCGCCCTGCGCGAGGTCCTCCTGCCCGATGCCATCCGGAACGATCCGACCAGGGACCAACGGCACCTGTTCGAAGTGAAGGGTGTGTTGGACTGGCTGGGCATCCCGACCGACAGCCCCGCGGGCGTCGTCTGGCTGGCAGAGGCGACGAAACTGCACGGTTACGCGCACCGGGTCCGTATGGAACAGACGCCGATGGATGCAGCGGTCCGTGTGCGCCTGGCCGCACTGGAGGACATGCTCGATGTGGTGCTCGACCGCTTCGAGACCCGCTATGTCACTGTGCTGCAGCGTCTGGAGACCCTGGCTGCCGTCCGCGAGCCGGGCAAGGCCCATGTGAAGCTGCTCCTGAATGCCTTCCCCCAGGACTACTTGACCCAGGAACGCTTCTTTGGACTGCTGAACGCTCCCCGGTGGCTGCCGCACCTGCGCGAGCACGGATTCTTCAGTACGCCACCGGCATCGGAAACCGACGACGAAGCGCGCACGGTGGTCTTTCCCGCCTGGCCGGCCTCAACGTATCTGGTGCGGATGACCAGCGTTGCCCCGGCAGACGTGGCAGTAATCGCCGAGCAGATCCCCTCGACGGATAACCCGCGGGTCAACCTCGATCTTGCGGAAGTGGCACTCCTGCTGTCCCCCGCGGACGCGGCGCGTCTGGTGCCACGGGCGGTGGAAGCGATCCGTGGCCCCTACTTGATCGCCCCGGACCGCTACGCCCAACTCGCAGCCCACTGCGCCCAGGGCGGCCACACCGAGCAGGCTCTGACGGTGATGACCGCACTTCTGCAGGCCGCTCAGCACGGTGGCCGGATCGACGACGACGATCTCCAGGAGATCCTCCGTACGCATCACGTCGACTTGGCCCGTCACCTAGGGACGGCCTGGTTGGAGGTGCTGGCCGGCAGTCTCGCCAGCGCAATTCTGGCCACTGGAATGGACCCGGAACGCGCCGGCGGAGAAGATTTGTCTGCCGTGTGGTACCCGGTGCTGGACCCGGGCCACGGGGGAATGCGCTCCGATGACCGCGCACTGCTCACGGAGGCGGTCCGCGACACGGCAGACCACCTGGCGGCCACAGACATCCGCCGGGTCCTTTCCATCCTGGAGTCCCAGCCGTGGCTGGTCTTCCGCAGGCTCCGCCTGCATATTCTCAAGCGTCACGGTGCCAACGCCCCCGACGCGGTGGAGAGCGTCCTGACGGACTCCGATCAGATCGCCGCTTCCCGGTCACACCGTGAGTGGTCACTCCTGGCCCGAGCCCACGCCAGCTCGCTGACGCCTCCCGTGCTTGAACGGGTGTTGGCCGTCATCGACATGGGGCCGGACATCGAACGGTTCGTGGAACGGTTCCGTAGCACTTCCGGTGGCGCCGAGCCGCCGGAGCGGTACGTCGAGCAGTGGGCGGGCGTCTGGCAGCGGGACCGCTATGTCGCACTGGCCGATGTCCTGCCCGAGCAGCAGCTGCGGCGCTACCGAGAGTTGTGCGAGAGTCTCGGTCCGGCACCGTCGTTGGACACGATTCCCCAGCCCCTGGCCTGGTCGGAATCCGAAGAGCAGGGCTCGCCGGAGAACCTGGCCGCGATGAGCGCCACCGACTTGATCAGCCACGCCCGGCAGTTCCAGCCCACGCCCACCCGGTTCGGCACGAACGCCGAAGCCTTCTGTAGCCAGCTGCAGGCCGCCGTGACCAGCCAGGCCCTCAATTACCAGGAGGACGCTCCGCAGTTCGCCGAGTTGGCCGATGATCACCTCGCCGCCGTCCTCGACGGATTCCGCACGGCTGTTCAGGCTGGCCAGCAACTCAGCTGGGCGACCATCCTCCCGCTCGTACAGTCGGCTACCGGCCGCCCTCATACCTCCGACACCGGCACTCTCCACCTGGCCGTCGCCCGGTTTGTGCTGGCGGGACTGGCGCTGCAGAGCACCCAGCAGATCCCCGCCCTGCTCGGCGACGCACTGTGGGACGTACTCGAGTCGGTCTGGAGCGCCGCCAGGCCATCACAAGACGACCTCGGCGACGACCAGCAGTCTGTTTGGGACGAGAGTTTGGAAACAGCCTTGCGTGCCGCCGTCGCGTGGGCACTGTGGCGCCGCGAACACGGCGCTGCCTTCCAGGTGCTGTTCACCGCCTTGGACACTCTGCTGCTGGACGCGGCAGGCACACCCGCTGCCCCAGGCGCCAGCCCCGTCGGCCGGACCGCCGGATCCTTGATCACCCGACTCGACGCTCTCGACCCGGCGTGGACGCGACGCCGAATCGATGTCCTGTTCAACCCCGACACCGCACTGGGCCGCGCCAGTTGGACGGCCTACCTGAGCAGCATGTCGTCGCTCACTGAGTCCGTCGTGAGCCTCCTCATGGATGCTTACCGCACTGCGGCACGCACACCCGCAGTGGACGGTCCGGATCACCGGGACTTGCACCGGCGGCTGGGTGATCACCTCATGGCCATCTATCTGGCAGGTCTGCTCGGACTGGACGACGAGAGCACCATGGCTGACTACCTGTACTCCTCACCCGTGGCTGGAGTTGAGCTCGCCTCGGTCCTAAGCGAAGTCGTTCACCACCGTGATCTGCAACCGGACACCCGCGACCGCATCATGCAGTGGTGGACCTGGCGCCTGGCCGCTCGGGGCGACGACGCAGATGAACCTGCACCGCAACCCGAGGAGATCCACGCCTTGATCGGGCCGCTGGTCCGCAATGGCGCCTTCCCGGTCCCCTGGCGCTTGGAACAGCTGAGCGTTGCCCTTGAGATGACTGGAAGCCTCGGCCGTGACCGGCGCATCTATTCTTTCCTGGCCGATGCAGTCACCGACCACCTGGGACCAGCCCTGGAACTGATGCACCGATGGGTCACCACGCTGGACATGTACGACTACGCCCCACGGATCAGGGAGAGCGACATCCGTACCGTTTTGCTGGCCGGACTTGCCTCTCCCGAACACCAGGAACTAGCCCGCGACATCATCAACCGAGCCACCTATCGCGGGCATTACCAATTCGCACCCCTGCTCACGGACACCGCTGACCAGCCCGGCCTGTCCTGAACCAACCCATCAGCAGGGCGGTCGGCAGAGCGGCCCCTGCCGTGCCGAGGGCGTCCGGAATCTAAACGGCTAACGCGTTTGTGCTGGTCAGGGGCTTGGCGCCGGGGTGGGTCTGCCGGTCCAGTACAGGGCGGTGTCGAGGTCGCGTGCGGTCCAGCCGGCGGCGGGTGCTGCGCCGTGCTCGATGAGGTCGCCGAGGAGTTGCATGTAGCGGCCGTAGCGTCCCGGTGTGGGGGTGAGGGTGAGGCCGAGGGTGTCGAGGGCGTGTTGGACGCGGCGGTCGTAGACGGCCATCCGGTGCGGTGCTGCTGCGGTGAGGATGGCTGAGGCGAGGGCGTCGCCGGTGCGGAAGCCGGGCAGTTCCCAGATGATGCCGCGCCCCGTGCGGGCGGCCTCGCTGCGCGGGACCGTGTGGTCGCGGACGGCGGTGACGGCCCGTTCGGTGACGGCTCGGACCTGGGTGTCGGGCAGGGACATCAGTTCTGTCACCCAGCGGGTTTGTGCGGAGAGCCGTTTCCAGACGACGAGGGCTCCGATGTCCGTCTTACCGAGGCTGCCCGTGTGCTCGGTTCGCTGCGCGACCTCGTGGAGGACCTCGTCGTAGTGGGGTGAGACGCCTGCCAGATAGCCGGCGCGGGCGGGAACCAGGACGTCCCAGGCCCTCACGTAGAGGGCGGCGGACTCCTTGTCAGCAGGCCCGTCAGGGTTGTTTGTCACGTGCGGGGTCTTCCCGTTCTGGCGCTTGGGTGGGTGCGGGGACGGTTTGCTTCTTCGGCGAGGTGGTCGAGGGGGATGGCTTCGAGTGTTTTCTTGGTGATGCGTTCGGTGCCGTGGCAGATGGCGGTGATGGCGGCTTGGCGGATGAGGCGGGCGAGGGATCCGATGCAGCCGGCGGTGCGCTGGTGGAGGTAGGAGGCGTGGCGGGGGAGTGTCCCGGTTTTGTGCTGGGGCAGGTCGAGGGCGTTCTCCATGTCGGTGACGAGGTCGGTGAAGGGGCGGGTGTTTCCCTGGCGGGCAGGGAGGGGGCCGCAGGTGATGAGGCTGGCGCGGCCGGCGAGTTGGGCGCCGCGTACTCCGGCGAACAGCGTGGTTGAGGCGACGTCGATGCCGGTGTAGACGAAGGTTGCTCTGATGCGTTCGGTGAGGTCTTTGAGCAGGTCGGCGGCTTCGGCGCCGGTGGTGGTGCGCGGGTTGAGGCGGTGGATCTCGTCGATGAGGACCAGGCGGACGCCGGCGGCGGTGTAGGTGTGGCAGACGGCCTCGGTGATCTGGGTCTGGGTCATGCGGGTGGTGACGGGGATGCTGAGATAGCGGGCGAATTCGGTGGCCAACGTTTTCGCGGTGGCGCCGGGTGGCACCAGCAGGTACGCGACCGGTGTCTGCTGGTGGGCACGTCCGGGCGGGGCGGGGTGTTTGCGGGTGTGGGCGAGGTGGCAGGTGCGCCCGACTTCGAGGAGCGCGGTGGTTTTACCGGCTGCGGCGGGGCCGGTGACGATCAGTGAGGGGCGGGCGGTGGTCTGCTGGTGGCGGCCGAGGAGCATGAGGGTGCGGACCTGGGTGGCGAGGGTGTTGATGGCGGGGGTGCGGACGGTAACGAACGCGGAGTGGTAGGCGAGGCGTACTTCCGTGCTGCGTGGGGTGTCGCCGGGCTGGGGCGGGGTGAGGGGTGGGGTGGTGGCGAAGTGCTGCCAGCCCTGCCAGGTGGTGATCGGCCACTCTGGCTCGACTGTCTGCGTGCCGGGCAGCGGTGCCTCGGTGTCGGCGGGGGCGTGGTGGTTGCGTGCAGGGCTGGTCACCAGTTGAGGGCTTCCTGGGCGGGGTCGTAGAGGCCGAGTCCGGTGTACGGGACGGGCACGTCGCTGGTGTCGCCGGGTCCGAGTTCGTCTTCGTTGTCGGCCTGTTCGGGTTCGTCGGGCAGGTCGTCGAGGTCGTCGATGCTGTCATCGTCCCAGTCGTCGGCCTGTGGGTCCGGATCGTGGGGAGGGTGGGTGCCAGCTGCGGGCGGGGGTGTTTTCAGTGGTGCGGTGCGGGTGATCAGGCGCTGTTCGCCGGGGGTGGCGGTGCCGGTGTGGGCGCGGCGCATGAGCTGGTCGAGGGCGTCCGTGAGGTCGGCTTCGTGGGTGTCGCGGTCGCTGTGGTGGGTGGTGATGGTTTTGATGTGCTGCCAGGTGGCGCTGTTGAACGGCTGGTGGATGTGGTCGCGGTGGATCCACGGGATCTCTGTCAGGTGTCCGTCGGGCAGGCGGATCCAGACCTGGCGGGCGTCGTGGGGGTTGGTGTGGACTTCCCATTTGCCGCCGCGCGCGGTGACGGGGGAGGGCTGGCCGCGGTAGGGGGCGAGGACATCGTGGTCGTAGGTGCGGTGGTCGACGCGGATGCCCCGTTCGGTGATGGCCTGCCAGCGCACCGGCAGTAGTTCGAGGTAGTCGTTGCCGCTCAAGGGGAGGGGCACGTGGCCGGCCACGGCGATGAGAGCGGCCCACATCTGGTTCGGGGTGAGGGCCTTTTTGGGGAGGGTGGGGTGGCGCAGGCCTTCGTGGGGGCGGTGGTGGTAGTGGATCAGCCATTCGTCCAGCAGGTCCTGCAGTTGGGCGACGCTGAAGCATGCCTCGGTTTCGGCGTCCGGTCCGCGGCGGGTGACGTCGGAGCCGGTGTAGCCGGGCAGGTGCTGGCACAGCAGGGCGTTGATGGTGCCGAAGGTGCGTTCGACGATGCCTTTGGCGGCGGGGGCGTGGGGCGGGGTGGGCTGGACGCTGATGCCCAGGGTTTCGCAGGCGGCGCTGAACGCCGTGGACAGGTAGACCTTGCCCCGGTCCACGACGATTGTCTCGGGCACCACCACAGGCCGGGCAGCCGCGCCCTCGAGCCGTTTGTCCAGGTCCATCAGCCGCTGTAGCTGGGGAAGCTGGGTGTGGGCGAGGCCCAGGGCGTCGGGCCAGGAGGGTCGGGCCGGGTGCGGGACGGCCATCTCGGCGAGCAGCAGGGCCGCGTCGACGGCCTTGGTGCCGGCGGGCCGCAGGACGGCGGCGAGGATGGCGCGGGTGGCGACGTCGACGGCGATCGTGAGTTCGGGCCGGCCGGTGGTGCCGTCGTCGAAGACGGCCAGGACGTCCAGTCGTGTGGTGTCGACCTGTACCTGCTCGCCTGGCCGCAGCGCCACGGTCGGGGTGAACGCCCGTCCGCCGGTGGGGGAGGGGAGAGTACGGGCGGGGCGGTGGGGGTGTTCGGCAGGGTCGGCGAGCTGGTGGACGAGCCGGTAGAAGGTGGCCTGGGAGGGGGCGGGCACTGTGCCGCGGCCGTGGCGGTCGGTAAGGATCTGGGTGACCAGGGGCAGCAGGCCCTTGACGGTGCCCTTGGAGCGGCCGCGCTGGCGGCGCAGCGCTTCCTCGATGGCGGCGATGACGCGTTCGTCGGTGCGCCCGGTAGGCACGGGCCGACGGGTGGTGCGGTGGTCGACCAGCCCCCACAGTCCCTGCTTGCGGTAGGCCAGGCGCATACGCTGCACCGTGGTCCGGGAGACAGGGCCGAAGCCGATCGCGGTCAGCTCCGCGGCCTTGGCCTCCTCGCGCTGCGCGAGCGTGAACCGGTCGGGATCGTACTCGGCCCGGGGCGCCCCGGCGCTGTCCGTCCCGCCGGGCAGGCCGGTCTCCACCTCACGGATGTGCCGCTGCCAGGCCAGCGCCTTGCGCCGCGCGTCCGCGGGCGCGGTTTCGAACAGACCCCACTGCGTCACGGCCTGGGGCATCTCGGTGCCCACGATGGCGAAGGACGGGTCGGCGAACAGGTGTCCGGCCACGACCGTCTCGTCTTCGCCTGTTTCACCGGCGAGGTGGACCTGCTGCCCCGCCACTGCGATGACCTGCCAGGTGCGGTCACGGAAGCGGACGTGCGCTCCCACCCGCAGCACCGGCCGCCCGCCACGCCGCACGCTCACCGACCGTCTCCGCTGCCCGCGCCACCGCGGCCGTTCGCACCGCCGGCGCCGATGCTGACGAGGACCCGCTCGTTAAGCGGTACGTCCAGGGGCGCGGTGAGGTGTCCGTGCCACAGGGCGTGGAAGACGGCGGGCAGGACTTCGATCGGGTCGCCCACCGCTTCGACGCCCTCGACCAGCGGCCGAGGCTGGGCGAACACCTCGCGTACGGCGGCCGCGAGAGGGGGACGGCCGGCGTTGCGGGGGTGGCGGT
The DNA here is from genome assembly GCF_040653275.1 of Streptomyces sp. NPDC048002. Taxonomy (NCBI): domain Bacteria; kingdom Bacillati; phylum Actinomycetota; class Actinomycetes; order Kitasatosporales; family Streptomycetaceae; genus Streptomyces; species Streptomyces sp. NPDC048002. The sequence continues at coordinate 4,122 of NZ_JBEZNL010000078.1, read as the reverse complement.
ACCCGGCCAGCCATTTCAGGTTCGCCGAAAGCGTCTTCTCCAGCGGCTCAAGGCGCCGGTAGCTCCAGCCGGCCTGCGCGCACGCCGCCTCAAGGACCGTCGCGGCCCGCTGCGCCCGCTCGCCGCGGGCCTCCGGGTGGCTGGGGCAGTCGGCCAGCAGGGCGGTGCCGTCGCGGTGGCGGGCGAAGAGCTGAGGCACCCACGAGCGGACCTGGCCGCGCGCGTCCCGCCACAGCAGACGCACCGGCCGCCCGGCCAGGCCGACCACCTCGGGGTCGCGGTCCAGTACTGTCAGCTGAGCCCGCATCGCGGCCGACCCGCACGCCACATGCCGGCCGGTCGTGGCCGACCACCACTGACCGGGCCCCCAACGCCGCCCCGGTAGCACCGGGAACGCCGACACCGGCTCCAGCTCCTCGAAGGCCACCGCGAGGACCGCGTCCGCCCACCGCTGCTGCACCACCTGCCCGAGGGGGTCGACGAAGACCGCCTCCCACTCGGATCCGGTATCCGTCTGCATGCGCTGTGAGCGGCCACCTGCTGCGGCCGCTGCGTCCTTGCTGCCCACGAGCCCCAGTCAAGCCCGTCCTGCTGGTGCGGCGGGCGGCTTCACGGATTTTGATCACGAGTGCCGGGCCATGCGGTAGTGCCCTGCGGATCGCGGTCCCTGCAGACCCTGCCTGCCTCCTGACACTTGCTCACCGCTCCTTTCCCGGCTGCTCGTTGCGGTGGTCCGCGAGTGCCTCGGCCAGGACATCGGCCGGCAGACGGGCCCAGCGCGCCAGATCCTCCAGTGCCATCCCGGCCGCGAGGGCTGCTGCTGCGCTCTCCCGTACGGCCTGCTCGATCAGCGTGGCGGCATGGCCGAGGTTGCCCAGCAACTGCTGCGCTGCGTCGGCGGTCTTGCCGTACTGGGCACCACGCAGCTGGGTCAGCTGCTCTTCGGCGTCGTTGACCAGGCTGCTGATCAGCGCCCGCTGCCCGGCCGGCACCGCAGAGCGCCACGTGGTACCCGAGCCGGGCGCGCTGCGTTCCTTGGACAGGACGCGCAACTGTCCAGCCATGGTCGCGGGCTGATGTTCCTGGCGCAGCCACCACGGATCGTTGTCGTAGCCGGGCGGGCCGCCGGCGCCACGACGGATGCGGATGACGGCGCCCATCCACGAGGTCAGCGGACCGCCGTAGTCGGTCGCCGCCAGCGGCCCCAGCCACCCCCGCCCGACGCGCTCACCGAGTCGGCGGCAGAACGACCCGTCGGAGGGCAGCGCCCGCGGCCGCCCGGCACCGCTGTCTCTCCACACCAGCTCGGCCATCGCCGGGTCCAGGAGCGCGTCGGCGACGGCCACCACCTCGGGGAGGACGACCGCGTCCCGGCCCACGATCCGCCACCGCTCCAGCTCTGTCCCGGCGTTGCCGCCCGCGACCTGGTGCAGCCGCTGAGGCCAGACCGCCTCGCGCTCCCAGTGCAGGGCCTGCTCCCACCACCGGGCCACCACCGCGTGCGCCAGAGCGAACACCCTCTCCGGCTCGACTCCGGCCCGTGTTGCCCGCCGCGCGACTCCGGTCCAATGCCGCTGCGCTGCGGCCACTTCCGGCACACTCCGCACGTCCAGATGTTCCAGGGGCTGGTGGGCGTCCGCGTCCAGGAGCCACCGCCCGTGCCGGACACACACCCGCTCCCATCGCGGCGCGTACCGCGCTACCCGCACGGCCGTCCCCGTGCGCCGGGCCGCGCACAGACGGCAGCCGAAGGCGACCGGCCCGGCGACCGCGCCCCCGGTCCGCCACGCGGCCGCCGGCACGCCGTTCTTTCCGGCCGACAGCTTGGCGTCCTGCTGTCCCCAGGACGGCAACGCCCGCGCCAGCACGTCTTCCTCGACGCCGCACAGGCCTGCCAGTAGCTGCCGTCCGGGCGTGTTCAGCAGCACCTCGGCGTCGGCCTGTGTGCCCCCGCCGTCGTGCCCCGGCGGGTAGTTGCGCCACTGCCAGCACGACCGCAACATCTTCGCTTCCATCCCGTAACGGCCCGCGATGCGGCAGATCAGCGACGAGGTCGTCTCCCCCTGAAAGGGAACTGTGCGCAGCAGGCCGGGGTGATGGGTCACTTCACCACGGTCTCGTGTCCGCCGTCCCGGCGGGTGCATTTGCAGCGGATGCCCAGGCGCCCCGTCCTCCCGGCGCCGTCACTTCCACTCGACGGGGCCACCTTCAGACCGTTTTTCCTGTCACCTCCTGCTACCCATGTGACCTGCGAAGACGATGCGACAGGCCGGGAGACAGGGGGAGTTGGGAAAAGATCTTGGCCATCGGCATCCGGATCTGGCCTCCGGCGGCGTGTAAGGGAGTGAAGGCCCTTGGGCCTTCATCAACGAGTTCGTTTCTACTGGGAGGCCTGGTCGATGACTTGGTCGTACTGGGCAGGAGCGGGCGGGGTTCCCCTGCTGCTCCTGCTGTTCTTCGCGATGCGCCGCGCCAAGGGCGTCGTGGAGATGCTTGTGAAGGCGTACATCGAGACCCGGACGGAGCGCGAGCAGCGCGCCACCATGGTCGCGATGGCGCAGTCCCTGCCCGACGGCGGCGCCGTGGCCCGCTTCGAGGAGGGGCGGCCGGCTTGGCTGTTCCGCAAGGACGCAGCTGACCCGGCAGGCCATCGGGCCATCGCCACGCGGGAGGCTGCGTGAGCGAGGCCGCTCCGGGAGCGGACTTCGAGTCCTTCGTCCTCGAGACCATTGAGGCGTTCTCCCGACTGGCCCGGGTCGAGGCGGGCGACCTGCACAGCGCAGAAGACGCTGTGCAGGACGTCTACCTGAACATGTACCGGCGGTGGGCGACGATCTCTGCGCAAGAGGGGTCGCTCACCGCCTACGGCCGCACCGCGGTGAAACGGGCGGTCATCGACCAGTTTCGTCGGAACAAGCGGATGGTCGCGGTACCGGTTCATGAACTGCCCGAAACGGAATCAGGCATCGGCATCCCCGAGGCCGCCTACGAAATGATTAAGGAAGGAATCGACGAACTCGTCGCCAGCCTTCCTGAACGGCAGCGCGAGGTCATCACCCTGTGTGTTCTGCAGGACCTCAGCCCTGCCGTGGTTGCACAGCGCCTCCAGATAAAGGAGGAGTCGGTGAAGCGCTACATCAAAGCCGCCGCCAACAACCTGAAGAAGTCCATCAACGAACACAGCGAGGAGGCCACCGCATGACATACCTGTCCGCTTGGACGCACCAGCCCGAGGAGCGGGGAACCATCCGGCTCCTCGCCCTGTGGCTCCTGCTCGAAGGCTCTGAGCAGGCGTTTTCCAAGGGTTCCCGGATCGGTGAGGACTCTGTCCAGGCGGAGGGGGGCCAGCCTTCGGGCTGGCCCCCGGCCCCCGCCCCCTGCCTGGAAATTGTGGACGGAAACCATCGAATCGGTGCGGTCCGTGAACTACGCACTCTCCTGAAAAAGGAAATCGATGATTCCGCGACACCACAGGAAACACGACGCGTAGCAGAAATCCTTGAGTTCCTAGACAGGGATGATGTGGCGCGAAGCTGGTGGGAAAAAGCAGCGCTCAAGGGCGACGAGGACGCGCGGGACTATCTTCATATCCTTGATGCCGAGAGGGAAGAAAACCTATCGGCATGCTGCGGACACGGGAAAGAGCAAACTGAGGAGTCTTTCAGATCATTCGTGAGTGGCTTTGTGTGCCGGTCAGCCGGTACTCGCGTTGCTGCAGACAGGGTCGACTGGGCATTGGGGGAAGCCGGAGTCGACCTGTCTGAAGCAACACAAGCTCTCGTGCGTGAGATTGAGGACTTCCTGGCGCACCTGGACCACACCACCGGCGGCCCACGGTGCTGACACGACAGCGCGTCACGCGCCCACAGACGGGAGAGTCTTTGTAGACCAGCCTCCATGAGGCCTTCACGCGAGAAGGCCGGACGACTCGTTGAAGTGGCGGCCTATCCCCGCGCCCGCGGGGATAGGCCGCCACTGCATTACCCATGGCTCCGTAAGCCGACTCACGGAGCCCTCCGCCAGTCGCGGTCACGTCCCTTGTGATGGTGTAGGCGATCAATCGTCCGTAGTGTTTGGGGTGTTGGGGAGCGCTGGGGTGGTGTGGTCGGCGTGTTCGGCGGC
>NZ_JBEZNL010000077.1:0-12306 GCF_040653275.1 Streptomyces sp. NPDC048002 | reverse complement strand
TTCCCGAAGCCCTTCTTGAGGGCCAGTTCCCGCACGGCGGCGTACGAACCCGCGAAGCCGATGCCGGCGATGATCACGGCGCCGAACACGACCACACCGATCAGAACCCGGTGCGCACGCGTCAACCGCGGCACCACACCGTCCCCCGCAGTCACGTCTCGCTCCCCCGATCCAGCCGTCACAATCGCGCAGGACTCACACTCCCATATGACACGGGCACACCGCTTCCCACGCATATGCAAACAGGACAGCGGGACCCTGGGCCCCACAGCGACAGATCGCCCCGGACACAGAGCAGCCGACCAATGGCTGCGCCGTAGGCAAGTGTTCGTCGCTCCCTCACGAGTGTCGTACGGCGGCGCGCATAGCGTCGGTGATGGTCATGCCGACCGAATACGACAGCCACCTCCCGCGTTGGGCGAGCCGGGCGACGAACTCGTGGGTGCCGCCGCCGGAGTAGGTGCGGATCAGCGTCTGACCTCCGCGCCGGAGGGGCTTCGGCAGCTGGGCCAGCCGCTCTCCGGGGGGCCGCGATGTGGCCCGTAGGGGTGTTGGAGCCTACCCTGCCGGGCCGCAGCAATCCGACGGCAGGCTCGCCGCCCCGGCCCCTGGCCATGGTCGACGAACCCATCAGCGGGGGTGCCCGATTGTCCAGGTCGCGGCGGCGTCCTGCTGCTGGCGGGCGAAGGAGATACGTGTAATAGCCGCCACTTCACAGCAGAGCGTGACGCTCAAGTACGGTGAGTGTGTGTACGCTCCGTGATCTGGCCCTGGCCCCACTCCCGAGATCGTCGCTGTTTATGGTGCCCGCACCTATGTCGCACTCTTCTCCCGTTTCGTCCCGTGCGGGGTGTGGGAGGCCGTCTACCTCATCGACTCGCTCCTCGCGAACGAGTCGCAGGTCAGGCCGGAGACCGTGCATGCGGACACCCAGGGACAGTCCTTCCCGGTCTTCGGGCTCGCCCACCTGCTCGGCATCGACCTGCTGCCGCGGATCCGCAACTTCCAGGACCTCACCTTCCACCGCCCCGATCCCCAGGTGCGCTACCCGCATATCGACGCGCTGTTCTCCGCTGATCCGCGCACCTGCATCGACTGGCAGCTCATCGAGAACGGCTGGAAGGACCTCATGCAGGTCGGCCTGTCGGTACGGGAGGGCACCGTCTCCTCGATCACCCTCCTGCGGCGCTTGAACAACCACTCCCACAAAAGCCAGATCCACCGGGTCTTCCGCGAGGTCGGCCGCGCCGTCCGGACGACCGTCCTGCTCCGCTACCTGTCGGACCCACAGCTACGGGAGCAGATCACCAGGGCCACGAACAAAGCCGAGGCATACAACGGGTACACCAAGTGGCTGCACTTCGGCGGAGACGGCTACCTGCGCTCCCGCGACCCCGAACTCCAGGAGAAGGCCGTCAAGTTCCTCGACCTGATGGCCAACAACATCATCTTCTCCACCACGATCGACATGACCGACACACTGCGCCAGATGGCCGGCCAGGGCTGGGAGCTGAGCCCCGACGACATCGCCGCGCTCAGCCCGCACCGCAGGGACAACGTGCTGCGCTTCGGCGACTACGACACCGCCACCCTCCACATCCCTCCCGGCCCGTACGACAGCGCGCTTCGCCTTCGTAGAGATGGCCTCTGACAAGTGCTCGAAGAACGCATACGCAAGGGGCCCCGGACGGTGGACAGGTCCCGGCCCATGCTGGGACGTACCCATTGCCGGGTAAGGTGATCGCATGCAGCTGTTTCTGACGCCTCCGCCGCCCGCCGCTTAAGGCGGGCAGTCATGCACAGCCATCCCGGGGTTACCGGGGTGGCTGCGCGGGTTGCCCACGCAGACATCGTGAAGGCAATCAATCGAGGAGACCTCAGTTGCAGTCCTCTTCCGCCCTGCCCGTTCGGCAGGGTGTTCTCTACGTCGCGATCGCGGCCACAGCATGGGGCACTGGCGGTGCGGTGGCCGCCGAACTGTACGACGTCGGTGGAATAGGCCCCATCTCCGTTTCCTTCTGGAGGTTCCTGACCGGACTCGGGCTGCTTCTGGCGGCTCACCTGGTGCGACGGTCCCGGCGGCCGGAGACGGCGCTGTCGCTGCGCGCGACGTTCATGGCGAACCCGCGGCGGGCCCTGATTACAGGCTTCGGGCTGGCGGTCTACCAGACGGCCTACTTCGCCTCCGTGCAGCAGGCAGGGCTGACCGTGGCCACGGTGGTGACCCTGGGCTCGGGTCCGGTACTGGTGGCGGTCGGAGCCCGGCTCACGCTGGGCGAGCGCACCGGCGTCGCCGGAACCGCCGCGGTGGCGAGTGGCGTTGTCGGCCTGGTGCTGCTGATGGGGGGCGCTGATGGGAGCACTGGCCCGGCTCCCCTCTTGGGCATCGGATACGCGCTGCTCTCCGCCGCCGGGTACGCGGGCGTGACGTTGCTGGGCCGCTTCTCCGGCCGGGAGAACGCCGGTGGCGCGTTCGAGTCCACTGTCACCGGCTTCGCGGTCGGCACGGTCTGCCTTCTGCCGATGGCTCTACTGGAGGGCCTGCTGCCCGACATGGAGCGACCGGCATGGACCCTGGCCCTGATCCTCTACCTGGGAGCTGCGCCTACAGCCCTGGCATACACGCTGTTCTTCGCTGGCCTCCGCTCCGTACGGGCGACCACGGCGTCCGTGGTCGCCCTGGTCGAGCCGCTCACCGCGGCGGTCATCGGCATCCAGGTCTTCGACGAGCGGCTCAACGCTACCGTTCTCACCGGAACGGCCCTGCTCCTGTCCGCGGTTCTCTTCCTCGCCGCTGACGAGGGACACGGGCAAGGACCCAGCTCCCGCACTGGGGTGCGCTGAGGAGGCTGCAGGTCCAGCACGGTGGAAGTGGGGCATCGAGAACCTGGCCCAGGTCGAATACAGCGACATCGTCCGAACCAGCAGCCCCGCGCACCGATCACCGCGCGACGGACACCCGCGGCCGAGTTCCGCAGAAGAACCATGAGATGTTCTTTTTCGAACCGGCCGAAGGGAGGCAAGGGCCGACGCCTCATCGAGGGAAGTTGCGTCCCTCAAGCAGCTTCCTCGCGCCAGGTTGCCAGCACGGACCGTACAGCGCTGGAGACTTGCTGCTGTTCCGTACGGTCGGCCCACAGGTGTGCATCGTGTTCGGCGAGCTTGACCGTGTCGCTCTTGTGGGTGACGTGGGCGGTGAAGTTGAACTGTCGGGTCTTCTTGCCGCTTCTGGAGACGTAGTCGAAGTGCCCGAGGTAGGTCCCGATCGCGGTGACCGTGAGGCCGGTCTCCTCGGTGACTTCCCGGTGGAGAGCTTCGGTCAGGGTCTCGCCCGCGTCGACGCCGCCGGAGGGGAGCTCCCACAGGCCGCCGAGGTAGTCGTCGGCGGTGCGGTGCAGCAGCAGTACCTTGCCTTTCGCGTTGGGGATGACGGCGCCGACGACGTGCTTGGTGATGCCGTCGGCGTCGGCGGCGTGGATCAGGTCGCCCAGGAGGGCGGCGTCGACGGGTGCGTTCACTTCACGAGATCCTTGTGGTGTTCGGCGACCTTGATGATGGCCGCGGTGTAGACCTCGGCGAGTTGGAGGTCCTGGTCGCGGTGCCACACCGGAAGTTTCACCGTGGTGCGATGCACGCGCTGTGCGATGGTGAAGCTGTCGGTGGCGGGGCCCTGGTGGTCAGCGTAGCCGGGCAGGAGTACCCCTGGGGTGTGGAACAGCGGGTGATCGCCGAGAGCGCGGGTGGAGCCGGGAAGGTCGACTTCGCCGGCGCCCTCGGCGTGGATCGCTTCCAGGAACCGTTCGACGGGCAGGCCGGCGAGTTGGTCCGGGCGGTAGCGCAGAGGCAGCGCGTACCAGGCAGGACCGGCCTGGGACGGCGGGTGCGGTACGTCGATGCCCGGCACTCCGTGCAAAGCCCTCCGCATCCGGGCGGCGCAGGCCTCTCGTCCGGTCAGATAATCCTTCAGGCGGGGAAGTTGGGCGTGTGCCAGTGCGGCGGCCAGGGGGTGAATGCGGAGCTTGAGGCCCATGCCGGTGACCGCGTATGAGGCGAGGGCGTGGTCGGCGGGGATCTCGCGGCGGCACCGCTGGTTGTACTGGCCGTGCAGGAGCACGCGGTAGTACAGCTCAGTGTCGTCGGTGGCGACGAATCCGCCTTCCCCGGCGGAGAGCGGTTTGGGTCCGTTCAGGCTGAAGGCCGCGGCGCGGCCGAAGGAGCCGACCTGCTGGCTGCGCCAGGTGGCGCCGTGGGCGTGGGAGCCGTCCTCCAGCAGCATCAGGCCGTGCCGGGTGCTGAAGGCGGCGAAAGCGTCCATGTTCTCGGGCAGTCCCCACAAGTGGACGGCGACGACGGCCTTCGTCCGCGCCGTGATGCGGCGGGCGGCGTCATCGAGGTCGAGCTGCCCGCCGGTGTCAACGTCGGCGAGCACGGGACGCGCGCCGAGATGGAAAAGTGGGGTGGCCGTGGCGTGAAACGTCAGCGCCGGCACGATCACCTCGTCACCCGGGCCAATGCCGGCAGCCGCGTACATCGAGTGCAGGGCGGCCGTCCCCGTGCACGTGGTGACCACGTGGCGAACGCCGAGTAAGGACGCCAAGGAATCCTCCAGAGCGGCAACGACGCCGGAGCGGTCTGGGATGGACACCGCGGACATCAGCTGACCGGTGACCGCCTCGACGTCGCTGCCCTCGATCGGGGGCCAGGCGAAGTGGGGGCCAGGAACGTCGATGACGGGCGGGCCGCCGAGGAGAGCAAGGGGCGAGGTGGTCACAGCAGGAACTCCTTCGGGTCCACGGGCGTGCGGGTGGTCCGGGACGTGTAGGCGGCGGCCAGGAACGCGGCGTGCTCCACGTGGCTGCTCGGGCCAGAGGGGTTGGTCCGCTCGCCGTCGAGTACGCGGCAGAAGCAGTCGATCTGCGCGGTGGCGGCGGAGGGCCAGGCCGGGTCACGGGTCAGGGACTCGATCAGCTGCCCGTCCGGGGCGAGGCGCCGCACCCGGCCCCGCTCGATCACCACTGCGCCGCGGGGGCCGGTCACCGTCATTTGTTCGGTCTTCGGTCCGGCGGAGCGGGAGATGAGCAGGGAACCGTACAGCCCGGAGTCGTAGGCGAGGTGGACCAGCGCGGTGTCCTCGGCGTCGTAGTCCGCGTCGGGATGTGCGGCGGCGGAGACGTCGGCCAGGATCCGGTCGGGCAGGCCGAGGTACCAGATGAGCAGGTCGACGAGGCGGTAGCCCAAATCCATCAGAGCACCGCCGCCGGCCAGTGAGACCCGGCCGCGCCATCCTGCGGCCGGGTCGAGGCAGTGGAAGGTGTACCGGCCCTCGACCAGATACGGCTGCCCGATCTGCTCCACAAGCTGCACCGCAGCGGTGTAGACCGGGTGGAAGCGGCGCTGGACAGTGACCATCAGCTCGATACCGGCCCTGTCGCACAGCGTCACCAGTTCGGCAGCCTCGTCCGGGCTGGTCGCGAACGGCTTCTCCTTCATGACGTGCACCCCGGCCGCCGCGCAGGTCTCAATGACCTCGCGGCCGGCGTGGTGGGGGACCGCGACGATGGCGAAGTCCGGACGCACGTCCTCCAGTAGGGTGCGGAGGTCGGTGAAGCCGGGCACGTGCTGTTGCCGGGCCTGGGCGGCCACCTTGCTGAAGTCGGTGTCACACACTGCGGCGAGCTGGGCGAACTGGGAGTCGGCCAGCCCTGGCAGGTGGTCCTCCAGGGCCTGGTGGCCGAGTCCGATGACGGCGGCCTTCTTGCGTACGCTCATTCGCGTTCACGCCTTTCGGTGCAAGCTCGTCGGCCCGCCTGCTGCGGGCCTTGGCATGCTCCAGAGCACCGCTTCGCATCTGGCAGCGGCAGGGCTGTTGCCGTGGGCTGCAAGGCCGTTTGCATCTGGTGCAAACCATCTGTTGCTGCCCGGCAGCCCGGACTACGGTGAGCAGGGGCCACCTCGGCTATCGACGGGGGCGTGCATGTCAGTCGGCAACGCGCGAGATCGATCCGAACAGCCAAAAGCACCCGGCGAGCTGATGCGCCGTAAGCGCCAGGCTCGAGGCTGGACGCTCGCTGATCTCGGTGACCGGACCGGTTACTCCGCCTCTCAGGTCTCCCGGTACGAACGGGGCCTGTCGTCGCTGTCGGACGTTTCCGTGCTCAGGCGCTTCGCTGATGTGCTCGACATTCCGCTCCAGGAGTTCGGCCTCACCGCGACTTCGCCCCCGGCCATGACCCGACACGGATACCCTGTCGCCTCTGTTCTCGCCTACCCGCGCCTTCCCGGCCCTAGGCTGGGACGAACTCAGCGGGAAGAGGGTGACGCCCCAGTGCGGCGACGGAAGTTCCTGGCTCTCTCGGCCGCGGCGACCGCCGGCGTCTCGCTCCCGGCCACGCGATCAGCAGCGGCGCAGGACGTCTCGGTGGGACAGCTCCTCGTCGGCTGTCTACGGGACGCGATGCTCGGTATCGGCCAGGACCACGAACTGCCGGCCCCGGAGCAGTTGCCCGTCGAACTCGCCCGCATACATGCCGACTTCCACACCTGCCAGTACGGCAGCCTCGTCGTCCGTCTGCCCCGCCTGATCCGTGCCGGGCACGCACTCGGCCCCGCCGACGAGGGAGATCACCTCGACCTGCTCGGGCAGAGCTACCTTCTCGCGACCCGCATGCTCATCAAGCTCGACGAGCAGCAGCTCGGCTGGATGGCAGCCGACCGCGCACGCCAGGTGGCCGAAGCCGCCGGGCACCCCCTCGCGGTGGCAGAAGCCGCCCGAAACCTGGCCGTGCTCGCCCGCCGCGCCGGATGGGAGGACCAGGCACTGTCGATCGCGCTCAACACCGCCGACGACCCGGCCCTTCGCGCGTCCCGCAGCGGCGCCGCCGAACGCGGCTTGTTGATCCAGTCAGCCGCTTACAGCGCCGCACGACGCGGCGACCGGGCGGGGATGCGGGAGCTGACAGACGAGGCCGCCGCCATCGCCGCCAGCCTCGGCGGCACCACTGCGCTGCGTGATCACGGCGGAGGCTTCAGCCCGGCCACCGTTCAGCTCCATCGCATCTCCGCCGAGTTCTCCACCGGCGACCCCTCCGCAGCCCTGGCCGCCGCCCGTGCACTGCCGCCGCAGAGCCTGCCCAGCGTGGAACGCCGGGCGCGCTACCACACCGACGTAGCAGCCGCCCTGGCCCAACGCGGTCGTCGGGACGAATGCGTGCGCTCCCTTCTGGCAGCCGAGCACCAAGCACCCCAGGAAACGCACTCCCGCCCCGCCGTGAGGTCCCTCATCTCCGGACTCCTTCTGTCCGGCCGCACCACACCCGAACTCCGTGCCCTCGCCGCCCGCGCCGGCGCCCTTCCGTAACCGCTCGCGCCCCTTCAGATCCTGTCCCGCGCGTTCGGTGCAGCTCAAAGGGGTGAGCCCTCTGGAGTGCCCGTTCGCTGAGACCGGGGTTACCCCAGGGCCCGGCAAAGTTGATCACGCTGCCAAGAGCAGGTTGATGGGGGGTCGGTGTCGCGGGCGCGATGCCGTAGGGCGGCGGCGATGTTGCGGTGTCCGTCCAGGCGGAGCAAGGTGATCGCGGTGTTGCGTAGGCCCGCCATGACACGGGGTACGTTGCTGGTGCGGATCTGTGAGCGGTCCTCGTCGAAGGTGACATCGCGGACCCAGTGCAGGCGACTTTCGATCTCCCAGTGCGACTGCACCATGCGGCCAGGACCGCAGGCGGTGCGGTGGCGGCGTCCGCGCTGGTGACCAGGCAGACGATCTCGACGGTCCGTCTGCCTTTCCTGGTGACGGTGCGCCGCAGCTGGGCGACCTGCATGGCTCCGCTGAACTCGATCCATGCCGGTACGTCGACGGCCTTGATCGTGCGGGTGACACGACGCCCGTGTCCCCGAACCGTCTTGGTGACGGCGGGTATCAAAGCCCAGGGAAGCGCCTTGAGCTGTGCATACAACGACTTCTGATTGGCCTTCACGGTCAGCACGTAGTCACCGCCGGCCCCGATCATCAGGGTCGCGGTGTCGTGCTGTGTGTGCAGCACGTCCATCGTGACCACCACGGCGTCCAGGTAGAGGAGTTGAAGCAGATCTCGGGCGGCAGGGATCTCGTTGCTCTTCTCACCCACCACGACCTGGCCGAGCACTGCCTTGGACCCGTGAGCGAGGGCAGCGACGAGGTGCGGGGCCGAAGAAACGCCGCCGCGTGCGCCGAGGACCGTCTTGCCGTCGATCGCGACCACCCTGCGGCCCTCGACGAGTGCCGTCCTGGCCAGCGCCCAGGCATCCAGCGCCGCGTCGAGACGGTCCGCGTCGAGGCGGGCGAACAGGCGCTGCAGCGTCGACAGGCTCCTCGATGCCGGCGGCGAGTCCGGCCCGGGCGGTTTCGGCGAGCGGGACGCCGTAGCGGGCCAGGCGCAGCGGCATCAGGGACTCCACCGGGGCCTTGCGGCGCCAGGAGCGGCCGAAGCGGGAGCGCAGCCGGGCCTGGTAGACCAGGCGCTCCTGCTCCAGCTTGATGACCTGCTCGTAGGAGCGCAGCTCCCACAGCTTCATCCGGCGCCACAGCAGGAACGTCGGGACCGGGCTGAGCATCCACCGGGTCAGGCGGACGCCCTCCATGTGCTTGTCCGCCGTGATGTCCGCGATCCGGCCCACCGCGTGCCGGGCCGCCTCCACCGCGACCACGAACAGGATCGGGATCGGGATCACCGAGTGCATGCCCACGCCCAGCGGGTCCGGCCAGGCCGCCGCGCCGTTGAACGCGATCGTGGCGGCCGTCAGCAGCCAGGCCGTCTGACGCAGCAGCGGGAACGGGATCCGGATCCCAGGGCGGGAGATCGCAGCGGGCACGGAGCCACCGGTCAACGGTGGTGCCGTACGCTGTTGCTCGTCGCTCCCCCACTGGTGTCGAACAGCGGCGAGTATCACTCCCCGTGCGGGAGCCCGAATCACGCGGCCCGGTTCGCCTCTCAGGTTCGCCGTTGGTGTCAGCCCAGATCTCACCGTTCCGACGTCAAGGGATCGCCGGTGCGATCTGCGGGTGGGAGGTGACCAATGCCGCTGGCGCACAGGTGGCTACCTTGGGGACATGGTTATTGCTCGCCGGAGAGGCGCGTACAAGGTCGGAGTTGTTCGGCGCGCGAGTATCGTTGAATCTGCGTCGCGCCACTTCGCTGCCTCGGGCTACCAGAACGTCTCCATGGCCCAGATCGCGAAGGATGTGAACATCACCGACAGCGGTCTGCTGCACTACTTTCCTAGCAAGCACCATCTACTGCTGGCCGTGGTGCACCACCGGATCGAGGCGGCGGAGGCCTGGTGGGAGCGGATTCCCGAGGATGCGGGGGTGATCGCCATGCTGCGTGGCATGGTTGAGGCAACTCGCTGGCATCTCTCGCAACCTGGACTGATCGAACTCTTTGTTTTGATGGCGTCAGAGATGTCCGATCCGACCAGCGCCGCCCACGAAGTCTACGCGCGGCAGTACGACGGGGTCATTGAGGCCGTGGCCAAACGCTTCCGGTACGGCGTGCAGTCCGGAGAGGTGCGGGAGGACCTTGACTGCGAGGCCCTCGCACGAGAGTGCATCGCAGTGAGCGACGGCCTCCAGATGCAGTGGGTGCTCAAGCACGGCGAACTAGATCTGGTCTCCGCGATCCACAGCCACGGTGACCGACTCGCCCGCGCCATCACCTGCGACGGGCGCGGGCTCGACGCCTGACCGGGCGCGACAGCGTACTGCGAGGGAGTCCCCCCGCTGCTCGGCCCACTGTCCGGCTTCGCGCGGCGGGCGTTCGCCGTCCTGTGATCGGGGATGGCCATGGTCATGTTGGCGGTGAGAGTGCCCAGCCCGAGCAAGCCGTGCCCTGCCGAACAGGGCGCTTCAGGTGACCCGCAGCCGGTGATTGACAGTAGTGGTGACCTCGTTCCTCAGGGTGTTGTACCCCGGTTTCAGCAGTCCGCCCAGGTCGAGGGGGCGGGGAAAGCAGGTCCACCGCATATCTGCTCGCCAGTCGCGGACGGTGGCCTGCAGGCTGGATGGGATGGCGACGGCCAGCAGGCATGACAGCACGTCGCTGCCTTCGGCAAGCCGGACAGAAGGAACGCGCTCCGCGGAACCCGAAACACGCGGTATGCCCGCCTCCGAGGGGACGCGGACGACGGTACCGCGGACCGACATGCGGGGGATATTCAAGGCGAGTTCCGCGTCCTGTGTGGCGCACTTGTCAGGGACACACGGCCTTCAAGTGGCACTGCAGGCGCCGTTGCCGAACACGCCGGCTACGCCGAACAGGAGAACCCGGGCTCCGAGAACGTGCCTCCCGGTCACCAGCAGCAGATTTCCCAGACTGCCCAGACATCTCGAACCGGGCGTACCGCCCGACGGTGTATTCGCGAGCACGGAGGGCGGCACGAATGGCCTTGCCGGCGCAGGTGACTCCACCGAACTCGGCCCGGCCCGGACCGGTGAGCACGTTCGATTCCGGCCCGACCTGGCCCCCCACACGCTGCCGAACCCGGTGAGCTGCGATGCCCCTTCGGACCGGAATTGGGTCTGCCCGCTTCGGATGAAGCCGGCCCAAGCCTTCGAAGCGCCTGCCGCCCTCCTTCTTGAGTACGAGCATGCGGTCGTCGAGGAACAGGCCCACGGGCGCTGCTGGTAGTCGCGGAAGGGGCTCTCGCCCGATCCGATGATCAGCGCCAGGCAGGACGTGCAGCCGTAGCCGCCGCATTTGTTGTAGTCGGCCGTCGGAGCGGCAGTACACGGGGCCGTGAAGTCCAGCGTCAGGCCGCGCCCATTCGCTGTGCGTGGTGTCCTGGCGATCACGGAGTTCCGGTGTCCCGCCCCTCAACTGCCTTCGGCTGCGTCGACGGCGTCGTCGCCGATCGCTGACGGCGTCCCCCACGTCGGCGGGCTCGAAGCATCCGAAGCGGCGTCGGTCATCGCCTCCACCTCGGCGGCGATCTCGTCGCGACGCGCCGCAGCCCTCGGCCGTCACCAGCGAAGCCTCGGGCCTACCGCGGTGACGGGTCCGTTGAACCAGCCGGGCCCACACAAGAGGGACAAGGCAACGGCGCACCCTGAGCCGCCGGCAGCAACGACACCGAAGGCGGAGGAGCCGCTGTGGAGAGCGGTCGCGCCCACCCCTCGCGTAAGGCAATTGCGGTACCCGTGCCATGCGGTCGGGTCTGCGCGGAACGCCGTCGAACATCCTCCAGCCCTTTCCCTTGTAATGAAACGATTCACTCCGTCGGCCAGGGGCGGCGCCGACACGGTGAGGGGTGCGGCGATAGTCGGCCATGAAATCTTGGCGCACCAGGTTTTTGACATGTGACCCACGTCACGTCGCGACATCGAGCGGGATCTCCGTGCCGCGCGGACGCGCCCGCAGCGGCGCCGAGGAGCGGTCAGTGGCGGCACTTCGGCCCCACGCGCGCGGAATTCGCGGGTGGACGCCCGCCCGCCGGCAAGGCCCGTCGGGCGTATCGAGGCCGGCGTCGACAGGGGCGTCTGGCTGCGGAAACGGCTGCGCCCCGGCCGCGGCCGGGGTTATCCGTCTTCATGGGCGGGCGCGAGGGGACTCATCGCGATCCGAAATCCTGGCGTGTCCGTTATTGAATCGTGCCCTTGCCGGTCACAGGCGTCGGGAGCGGCACTGAGGAGCAGGTCAGTGTGGGTGCTGAGCACCTGATGCGGCATACCACCGACCGGAACCGGCCCGCAGTGGGCGCCGACCACTCTTGACGCGACTTCAGCCGAGAACTAACTTCCGGGCAACCTTAATGAAACCTTTCAAGCACACTGCGCCGACGAAAGGCATGGGAGTTCGGCGCACAGCATCATGAGTCCGCCCACAACGCCCGGCCTGGGACACATGGTCGGCCGTTGCATCGGATCTCCACCGACGGGCCCTCGGCCCACCTGGTGCCCGGCTCGCGGAACGCGTCGCGAACCGCCGTCGCAAAGACGGTTGTCGGCACAGCGTCCGCGCTGCCGCCAACAGGGCCTACAAGCTCGGCCACCCCCACCTCGTAGTGCCGACTCTTCCATCCCTTCTCGCCCACCCGTGAGGAATCCATCATGCGTAAGTCGTCACTGCGCCGTGCCTCCGCGGCCCTCGCCGCCGCCACCTCCCTCGCCCTCGCCCTCACCGCCTGTGGCGGTACCACCAAGGAGGACGTCGCCAACGAGGACGTCTCCGCCGCCGCCGGTGCCGGCAAGGCCGACCCCAACGCCGAGCTGAAGAAGGGACTCACCGTCGGCTTCCTGCCCAAGCAGGTCAACAACCCCTACTTCACCTCCGCCGA
>NZ_JBEZNL010000076.1:0-13015 GCF_040653275.1 Streptomyces sp. NPDC048002 | reverse complement strand
CGCAGTTGCGGTCGGTCGGGTCGGGCAGGGCCAGCAGCTGGAGGTAGAGGGCCGCCGCGTCCTCGCCGAGTCCGTGGGCCGCGGCGACCTCGGTGCGCCCGCGTACGCGTACGGCCCCGCCCTCCGGTGAGGAGGGCGGGGCCGTACGTGCGTGCGCAGCTTCAGCGCCAGCTGTGCGGGGCCCGGAAGCCGGGCTCGCGCTCCAGGCGGCGCCAGCCGGCCCTGGGGCGGCCCCGGTGGGCCGCTTCGGGCGTCGGCCGGGCGGCCGCGCGGGCGAGCAGGATGGCCGTGATGGCGGCGACTTCCTCGGGCCCGGCATGGCCCTTCTCAACGCGAATGTCAGGGACGCTCATGGGTGTCAGTCTCCGTGAGTGAGGTTTCCGCAGCGGTACCGGTGGGTTACTGCGGGGGGTTGCCGTGCTTGCGGGACGGCAGGTCGGCGTGCTTGGACTGGAGCATCGCCAGGGACTTGATGAGGACCTCGCGGGTCTCCGCCGGGTCGATCACGTCGTCCACCAGACCGCGCTCGGCCGCGTAGTACGGGTGCATCAGCTCGGACTTGTACTCCTTGACCATCCGGGCCCGCATGGCCTCCGGGTCCTCGGCCTCCGCGATCTGGCGGCGGAAGATGACGTTGGCGGCACCTTCGGCGCCCATCACGGCGATCTCGTTCGTCGGCCACGCGTAGGTGAGGTCGGCACCGATGGACTGGCTGTCCATGACGATGTACGCACCTCCGTATGCCTTGCGCAGGATCAGCGAGATCCGCGGCACGGTCGCGTTGCAGTAGGCGTAGAGGAGCTTGGCGCCGTGGCGGATGATTCCACCGTGCTCCTGGTCTACACCAGGCAGGAAGCCGGGTACGTCCAAAAGGGTGAGGATCGGGATGTTGAAGGCGTCGCACATCTGGACGAAGCGGGCCGCCTTCTCGGAGGCCTCGATGTCCAGCACGCCCGCCAGGCTCTGCGGCTGGTTGGCGACGATGCCGACGACCTGGCCGTCGAACCGGGCCAGCGCGCAGATGATGTTCCGCGCCCAGCGCTCGTGGATCTCCAGGTAGTCGCCGTCGTCGACGAGCTCCTCGATGACCTTGGCCATGTCGTACGGGCGGTTGCCGTCCGCGGGGACCAGGTCCAGCAGCACGTCGCTGCGGCGGTCCGCCGGGTCCGATGCCTCCGCGCGGGGCGGGTTCTCCCGGTTGTTCTGCGGCAGCATCGACAGGAGGTAGCGCACCTCCGCGATGCACGTCTCCTCGTCGTCGTAGGCGAAGTGGCAGACGCCGGAGGTCTCCGCGTGGACGTCGGCGCCGCCGAGGCCGTTCTGGGTGATCTCCTCACCGGTGACCGCCTTGACGACGTCCGGGCCGGTGATGAACATCTGCGAGGTCTCGCGGACCATGAAGACGAAGTCGGTCAGCGCCGGGCTGTAGGCCGCGCCGCCCGCGCACGGGCCGAGCATCACCGAGATCTGCGGGATGACCCCGGAGGCCTTGGTGTTGCGCTGGAAGATGCCGCCGTAGCCGGCGAGGGCGGAGACGCCCTCCTGGATACGGGCGCCGGCGCCGTCGTTGAGCGAGACCAGCGGGGCGCCGGCCGCGATGGCCATGTCCATGATCTTGTGGATCTTGGTGGCGTGGGCCTCGCCCAGCGCGCCGCCGAAGATGCGGAAGTCGTGGGCGTAGACGAAGACCGTGCGGCCCTCCACCGTGCCCCAGCCGGTGATGACACCGTCGGTGTACGGCTTCCTGGCCTCCAGGCCGAAGCCCTGCGCGCGGTGCCGGCGCAGCTGCTCGACCTCCTGGAAGGTGCCCGGGTCGAGCAGCAGCTCGATCCGCTCCCGGGCGGTCAGCTTGCCCTTGGCGTGCTGCGCCGCGGTCGCCTTCTCGCTGGGACCGGCCAGTGCCTGGGCACGGATCTCGTGCAGCTCGGCGACCCGGCCGCGCGCGTCCGTGGGCTCACCCGTCGTCTCTTCCAAAACGGTCATGTAGTGACCTTACGAAGCCCACCAAGGAAAGCGGGCCGTCGACTCCGTACAGTCTCCGGACCGTTTTCCTGGTACCACCGAACAGAACCGTGGCGACATGCAGCCGTTCCGACTGCTCAGGGGGCGTACCGCTTGTAGGGGTCGCACAATCCGGCCACCTGAGAGCCACCTCACATTCATGGCTCGCACATGCCATCCCCGGGGTGACAGGAGCGGGCATTCGGCCGCCTCCCGCCATGACCGAGGGTGAGACCTCGAACACACGCCGGAGGTTGTTGAAATCTGAACGGAATAGGTCTACGGTCGTGGGTGTTCAGCTAATTGAACGTTCAACATCGTCCCCCAAGGAGAGAACGTCATGAGCATCTTCGGCCGCAAGAACACCGTCGAGAGCGCCGCCACCGCCACCGCCGAGGTCAACCCGGAGCTGGCCGCCCTGACCGGCGAGTACTCCATCGACGCCGCCCACTCCACGCTCGGCTTCACGGCGCGCCACGCCATGGTCACGAACATCAAGGGCAAGTTCCTGGACTTCAGCGGCTCGCTGACGCTGGACGGCTCGGACCCGGCGAAGTCCACCGCCTCCATCGACGTCAAGATGGACAGCATCGACACCGGCTCCGCGGACCGTGACGGCCACCTGAAGA
The DNA here is from genome assembly GCF_040653275.1 of Streptomyces sp. NPDC048002. Lineage (NCBI taxonomy): Bacteria > Bacillati > Actinomycetota > Actinomycetes > Kitasatosporales > Streptomycetaceae > Streptomyces > Streptomyces sp. NPDC048002. Next base: position 10,385 of record NZ_JBEZNL010000076.1, on the reverse strand, counting down.
GCGCGGACTTCTTCAAGACCGACGAGCACCCGGTCATGACCTTCCGCTCCACCAAGGCGGAGGCCCTGGGCGGCGACGACTACCGCCTCACCGGTGACCTGACCATCCTCGGCACGACCAAGCCGCTCACCATCGACCTGGAGTTCAACGGCTCGGCCAAGGACCCCTTCGGCAACGAGCGCGTGGGCTTCGAGGGCAAGGCGGAGATCCTCCGCTCCGAGTGGGGCCTGACCTGGAACGCGGCCCTGGAGACGGGCGGCGTCCTGGTCTCCGACAAGATCAAGCTGAACTTCGACATCTCGGCCATCCGGAACGCGTGACGCCAACCGCCTCCGCTCCCCCGCCGCACCCCGAGCGCGCCCGCCCTCCACTCCCCGTACGGGAGGGCGGGCGCTCGGTCGTCCCCGGGGCGTGTCCGGGCCGTCCCGGGGCGCGTCCCGGCCGCCCCCAGGGCGTGTTTGCGCCCTACCCCTCCCGCAGCCGGGTGAGGGCCGCGGTGAGTCTGGCCCGCCTGGTCCGCGGAGTGCGCGCCTGGAGCAGCCCGAGCATGACCTGGTAGCGGTCGGACCTGCCGAGCCGCTCGAACGCCCCCCGGGCCCGCGGGTCGCGCTCCAGTTCCGCCGCGAGGTCCGCCGGCACGTCCGCGTTGCGCTGCGACTCGTACGCCGCCTCCCACCGTCCGTCGGCCCGCGCCGCCTCCACCTCGGCGGTGCCGGCCGGGCGCATGCGCCCCTCGGCGGTCAGCTCCGCGATCCGCCGCACATTGACCATCGACCACAGGCTGCCGGGCCGGCGCGGAGTGATCCGCTGGAGGAAGTACGACGCGTCCAGCGCCCTGCGCCGCCCGGTGATCCAGCCGTGGCACAGGGCCACGTCGTTGACGTCGGCGAAGTCGGCGGACGTGATGCCCGACCCCTTCTTGGCGACCTTCACCCACAGCCCCGGATGCGGGGCCGGATGGGCGGTGAGCCACGCGTCGAGGGCGTCGGCCGAGGCGAAGAAGAGGGGTTCCGGGGTGGTCATGGGGAGACCGTAGGCGGGATGTAGGACAGGATCCGTCCGCTATCGGGCGGGCGGCGGGCCTGGCTGGATTTCCCCCCTTGTCCCGGCGCTCACAGCCTTCTCATAATCCGAGCACAGGATTTGACGTGCCCGCGACAACAGTGGCGGGGCGTCAGCCGGCACGCCTCCACTCACCCCCCACGGAAGGCATCCCGTTGAAGTCTCTCCTCAAGGCCCTCAAGAGATGCGCCGTCGCCGCCACGGCCGCGCTCGCCGTCGTCAGCCTCCAGCCCGTGTCGTCCGCTCAGGCCGCACCCGCGCCCGTCGTCGGCGGGACCCGGGCCGCGCAGGGCGAGTTCCCGTTCATGGTGCGGCTCTCGATGGGCTGCGGCGGTGCGCTCTACACCCAGCAGATCGTCCTCACCGCCGCCCACTGCGTGGGCCGCACGGGGGCCAACACCAGCATCACCGCCACCGCCGGTGCCGTGGACCTCCAGTCCAGCAGCCGGATCACGGTGCGCTCCACGTACGTCTACCGCGCCCCCGGCTACAACGGCGACGGCAAGGACTGGGCGCTGATCAAGCTCGCGCAGCCGATCAACCTGCCCACCCTGAAGATCGCCACGACCACGCAGTACAACACCGGTACCTTCACGGTCGCCGGCTGGGGCGCCGCCAGCGAGGGCGGCGGCCAGCAGCGGTACCTGCTCAAGGCAACGGTGCCGTTCGTCAGCGACGCCACGTGTCGTACGTACAGCGGCTACAGCGGGCTGATCGCGAGCGAGGAGATCTGCGCGGGCTACACGGCGGGCGGTGTCGACACCTGCCAGGGCGACTCCGGCGGCCCGATGTTCCGCCGGGACGCGGCGAACGCGTGGATCCAGGTCGGCATCGTCAGCTGGGGCATCGGCTGCGCCCGCCCCAACGCCCCCGGTGTCTACACCGAGGTGTCGACCTTCGCCTCCGCCATCGCCTCGGCGGCGGCCGGTCTCTGAGCACCCTCGCACCGAGGACGGGCCCGGCGCACCGCGCGCCGGGCCCGTTGTTCCGTGTCCACCGGCATCCTGCCCCACGAGGCAGCCGGGACCACGAGGCAGCCGGCCCCACCAGGCAGCCGGGACCGTCAGAAGCCGCCGCCGAAGTCGCCGCCGCCACCGAAGTCCCCGCCGCCGAAGCCGCCCGAGAAGTCGTCGGTGGCGAAGTCCGCGCCGGAGAGGTCGCCGCCCTCGTAGCCGCCGCCGAAGTCGCCGTACCCGGAGCCGTAGTCGGCCGCGTAGGCGGGGCTCGCCATCATGCTGCCGAGCATCGTGCCGATGAGCAGGCCGGGCAGGATCCCGCCGCCGAAGTAGCCGCCGGCCCAGGGACCGTAGGCGGGGCCCGCGTCCCAGTAGGGGCGGCGGGCGCCGGTCTCGGTGGTGACCTCGCGGATCATCGGCTCCTCGCCCTCGTCCAGCCGCCGCCGGTCGGCCGCGCAGACCGGCACCTCGCGGGTGGCGCCGCCGGGCGGGGTCCAGGTGAGGTCGGCGACGGACGGGCCGTGCCGGGGGTCGAAGAAGCAGGGCGGCCGCCGCTCGGGCAGCGCACGGCCCTCGCGGCGGGCGGCCAGGACGGCCAGCGAGTGGCGGCCGTCCTCCAGGGACTGGGTGACGGCCCGGACGTCCTCCGGCCGCGTCGCCGCGTCCATCAGCCGCTTGCTCTGTTCGTAGGAGTCCAGGGCGTGTTCGTAGTCGGTGCGCATCGCGTCGTCGGCGCCCAGCTCGCCGGGGTGGAAGTCCAGCCGTTCCAGCTCCTCGCCGAACGCGGTGATGTCCTCGTCGACGACCACGCGCAGCTTCTCCAGCGCCTCCCGCTGTTCCCGCTCATGGGCCTGGCGCCGGCGCCGCACCAGCGCGTACACGCCCGCGCCGCCCGCCGCCAGCACCACGCCGGTGGTGACCAGACCCGCGACCGGCACGCCCTCGTCCGTGGTCGTCGAGGACCAGGAGGCCGGCGCCGAGCCGCCCACGTTCCGCAGGGCCGCGTCGACGAAGTCGTTGAGCTGGGCCTTGACGTCGTCGGTGTCCTCCACCGCGGTGACCAGGTTGTCCACGGCCTGGTTGCCGAGCACCGAGGAGTCGGCCTGCGCCCCGAAGCGGTCCCCGCTGCGCACCGCGTACAGGCCGGTGATGCCGGTCTCGGTACGGAGGTTGAGGAAGAGGTCCTCCGCGGGCTGGTCGGCGGGCAGGACGGCCACGAAGACCGGCTTGTCCGCGTCCCTGATCCTGTCGGAGAGCGCCTCGGCGTCGGACGCGGAGAGCTGGTCGGAGGCGGCCGGGTCGACGTACACGGGGTCCTCGCGCAGCGACTCGGCGACCGTCGACAGATCCGCCGCGGCGAACGCGCCGGGAGCCCCGGCGGTCAGCACCGCGAGGGTGGCGGCGACCGGGACGAGGGCCCAGCGCGCAAGGCCCCGGAGCAACGGAGTCCTCATACCTCGACGCTACCTGACGAAACGGACAAACGTACCGGGCCCGGCGGGACGATTCCCGCCGGGCCCGGCGCCCGTACGACGGTTCAGTCAGCCCGGTGGGCCGCGATCAGCTTCTCCACGGCCGCGCCGTAACGCCCCTGGGTCAGCAGCCGGTCCGCCTCGGCGAACGGTTTGGCCAGGCCGGGCGTGACCGCCTTCTGCTGGACGATCAGCCGCGCCTTGGTGACCAGCGCGCGGCCGGCCTCCTCGGCCCCGGCCCGCTCGGCCGCCGCCGCGGCGATCCCGAGCACCCGCAGGGTGGCCGCGCCGCCCTCCGGCACCTTGGTGAGCGTGGTCAGGCCCCAGCCGTAGGGGAACTGCGGGTCGTACGAGGCGTCGCCGACGTTGATCGGCAGCTGGGCCTCGGACTTCGGCCAGGTGACGGGGAGCTGCCCGGTGAAGGGCCGCTTCCCGTAGAGCACGTCGGCGATGCCGTCGCCCTCGGAGCCCGGCAGCCAGGAGGCGACCAGGGCGTCGATGTCGCCGAGCCGGTCGCCGACGAGCTGCGGGCGCCCGGAGACGATCAGCACCGCGCACTTCATCGCGGCGCACACCTTGTCCACGGCCGCCCGGTCGGCGGCCGACAGGTCCAGGTCGTGGCCGTTGCCGACATCGCCGACGCCCTCGGCGTACGGGGTCTCGCCGACCACCACGACACCGACGTCATGGCCGTCGGTGGGCGCGGAGGCGTCCTTGGAGTACGTCAGCCCGGTCGCCCGCTTGCGCATCGCCTCCAGGACCGTGGTGCCCTCGGTGATGTCGCCCGAGGCGCCCTGCCAGGTGATGGTCCAGCCGCCGGACTGGTTGCCCAGGTCGTCGGCGTTGGACCCGGCGACGTACACCTTCTGCGACTTCTTCAGCGGCAGCAGGTTCCCCGCGTTCTTCAGCAGCACCTGCGACTCGGCCGCCGCCTCGCGCGCCACCGCGCGGTGCCCGGCGGAACCGATCGTGTCGGCGCCGCCGGTGTCGGCGTACGGCCGCTCGAAGAGGCCCAGCTCGAACTTCTGGGTGAGGATGCGCGAGACGGCGTCGTCGATCCGCGCCCCGCTGATCCGCCCGGCCTCCGTCTCGGCGACCAGGGCGGTGTGGAACTCCTTGTAGGAGTACGGCGCCATGACCATGTCGACGCCGGCGTTGACGGAGGTGCGGACGTCGCTCGGGTAGTCGCCCGGGATCTGGTCGATGCCGTTCCAGTCACTGATCACGAAGCCGTCGAAGTCCATCCGCCCCTTGAGCACGCCGTTGATCATGTCGCCGCGGGCGTGCATCTTCACCGGTCCCCGGCCGTCGCCGGCGAGGTCCAGGGAGGAGTAGGACGGCATGACGGTGCCGACACCCCGGTCGACGGCGTCCTGGTACGGGGCCAGGTGCACGGTCTCCAACTGCTGCCGGGTGACCTCGGTGACGCCCTGGTCGATGGTGTAGGTGCCGGTGGTGGAGGAGCCGTAGGTGGTGCCGCCGTCGCCGACGAAGTGCTTGGCGGTGGCGAGCACCTTGTCGCCGCGGTCCAGGTCCCGTCCGTCCGCGCGGCCCTGGAGTCCCTGGATCACGGTCGCCATCGACTCCACCAGCGCCGGGTCCTCGCCGAACGCCTCGTAGGAGCGGCCCCAGCGTTCGTCGCGGGTCACGCACAGGCAGGGTGCGAAGTCCCAGGGCACGCCGGTGGCGCGGACCTCGGCGGCGGTCACCTCGCCGGCCCGCCGGGCGAGCCCGGGGTCGCGGGTGGCGCCGATGCCGATGTTGTGCGGCAGGATCGTGGCGCCGGCCAGGTTGTTGTGGCCGTGCACCGCGTCGACGCCGTAGATCAGGGGGATCTGGAAGCGGGTGGCCTGCGCCCGCAGCTGGAATGAGTCGATCATCTTCGCCCACGCCTCGGCGGTGTTGGGCGTCGGGGTGGAGCCGCCGCCGGAGAGCAGCGAGCCGAGGCCCAGGGCGGCGATGTCACCGGGCGCGCTCATCGCGCCGCGCTCGGCCTGGGTCATCTGGCCGGCCTTCTCCGCCAGGGACATCCGTCCGACCAGGTCGGCGACGCGCTCGCGCACGGGCAGCCTGCTGTCGAGGTAGGGCAGCCCGTGGGCGTCCACGACGATCTGCGGGCTCTCCGCGGGCGCCTTGGCGCCGGTGACCGTCAGCCTCAGCGGGACGGTCTCGGCGGGCTCGGCGGCGCGGTCCTTCAGGGTCGGCACCCGTACGGTGCGGGCGGTGCCGGAGGCGGTGCCGGCCGGGAAGGTTACCGTGCCGGTGACCGGGGTGTAGTCCTTGCCGGGTTCGGCGCTGCCGCCGGCCGTCTCGTAGGCGACCGTCACCGGTTCGTCGAGCGGGGCGGCGCCGGTGGTGGCGACGGTGACCCGCACCGCCGCTGTACCTCCCTCGCGCACCGGGTACACGGCCGCGTCGGTGGTGACCGAGGCGCGCAGCGACTGGTCGGCGCGGCCGTACAGTTCGACGGCGTCCATAGCGAACGCGCCCGGCGCGCCGACCGGGAGGGTGACCGCGTAGCCCCAGGTCTCGGTGAGGCCGAGGACCTGGTCGATGCCGCCGACGGGCTGGTAGTCGGTGCGGTAGACGAAGTCGGTGAACGGGATCTCGATCTGCTTCCAGCCGGTGAAGTCGTCCGTGAAGGACGTCGTCCACAGCTCGGAGGCCTCGCCGTTGGCGCCGCCGTCCTTCAGCTCGAAGGCGATCCTCCGGCCGTCGTCGTGGCCCTCCCACCAGAAGCGGACGCCTTTGCTCGCCGACCAGTCGTGGGCGGGCTCGGCGAAGGCGAAGTCGTGGGTGAAGCCGCCGTAGCCGCTGATGTCGTAGGTGCCGGAGAGGACCTTCTCCCCCTCGGGGGCGTCCTCGCGCGCGCTGAACTCCAGGGCGGGCCGGTCGTCGTTGTCGCTGCCCCAGGTGAAGATGCCCCCCGCCGGCGGTTCGGCGAAGGGCACCTCGCCCTCGAAGCGGTCCACGGGGACCGGGGCCGGTTCGTCGGCGGCGCGGGCCGAGGAGAACGGCACCAGCGCGGCAAGCAGAGCGGTGGAGACGAGCAGGGCGGTTCTTCGCATGGAACATCCCTCGACTCTCATAGTCCACATTCGGCTTAGATCACGCCGTGAGTTAACTGTTGACTCGGAGAGCCGTCAAGGGACCACGCAGGCACGGGTGTCCGGCGCCGGGGGCACCGCCCGGGTGCGGCACGCGCCCCCGGCGCCGGTGGTGCGCCTACTCCGCCGGTGAGACCCCCGCGCGCAGCAGGCCGTACGTGTACGCGTCCTCCAGAGCCTGCCAGGAGGCGGCGATGACGTTGTCGGCGACGCCGACCGTGGACCACTCGCCGGTGCCGTCGGAGGTGGAGATCAGGACGCGGGTGGTCGACTGGGTGCCGTGCACGCCCTCCAGGATGCGGACCTTGTAGTCGACCAGGTCGAGCTTGGCGAGCTGGGGGTAGATCTTCTCCAGCGCGACGCGCAGGGCGCGGTCGAGGGCGTTGACGGGGCCGTTGCCCTCGGCGGTGGCGACGATGCGCTCGCCCTTGGCGAAGAGCTTCACCGTGGCCTCGTTGGCGTGGCTGCCGTCGGGGCGGTCCTCGACGATCGCGCGCCAGGACTCCACGCCGAAGTACTTCAGCGGGCGGCCCTCGACCTCGGCGCGCAGCAGGAGTTCGAAGGAGGCGTCGGCCGCCTCGTAGGTGTAGCCCTGGAGTTCGCGCTCCTTGACCCGTTCCACGACCCGGCCGACCAGTTCCCGGTCGCCGCCGAGGTCGACGCCGAGTTCCTTGCCCTTGAGCTCGATCGAGGCCCGGCCGGCCATGTCGGAGACCAGCATCCGCATGGTGTTGCCGACCTGCTCGGGGTCGATGTGCTGGTACAGGTCCGGGTCGACCTTGATCGCGGAGGCGTGCAGTCCGGCCTTGTGGGCGAAGGCCGAGACGCCGACGTAGGGCTGGTGCGTGGACGGGGTGAGGTTCACGACCTCGGCGATGGCGTGCGAGACCCGGGTCATCTCCCGCAGCCGCCCCTCGGGGAGTACCTTCTTGCCGTACTTCAGTTCCAGGGCGGCGACGACCGGGAAGAGGTTGGCGTTGCCGACGCGCTCGCCGTAGCCGTTCGCCGTGCACTGGACGTGGGTCGCGCCCGCGTCGACCGCGGCGAGGGTGTTGGCGACGGCACACCCGGTGTCGTCCTGGGCGTGGATGCCGAGCCGGGCGCCGGTGTCGGCCAGGACGGTCGAGACGACCGCCTGGACCTGCGCCGGGAGCATGCCGCCGTTGGTGTCGCAGAGGATCACGACGTCCGCGCCCGCCTCCGAGGCGGTGCGGACCACGGCCTTGGCGTACTCGGGGTTGGCGCGGTAGCCGTCGAAGAAGTGCTCGCAGTCGACGAAGACCCGGCGGCCCTGCTCACGCAGGAAGGAGACGGTGTCCCGGACCATCTCCAGGTTCTCGTCCAGGGTGGTGCGCAGCGCGAGTTCCACATGCCGGTCGTGGGACTTGGCGACCAGTGTGATCACCGGGGCGCCCGACTCCAGCAACGCCCTGACCTGCGGGTCCTCGGCGGCCTTGGCGCCCGCCCGGCGGGTGGCGCCGAAGGCGACCAGCTGGGCGTGGCGGAAGTCGATCTCCTGCTGGGCGCGGGCGAAGAACTCGGTGTCCCGCGGGTTGGCGCCGGGCCAGCCGCCCTCGATGAAGCCCACGCCGAAGTCGTCCAGGTGCCGTGCGATGGCCAGCTTGTCCGCGACGGTGAGGTTGATGCCCTCACGCTGGGCGCCGTCGCGCAGGGTGGTGTCGAAGACGTGGAACGAGTCGTCGAGCTCGCTGGTTTCCGTCATGGTCTGAAGGCTCCTGATGTATGGATCTCGGTCTGTACCGGAATGACCGGCTCCACCGTCCCCCAATGATCCCTCGCGCTGCGCACCCGGCTGAAGGTGGGCCTGAAATGCGAAAAACCTCTCGCGGGTGCGAGAGGTCTGCGCGCGGGTCGAGGACGACGGTGTCCGCCCGTACCTGGTCGTACGTGGCGGTCACTGCGGACCGGCGCGCCTGCTGCCAATAATCATGGCGAACGAGAGCACGGGGGCAGTCTGGCACAGTCCGCCCCCGTGGTTACCGCCCGTCTCACCATGCGAACCCTGCGCTGGTCGCTCCCGGTCTCAGCCGTCCACGAGCAGGGACTCCGCCAGGAACTCCGTGACATGGCCGAGGACCTGTTCCCGGTCGGTGCCGCGCAGCCCGATGGCCACATGGATGGAGAAGCCGTCGAGCAGTGCCCTGAGGCGGGCGGCGAAGCGGTCCGGGTCGACCGGCCGGAACTCGCCCCGGGAGACCCCCTCCGCGAGCAGCGCCACCAGGTCGCGGTGCCAGGCGCCCTCGATCGCGGCCTGCCGGTCGCGGGCGTCGGCGTCGGCGTTCTGCGAGCGGTTCCAGACCTCCAGCCACAGGGTCCAGTGCGGATCGCGGTGGCCGTCGGGGACGTACAGGTCGACGTAGGCCGCCAGCCGTTCGCCGGCCGGGGCGGGCCGGGTCAGCAGCCGGCCGCGCTCGGCGCCGAGCCGGCCCTCGCTCCACTCCAGGGTCCGCAGCAGCAGTTCGTCCTTGGAGCCGAAGTAGTAGAGGAGGTGTCCGCTGCTCATCCCGACCTCGCGGCCGAGCGCCGCCATGGTGAGCTGCTCCAGACCGCGCTCGGCGATCATCTCCATGGCGGCGACGAGAACGTCCTCGCGGGGCGGCGCGTGTCTGCGCGCACCGGCCATCCGGCTGCTCCCTAGGTGCTCGGCTGCTGCTGGGTGATGCAGTGGATGCCTCCACCGCCCGCGAAGATGGTACGGGCGTCCACCAGGGTCACCGTCCGCTCGGGGAACAGCCGCCGGAAGATCCCGGCCGCGCGTTCGTCGTGCGGGTCGTCGAAGGCGCACAGGACGACTCCGCCGTTGCAGAGGTAGTGGTTGATGTAGGAGTAGTCGACCCAGTCGCCGTCCTCGTCGCGCAGGACGGTCGGCGCGGGGACCTCGACGACCTCCAGGCGGCGGCCCTTGGCGTCGGTCTGCCCGCGCAGGATCTCCAGATAGGTGCGGGAGCGCTCGAAGTCCGGGTGTTCGGGGTTGCGCTGGGTGTGCACCAGAACCGTGCCGGGCCGGGCGAAGGCCGCGACGATGTCGACGTGCCCCTGGGTGCCGTAGCGGCCGTAGTCGCCGGCCAGGCCGTGCGGGAGCCAGATCGCCTTGGTGGTGCCGAGCCGGGCGTGGATCTCCGCCTCGACCCGCTCCCGGCTCCAGCCGGGGTTGCGCCCGGCGCCCAGTTGGACGGTCTCGGTCAGCAGGACCGTGCCCTCGCCGTCGACGTGGATCGCGCCACCCTCGTTGACCAGCGGGGAGGACAGCACCGGGACCCCGGCCAGGTCGGCGACCTGGCCGGCGATCTCGGCGTCGTGCTCCCAGCGGGCCCAGTCCTGGCCGCCCCAACCGTTGAACACCCAGTCCACGGCGGCCAGTCGGCCCTCGCCGTCGCGGACGAAGGTCGGGCCGATGTCCCGCATCCAGGCGTCGTCGAGTTCGCGCTCCACCAACTCCACCTCAGGGCCCAGCAGTTGGCGCGCCGACTCGCCCTGGCCGGGTCCGTGCACCATCGTGACGGGCTCGAAGCGGCGTACGGCACGGGCCACCGCGGCCCAGGCGGCGCGCGCCTCGGCCAGCTCCTTCTCGTCGGCGAAGGTGGGGTTGGGGCCCGGCCAGGCCATCCAGGTGCGCTCGTGCGGGGCCCACTCGGGGGGCATGCGGTAGGTCATCGCGGGGGTCCTAGGGGAACTAGATGAGTGAGTCCGATGTGTGTGCTGGTCGCGACCATGGCGAAGGGCGCCCGTTGGTCAGTGTGTGAAGACAAACCTGGACGCCCTTCTGG
>NZ_JBEZNL010000075.1:0-15638 GCF_040653275.1 Streptomyces sp. NPDC048002 | reverse complement strand
CCAGAAGGGCGTCCAGGTTTGTCTTCACACACTGACCAACGGGCGCCCTTCGCCATGGTCGCGACCAGCACACACATCGGACTCACTCATCTAGGCCCTGCCGTGCCGGGTCCAGGTGAACTTGTCGCCACCGACCCAGCGCACGACATCGGGATCGTCCAGGTCGTGGACGGTGATGCCGAACGCCGCCGCGGCGGACAGGACGTCGGTGACGGTCTTGGCCTCACCGACCACCATTCCGTCGATCTCCACGATCCGGAACGGGGGCGTGCCCGGCTGCACCCCGAGCACCATGATCCGCGGATGGGAGATGTACGGGCTCGCGATTTCTGTCATGCAAAGAGCGTAAAGCGGATCCGGCCGTTCCGAACCCTGCGGGCGGCCGGTCCGCCGTGCGGACACCCCGCCGCCGGGCAACCCTGGGGAGGGAGGTGGCGATGGACCCCGTGGAGGCACTGGAGCGGATCGCCTTCCTGCTGGAGCGCTCCCTGGCGCCGACGTACCGGGTACGCGCCTTCCGCACCGCGGCCCGGGTCCTGGCGGCCCTGCCGGAGGCGGAGCTGCGCGAGCGGGCGTCGGCCGGGACGCTGGAGTCGCTCAAGGGAGTCGGCCCGAAGACGGCGCGGGTGGCGGTGGAGGCGCTGGCCGGTGAGGTGCCCGGCTATCTGGACGGGCTACTGCGCGCCCAGCCCCCGCCCGGCGAGGCGGGGTCCGCCCTCAGGGCGCTGCTGCGCGGTGACTGCCATCTGCACTCCGACTGGTCGGACGGCGGCAGCCCGATCGAGGAGATGGGCCGGACCGCCGCCGCCCTCGGGCACGAGTGGGCGGCGCTGACCGACCACTCCCCCCGGCTGACGGTGGCCCGCGGACTGTCTGCGGAGCGGCTGCGCGAACAGCTCGACGTGGTGGCGGCCCTGAACGAGACCTGGGCCCCGTTCCGGCTGCTCACCGGGATCGAGTGCGACATCCTGGAGGACGGCTCGCTGGACCAGGAACCGGAGCTGCTGGCGCGGCTGGACGTGGTGGTGGTCTCGGTCCACTCCAAGCTGCGGATGGACGCCCGTTCGATGACCCGGCGCATGGTGGCCGCGGTGCGCGATCCGCACTCCGACGTGCTCGGGCACTGCACCGGACGGCTGATCGGCGGCCGGGAGCGGCCCGAGTCGCGGTTCGACGCGGACGAGGTGTTCGCCGCCTGCGCGGAGACCGGCACGGCCGTGGAGATCAACAGCCGGCCCGAACGGCTCGACCCTCCGCGCCGGCTGCTGCGGCGCGCGGTCGAGGCGGGCGTCCTGTTCTCCGTCGACACCGACGCGCACGCCCCCGGCCAGTTGGACTGGCAGATCCTCGGCTGCGCGCGGGCCGAGGAGTGCGGGGTGCCGGCGGACCGCGTGGTCACCACCTGGTCCCGGGAGGAGCTGCTGGCCTGGACCCATGAGCGGCGGACCCCGGCGCGGGCGGGGTGACGCGGGCGGGGTGACGCGGATCACGCCATAACGCGACAGAACGTGGAACACCGGAGGATGTTCGCCCGTTGAACGACATGTGGGTGCGGATGGGACAGTGTCCCCGGGCCTCAACCTCCGCCCACAGGGACGATCGTTCGGCTGAAGCCCTGTGGAGCCTTTCGCCGAGAGGCGACCGCCATCCGTACCCGCCCCTGGTCGCCCCGACCGTGATTCCCCCGTCGCGGTCGGGGCCCTTCGCTGTCCGGACTGTTCGCCGTCCCGAAGGGGACGGATCAGCGCGGTGCGCGGTCCTCCAGCGCGGTGCGCCAGGCGGGACCCGGCCCCTCGGGAAGGGGTTCGGCGCGCCGGCCGCCGTGCGCGAAGAAGTCGGCGAGCGGCAGAATCGCCGCCCCCACGGTCACCGCGTCGGGCCCGAGCCCGCCGAGGTCCACCGAGACCCGCTCGGCGGGATACCGCAGCGCGTACGCGGCCGCGTGCCGACGGATGTCGGGCAGCAGGACCGGACCCAGCCGGAGCCCCGCCCAGCCGCCGATCAGGATCCGCTCCGGCTGGAAGAGGTTGATCAGGTCGGACAGGCCCGCGCCGATGTACTCCGCGGTCTCCTCCAGCAGCCCGCGCGCCACCGGGTCCCGGTCCGCCGCGGCCACCAGGGCGACCAGCGCGCTCTCCTGATCGTCGCTCCGGGGCGGACGTCCGCCCGCCTCGCGCCAGCGGTCGAGCAGCGCCTCGGCACCGGCGTACGCCTCCAGGCAGCCGAGCGCGCCGCAGCGGCAGCGGCGCCCGCCGACCCGTACCGTCAGATGCCCGCCCTCGACCGCGCGCCCGTCCTCCGCCTCCGGTGTGACGACGCACGCTCCGACGCCCGAGCCGATGAGCACGACGATCGCGCTGCGGGCCCCCCGCCCGGCGCCGAACCACATCTCGGCCTGGCCGAGCGTGCGGGCGCCGTTGTCGACGAAGTACGGGACGGACGGGGGCAGCGCGCGGCACTCCCGGAGCAGTCGCTCCACGGCGACCCCGTCCCAGCCCACGGTCTGTCCGTGCACCACGGCGCCGCGGTCCTCGCTGTGCTCGACGATGCCCGGCACGCCGATCCCGACGCCGAGCAGCCGTTCCGGCGCGGTCCCGGCGGTGTCGAGCACCTCGGCGACGGCGTCCCGGATGTGTCCGACGACGGCCTCCGCCGCGTACCCCTCGGCCTCCAGGGGCCGCTCGGAGCGGGCCAGTTCGGTCAGGGCGAGGTCGAACAGCTCGACCCGGACCCGGGTCTCGCCCACGTCCACGCCGATCATGTGGCCGCTGCCGGGCGCCACCCTGAGCAGGGTGCGGGGCCTGCCGCCGTCGGACTCGACGTTGCCGGCCTCCTCCAGCACCCCGTCGGCGAGCAGGTCGGCGACGACGTTGCTGACGGAACCGGAGCTGAGCCCGGTGGCGGGGCCGAGTTCGAAGCGGCTGAGCGGGCCGTCGAAGTAGAGGCGCTGGAGGACGGCGGAGCGGTTCTCCCGCCGTAGATCGCGTACCGTACGCCTGTTCCGCGCCACCATCCCGCTCCCCCTGTCGAGCCGCCGTCCGACCTGGAACATACCGGCTCAGCCGCAGAGTGCCGCGGTCTCGTCGAGGGCGGCGTCCAGCTGGGGCCCGACGGCCTGCCGCGTCCAGCGCAGGCGGCCCTCGTCGACGGCGCGCGGCACGGTCTCGGTGAGCATGATCAGGTACAGGTAGGCGCGGTACAGGGCGAGCCGGAGCCGGGTGCCGGAGTCGAACTCGGCCACGCCGCCGGCCTCCCGGTAGCCGGCGAGGAACTCCTCGTCCCGCCGGATGTCCCCGAGCAGCGCCGTCGAGACGAACTCGGCGACCGGGTCGCCCCAGAACATGCGCTCCCCGTCGACGAGTCCGCCGATGCGGGGCTCACCGGCGGTGCGGTCCACCAGGATGTTGCCCGGCCACAGGTCGAAGTGGACCAGGCGCGGCACGTCCACCCCGTCGAGCGCGCCGAGGGCGGCGCGCAGCGGCCCGGCGGTGGCGTCGAGGGAGCGGGGCAGCCAGGGGCGGTAGCGGCGGGCGTCGTCGAGGACGGCGGCGAGCATGCCGGTGAAGGCGGTGCGCCAGTCGGCGGAGAGCGGGCCGAGGGCGCCGGAGGGGTAGCCGAAGCCCGGTCCCTCGACCGTGTGCAGCAGGGCCGTCCCGCGGCCCAGTTCGGTGCGCAGCCGTCGCCGTTCGGCGTCCGTGAGGGAGTCGTCCCAGGGTGCGCCGGGGCAGGCCGTCATCAGCAGCTCGCGCGGGGCCGCGACGAGCACCCGCGGGACGGGCACGGCGACCCGGGCGGCGGCGCGGCAGAACTCCGCCTCGGAGACCAACAGGTCCCGTTCGTGCGCCAGTCCGGGGACCGCCTCGGGAGGCGGCACCTTCAGTACGTACCGGGTGCCGTCGGCGAGGAGGAGTTCCTCGACCTCGTTGTAGGTCCCGCCGCCCAGGGGGCGGACGCCGGTGAGCGCGTCGCCGTCCAGTCCCCCCGCGCCCAGCACCCGCCGGGCCCGCTCCCAGGTGTCCACCGCCACGCCCCTCCCCGTGTCCGGGGCTCAGCCTACGGAACGGCGGACCGTTATTGGCTGGCCTCTCCCGAAGCCGCCCGATTAGCATTAGCCAGAAACCTAGGACCCCTAGGCCGACTCATGCGCCCGACCGCTATGCACCTGACCGCCACGCACACCCCCCGGAAGGCCACGATGCGCGCACTGACCGAGCCCGAGATCCGCGACTCCTTCGTCAACTGCTCCAAGGGCGAGGCGAAGCGCCTGACCGTGCCCCGGGAACTGGACCGGCTCCCCTGGGAGGACCTTGACTTCCTCGGCTGGCGAGATCCTGGCGCGCCCGACCGCAGCTTCCTGGTCACCGAGCGCGGCGGACGCGCCGTCGGGGTCACCCTCCGCTTCCCCTCCTCACGCCGGGGCTTCCTCCACCGCTCCCTGTGCTCGCTGTGCCTGACCACCCATCGCGGCGGCGGGGTCTCGCTGATGACCGCGCGCAAGGCGGGCCCGGCCGGACGCGAGGGCAACTCGGTCGGCCTGTACATGTGCACCGACCTCGCGTGCTCGCTCTACCTGCGCGGGCTCAGGACCCCGGACTCCGGGTCCCGCATGGAGGAGAGCCTCACCCTGGAGCAGCGGATCGCCCGTACCGAGGCCAACCTCGGGGCCTTCCTGGACAAGCTCGACGCCTGACGGCGTGGCCCGGCCCGCTCCGCAGGACGGCGGCCGCCGGGCCGGGGATGATGAACAGGGTCGGCCACGCCCGCGGCTCAGCGAGAGGGGAACGGCCCGAGCATGCGAGACCCACGACAGTGGCGGCTGCCGCGTGAGCGGCTGACGAGGCTGCGCCGGGACCCCGTGGTGGTGCAGACCCTGCGCTCGGCCGCCGCCGCGACCCTCGCGTACGTGATCGCGCTCCATCTCAGTCCCGAGAAGGCTCCGCTCACCGCCCCGCTGACGGCTCTGCTGGTCGTCCAGGTCACCCTCTACGCCACCCTCACCAACGGGGTGCGCCGGGTGAACTCCGTGGTGGCCGGGGTCCTCGTGGCCATCGCCTTCAGCCTGCTGGTGGGCCTGACCTGGTGGAGCCTGGGCCTGCTGATCATCGCCTCGCTGGGCGTCGGCCATCTGGTCCGGGTCGACGAGTACGTGCCCGAGGTGGCGATCAGCGCGATGCTGGTGCTCGGGGTGACGACCGTCGGGGACACGGCGTGGGCCCGGGTGCTGGAGACCCTGATCGGCGCGGTGGTCGGACTCGGCTGCAATCTGCTGCTCGCCCCGCCGGTGTGGGTGGACGAGGCGGGCGAGTCCGTGGAGGACCTGGCGCGACGACTGCGGCAGTTGATGCTGCGGATGGGCGAGCAGGCCGCCGGGCCGACGCCCGTGGATCGCGCGGCGGCCCGGCTGCACGAGGCACGCCGGCTGGACCACGACATCGCCGGGGTGGACGCGGCGCTGCGACAGGCCGAGGACAGCGTGCGGTTCAATCCGCGGGTCCGCGAGGGGCTGCTGCACCGGGTGGTGCTGCGCACCGGCCTGGACACGCTGGAGATCTGCACGGTCGTGCTGCGGGTGATCGCCCGGACCCTGACCGACCTCGCCAAGGAACGCGAGTCGGAACCGCTGTTCGCCCCGGAGGTCGGGGCCGTGCTGGAGCGGCTGCTGGCCGAGGTCGCGGACGCGACGGTGAGTTTCGCGGTGCTGGTCACCGCGCACGTCAGCGAGAACGCCGAGTCGGCCGAGGAGCGGCTCACCGCCGAGCTGCGCCGGGCCGCCACGACCCGGGACAAGCTCGCCGGTCTGCTGCTGGAGGAGGTCCGGCGCGATCCCGGTCAGTGGCAGCTGCACGGTGCCGTGCTGGCCGAGGTGAACCGGATCATCGACGAGATGGACACCGAGCACCGGACCCGCCGGCTGCTGGAGGAGCTGGACCGGGTCTCCGCCGAGCAGCGTGAGCGGATGCCCCGGCTGCTGACCCGGATCGGGGACGGCATGCGGGTGGGCCGCGGCCGCCTCGCCGCGGCCCGCCGCTCACGGTGACCCGCAGGCCCTCGGTTGCACGCACCGGGTGATCCAAGCCAGGGTGGCTCTCGCGCGGACGGACGACCCGAGGGCGGGGACATGGGCAGTGACGGTGTGAGCAGGCGCCGGTTCGTCGGGGCCCTCGCGGCGACCGCCGCCACGACCGCGCTCCCCGCCTGCGACGGCACCCCCGCACCAGCACCGGCCACCGGGACCAGCACCGGAACCAGCACCGGACCAGCGACGGCCACCGGGTCCACGCCCGGCCCGTCCCGCCCGGCGGCCTCCGGGCCCCGGGCCCTGTACCTCGGCACCTACACCTCGACGGAGGGCGGCGGCCGGGGGATCGGGATCGCCTCGTACGACCCCGCCTCGGGGCGGGTGACCGGCGCGGGCACGATCGGGGGGATCGGCGACCCCTCGTATCTGGCGCTCCATCCCGACGGCCGCACGCTGTACGCCGTCAACGAGCGCGAGGAGGGCGCGGTGACCGCCGTGCGGCTCGCCGACCGCCGGGTCCTGGGCAGCCGGAGCACGGGCGGCGTCGCGCCCTGCCATCTGTCGGTGCATCCCGGCGGGCGCTGGCTGCTGAGCGCGAACTACGGCACCGGAAGCGTGGCCGTGCACCCGGTCGACTCCTCGGGCGCCTTGGGCGAGCGCACGGACCTGGTCGTCCACTCGCGTCCCGCGCCGGGTCCGGGCCAGGACGGGCCGCACGCCCACCAGATCGTCACGAGTCCCGACGGCGGCCATGTCCTCGCCGTCGACCTGGGCACGGACACGGTGTACACGTACCGCCTCGACGACACCACGGGCACCCTCTCCGAGGCGTCCCGGGCGAGCACCCGGCCGGGGGCGGGGCCGCGCCATCTGACCTTCCATCCCGGCGGCCGGTACGCGTATCTCGCCAACGAGGCCGACAACACCGTCGCGGTCTGCGCCTACGAGCCGTCGACCGGGAAGGTCACCGTGGGCGACGCGCAGTCCACCGGCACCGGACCGGGCACCAGCTTTCCGGCCCAGTTCGCGGTGGCCCCCGACGGCCGGCACGCCTTCCTGGCCAACCGGGGCGACAACAGCGTGACGCGGTACGCGGTGGAGGCGGACGGGGCCCGGCTCCGGCTGCTCGGCACGGTGCCGGCGGGCGGTGACTTCCCGCGCCAGCTGGCCCTCTCGCCGGACGGCGCGCTGCTGTTCGCGGCGAACCAGCGGTCGAGCGCCGTGAGCGTCTTCCACGTCGACGGGGCCGAGGGCCGGCTGCGGCTCACGGGCCGGCCGTTCGCCTCACCCGTCGCGGTCTGTGCGCTGCCGCTGTAGGGCCCGCGGGCAGGAGGCGGCGCTCGCCTGCCCGAGCAGGACGTGCATGCGCTCGGTGAGCTGGGCGACGTCGTCAGCGGGCCGGTGGAACGGCAGCCGTACGTCGCCGTGGGCGCGGGCGCGCTCGATGCGCAGGGTCAGTCCGTGCCGGTCGACGGCGAGCGGCTGGACCCGTACGGCGCCGTGCAGGCTGTCCGGTTCGACGAGCCGGGTGAGCCGCTCCACCGCGTCGGAGTGGCAGTCGGCGAGATGGGTGAGCAGCTGGGCCTCGGCGGTGGCCAGCGGGTCGGGCCGGGCGGCGGCGAAGTCGTCGAGGCCGATCACGACCGCGCCGCCGGGCTGCCGCAGCACCACCCGGGTGGCCCGGAAGGCGAGATGGCCCTCCTCGGCGGCGAACCAGCCGGCCATCCACAGCCGGGTCCGGATGCGGTTGCGTACCGGGACGGGGGCGACGTCGGCGAACTCCAGTACCGCGGACGGCTCTCCGCGGGGCGCGCAGATCGCGGCCGCGGTCAGGGTGCTCTCGTCGGGCACGTGCAGGAACACCCGGCCGTCGTCGGCGACCGTGTGCGCACCGACGAACTCCTCGCGGCCGCCTTCGGCCGTCACCGCGCAGGACCATGCGGTGGCGAGAACCGACCGGGCGCGTTCCGCCGCGGCCGGGGTGGCCGTCCAGCTCTGGCTGTCACCCATTCCGTACCTCCTTAGGTAAGCCTTGCCTAACCTACCGAAGATCGGGGCGCACGCCAACCACCGCGCCCGATCCGGCGCGGCATACGGGGTCACGGTCAGCAGCCGATGACGCCCAACAGGGCGCGGGCGCACAGGTCGCGCACCTTCTCCCGGGTCAGGTCCGCCGAACCGCCGAGCCACTCCAGGCAGACGGCCGTGATGAACGCCAGCCAGCCCCGCACGGCGAGCCGGACCTCGGCGCGGCCGTCCCCGAGCGGCCCGAACTCCGGGTCCGCCGCCACCACCGCGAGGATCTGCTCCTCCTGCGCCGCGAGGGCCCGCTGGTAGACCTCCCGCACGGCCCGGTCGCCGAACGCCTCGGCACGATGGAGGGCACGGAAGCCGTGCGCGTGCTCCTCGACGTAGGCGAGGTAGGCGTCGAGACCGGCGGTGAGCTGCTCGCGCACCGGCACGCCGGGCACCGCGGCCGTCATGCGCAGCATCCGGGCGCTCTCGCGCTCCACCACGGCGGCGAAGAAGTCCCGCTTGCCCGGGAAGTAGTGGTAGAGCAGCCCGCGCGAGACCCCGGCGATCTCGGCCACCTGCTCGATCCAGACCTCGTCGTACGGGCTCTCCGAGAACAACCGCGCCCCGACGGCGAGGAGTTGCTCCCGGCGCTCCTCGGTGCTGAGCCGCCGGCGGGTGCGCTCGCCCTGGTTCGCGCTCATGTCCGCACCTTACTTGACGCCGGTTCAACAACCGCACCAGACTGGGGCGGCGCTATTGAACCGACGTACAACACGCTCAACCTGCCGCAGGATCGAGGGAGATCGCGTCATGGCGGAGACGACGACCGGGTCCGCGCTGCCCAAGGGCTTCCGGAGCGCCGACCAGGGCTGGCCCGAGTTGCACCGCATACCCCACCCGCCCCGCAGGCTCCCCCTGCTCGGCGACGTCCTGGGGGCGAGCCGCACCACCCCGCTCCAGGACTCCCTGCGCCACGCGCGCCGCCTGGGCCCGATCTTCCGGCGCAAGGCGTTCAACCGGGAGTTCGTCTTCGTGGGGGGCGCGCGACTCGCCGCGGATCTCGCCGACGAGACACGCTTCGCCAAGCACGTGGGGCTCGGCATCGCCAATCTGCGGCCGGTCGTCGGGGACGCCCTGTTCACCGCGTACAACCACGAGCCCAACTGGCAGCTCGCGCACGACGTCCTGGCCCCCGGCTTCAGCCGTGAGGCGATGGAGGGTTACCACGCGATGATGCTCGACGTGGCCGGGCGGCTCACCGGCCACTGGGACCGCGCGGCCTCGGCCGGCCGGACCGTGGACGTGGCCGGGGACATGACCAAGCTGACCCTGGAGACCATCGCGCGCACCGGCTTCGGGCACGACTTCGGCTCCTTCGAGCGGAGCAGGCCGCATCCCTTCGTGAACGCGATGGTCGGCACGCTCGCCCACGCCCAGCGGCTCAACACCGTGCCGGCCGGGTTCCTGCTGCGCCGGTCCGCGCGGCGCAACGAGGCCGACATCGCCTACCTCAACCGCACGGTCGACGCCCTGGTCCGGGCCCGGCGCGCGAGCAGCGGGGACGGCGACCTGCTCGACCGGATGCTGGAGACGGCCCACCCGGAGACCGGCGAACGCCTCTCGCCCGAGAACGTCCGCCGCCAGGTCATCACCTTCCTGGTGGCGGGCCACGAGACCACCTCGGGCGCGCTCTCCTTCGCCCTGCACTACCTGGCCCGCCACCCGGACGTCGCCGCCCGCGCCCGCGCCGAGGTGGACCGGGTCTGGGGCGAGGCGGAACCGCCGGACTACGACCAGGTCGCCAAGCTGCGCTATCTGCGCCGGGTGCTCGACGAGTCGCTGCGGCTGTGGCCGACGGCGCCCGCCTTCGCCCGGGAGGCCCGCGCGGACACCGTGCTGGCCGGGGAGCACCCGATGCGGCGGGGCGCGTGGGCCCTGGTGCTCATCCCGATGCTGCACCGCGACCCCGAGGCGTGGGGCGCGGACGCCGAACGGTTCGACCCGGACCGCTTCGACCCCAAGGCGGTCCGCTCCCGGCCCCCGCACACCTTCAAACCGTTCGGCACCGGGGCACGGGCCTGCATCGGCCGCCAGTTCGCCCTCCACGAGGCCACCCTGGTCCTCGGTCTGCTGCTGCGCCGCTACACCCTGCGCGCCGACCCCGGGTACCGGCTGCGGGTGACGGAACGCCTCACCCTCATGCCGGAGGGCCTGCGCCTGAACGTCGAACGCCGGACGCCGGACGGATCCGCCGCACCGCAACCGTGTCCGGCGCGCGGGGCGGGCGAGTGACCCGGCGGCCCCCGCGCGGCCCGGCCCGCTGCCCGGCGGTCAGCGGCCGAGGACCTCGAAGGCGACCGCCGGCCTGCCGCCGAACCGCTCCCCCGTCGCGGTGGCGTTGCCGGTGAGGAACTCCCGGGCGTACGTCTCGGGGTCCTCGTCCGTCAACGCCTCGATGTAGGCGCGGTGTTCGAGCAGGGAGCGCACCGCCCGGTCCAGGCCCGCCGTGGCGTCCACGGCGTGGGTGGGGGTGGCGGACCCGGCGACGGCGACCCAGCGGACCCCGTTCCAGGGTTCCAGTCCCCGCTCCCCCAGTTCGGGGAAGATCCACCGGTTCCCGGCGTCGCCCGCCGCGTCGAGCGTGGCGCGGCCCACCGCGACATGGTCGGGGGTGTTCCAGGCGACGCCGCCCCAGGTGTCCCGGTGGTTGAGGGTGATCACCAGCTCGGGCCGGTGGCGGCGGATCGCCGCCGCGATGTCCCGGCGCAGCGCGAGGCCGTACTCGATCACACCGTCCCGGTGGTCGAGGAACTCCACCTCCGAGACCCCGACCACCGCCGCACTGGCCCGCTGCTCCCTTTCCCGCAGCGGGCCGCACACGGCCGGTTCCAGCGTGTCGATCCCGGCCTCGCCGCGGGTGGCCAGGACATAGGCGATCTCACGTCCCTGGTCGGTCCACGCGGCGACAGCGGCCGAGCAGCCGTACTCCAGGTCGTCCGGGTGCGCGACGACGGCGAGGGCGCGCTGCCAGTCCTCGGGCATGGGGCGGAGCTGGGTGATCAACGGATCGGTCATGCCGGCACAGTAGCCGGGCCGGCGCCCCGCTCCCCCGAGTCACGGCCGTGCGGCCGTCACGCCTCGTCGCGGGCCAGGGCCAGCAGACGGTCCAGGACGCGCGGGCCGCCGGCCCGGACGCCGTCGTGCTCGAACTCGTCGGTGACCCAGGTGCGCAGCCCGCGCACGGCACGGGCGGTGCGCAGGGAGTGGGCCGTGTCGACGTACATGTCGTCGTGGTAGACGGCGGCGGCGACCGGCACCTCGTTGGCGGCCAGGCGCGCGGGGTCGTACAGCGGGGTCCAGTCGGTGCGGGCGGCGAGGAGTTCGGCCGTCTCGCGCAGCGGGCGCAGCGCCGGGTCGCAGTCGAACACCCAGGGGTGGACGGTCTCCCCGGTGAACAGCAGCGGTCCGTCCCCGGCGAGCGCCTTGGCCGCGTCGAACTGGGGGAACTCGCCGCGCACCCGCTCCGCGGACCAGGCGGTGGGGCGGGTGTCCTGGCCGTAGATCGCCTCGTGGACCAGGGCGTACAGCGGGTGTCCCGCGTACGACAGCAGGCCCTGCACCTCCTCCTGGAAGGCGTCGGAGAGGGCCGGGCCGCCCGCGGTGCGGACGAAGGCGTGCTCCAGCAGGAAGTGCAGCCGGTGGCTGCCCTCCGCGCCGCCGAGGAGGATGCCGAGGGACTGGAACGCCTCGGCGGTGAGCCGGTAGCCGTTGGGCAGGACGACGTCGTGGGTGAGCAGGTGGTCGGCGATCCGGCGGGCCCGCTCCACGTCCTGCGGGTAGCGGGCGTAGTGGGCGGCGACCTTGCGCTCGATGCGCGGGTAGGCCGCGCGGTACACGTCGTCGGCGTGCGCGTCGAGGGAGGGCAGGCCGCCGGTGATGACGGCGGCGCTCAGGCCCTCGGGCGCGCTGGACAGGTAGTTCACGGTGCAGAAGCCGCCGAAGCTCTGGCCGAGCACGGTCCAGGGGGCGCCGCCGGTGACGGCGGGGCGGATCGCCTCGCAGTCGCGGACGATGGAGTCCGCGCGGAAGTGCGTGAGGTAGCCGGCCTGCTCGGCGGGGCCGCCGCGCAGCGGCAGGGTCTGGCGGTTGGCGGGCGTGGAGGCGCCGGTGCCGCGCTGGTCCAGGAGCAGGACGCGGTACTCCTTCAGCGCGCGGCCGAGCCAGGCGGGCTTGCCCACGAACCGGTTGGCTCCGAAGCCGGGGCCGCCCTGGAGGTAGACCAGCCACGGCAGGTTCTGCCGCGCCCGGTCACCGGCGACGACCTCGCGGGCGAACAGCTCGATGGTCTCCCCCGCCGGGTCCGCGTGGTCGAGGGGCACGGTGAAGTGGCGGTCGGTGAGGACGACGCCGGGCTGGCGGTAGCTGACGGACAACGGGGCTCCCGGTTCGGACGGACGGCTGGCCGCGTCCCAGTTCAGCACATGTCCGGCCGGGTGCCGAGCCCGGGGATCAAGAACTGCTACTGAACGGCCGCTCAGCGCGCCGAGAGGCTGGAGCGCCGTACGACCAGTTCCGGCTGGAGTACCACCCGGCGGTGCTCGTGCTCCCCTGCGCCGCCCTCGGTCTCGGTCTCCTCCAGCAGCAGCTCGGCGGCGAGGGCGCCCATGGTGACCGCGGGCTGGCGCACGGAGGTCAGGGGTACGGCCGCCGCGGCGGCGAACTCGATGTCGTCGTAGCCGACGATGGCGAGGTCGTCGGGGACGCTGACGCCGGCCGCGTACATCGCCTGGAGGACGCCGAGGGCGAGCAGGTCGTTGGCGCAGAACACGGCGGTGGGCCGGTCGGCGAGGCCGAGCACCCGGGCACCGGCGTCCCGGCCGGCGGCCACGTCGAGACGTTCGGTGGGCAGTTCGCGCAGCACCTCGGGGCCGAGCCCGGCCTCGGTGAGCGCGGACAGCGCGCCGGTGCGCCGGTCGCGGACCTGGGTGAGGCTCGGCGGGCCGCTGACGTAGGCGATGGAGCGGTGCCCGGCGTCGACGAGGTGGCGCACGGCGAGCGCGCCGCCCGCCACGTCGTCGACGGAGACCGAGCACTCGGTGGCGCCCTCGGCGACCCGGTCGACGAGGACGAAGGGGATGTTGTGCCGCCGGAAGGCGTCGATGTTGCGGCCGGTGGCGTCCGCCGGGGTCAGCAGCACCCCGCGCACCCGCTGCTCGGCGAAGAGCGACAGGTAGTCGGCCTCCTCGCCGGCGTTCTGCGCGCTGTTGCAGACCATCACGCCGAGTCCGGCCTCGCGGGCGGCCCGCTCGGCGCCGCGCGCGACGTCCACGAAGAAGGGGTTGCCCATGTCGAGCACGAGCAGCCCCATGATCCGGCTGCGGCCCGCGCGCAGCTGCCGCGCGGACTCGCTGCGGACGTAGCCCAGCCGGTCGATCGCCGAGAGCACCCGCGCCCGGGTCTCGGTGGCGACGGTGTCCGGGCGGTTGATGACGTTGGAGACCGTGCCGACGGAGACTCCGGCGGCGCGGGCCACGTCCTTGATACCCACCGACTGGGCCATCGGGCAGGGACCTCCAGGAAAGTACGGGGCGGCGGGCCGGAAGGGCCCTCACATTACCGTCATGCCGCCCTTGGACGGCATGGGTCAGGCGGGCAGCCGGAAGTCGGCCACCCGCAGCGCCGAGGGGGTCGTACCGCTGGACTTCACCTGGTACATCACCGACAGGACGTGGTCCTGCGCGATCCTCGTCTCGTCGATCACGACCTCGCCGAAGGCGTTCAGTCCGGCGGCGTCGTACAGCAGCGCCCAGTCGGTGTACCCGGACGCCTTGGAGGCGCCGGCGATCCGGCCGAACGGGAGGACCGCGTAGGCGTTGTCGTACTTGTCCAGGACCAGCCTGGTGCGCTGGCTGGAGTTGAGCGGTACGGGGATCTCCGTCTTCTGCCAGGCGCCGGAGGCGTTCTTGCGGACGTGGAAGGCGCGGCCGTTCGCGGTGCGGTCGGCGACATAGTCGGTGGTGCACTGGCCGAAGCGGCCGGGGACGTAGGAGATGATCGCGTGCGGCCGTCCCGCGGAGTCGGCCGCCTGGCTCTCCTGGTTCATCAGGGAGTGGTCCGGGTTGAGCGGGTCGACGACGAGTCCGGCGTCGGTGACGAGGACCCGGTCGGAGCCGCCGGTGGTGCCGACGACGGTGCCCGCGTCGTTGCGCCAGGTGCGGCCCCGGTCGTCGGAGTAGACGTAGCCGGTGTCGTGGTTGGTGATGCCGCCGCCGGAGCACATCACGGCGCCGTTCTGCTCCCGCCAGGTGAAGAAGGAGTGCAGCCGGCCGTTGCGGTCGTAGTCGATGCCGTGCAGGTACATGTTGCGGACCGTCGAGGATCCGTGCTCGCTGCTGTACGTGCCGGTGGAGCCGGTCCATTCGCCGAGCGCGGTCCATCCGGTGCCGTTGTACTCGGCGAGCGCGTTGCGGCCGTTGCCGGAGACTCCGGCCCGGTAGCTGAGCTGGAGCCGGCCCTCGGGCGTGGCGATGAACTGGGGGTAGGTGAACTGGCTGGTCAACGCCAGCCCGTCCAGGGTCGACTGCGGTGCGCCGAAGCGGCTCGCGGTCCAGGACAGGCCGGCCGGGTTGTCCAGCAGGCCGGCCACGGACTTGACGTAGGTGAAGCCGTCGCTGTGCGAGTCCATGTTGAGGTGGAGGCGGCCGTCGGTGCGGGAGACGCCCATGGAGATGACGTTGTGGGAGTCGTCGTAGCGCAGTGTGTGGCCGACCTTGACGGTGGACCAGGTGGTCCCGCCGAGTGCGCGCCGGCCGACGACGGCGTTGCGGTCGGCGGTGTACCAGCCGGCGTACTGGTACCCCTTGTAGGTCAACAGGCCGTTCTTCTGGAACGAGTTGTTGTTGACCAGGCCGTCGTAGGAGACGAAGAAGATGGCCTGGGAGTCGAGGGTGGTGGTGCCGGTCGGGGTGACGGAGGGGCCGGGGTCGGCGGCCCGTGCCGTGCCCGGGGTGGCCACGGCTGCCAGCAGAGCGGTCGTCAGCACGGTACGTCGTCTCATGAAGGGCTTCTCCGGCTCAGGCTAGATGGAAGACTTCGGTGAGGGGTTTCATCGCTTCGTCGGGTCGGGCGCCGTCCAGCGACTCGAAGAACGGCGCCATCTCCGCCTGCCAGCGGGCGTTGACCTCGGCGGCCTCCATGCCGGCCTGGGCGGCCGCGAAGTCCTCGGTCTCCAAGTAGCCGACCAGCAGGCCGTCCTCGCGCAGGAAGAGCGAGTAGTTGTGCCAGCCGGTGGCCGAGAGCGCGTCGAGCATCTCGGGCCACACGGCGGCGTGCCGCTCGCGGTACTCGTCGAGGCGGTCCGCCCGGACCTTCAGCAGAAAGCACACACGCTGCATCAACAGCCCCCTGGGGATCAGAAGTCGTACTGGTCGATGTTGTCGGCGTCGAACACGGTCGGCTTGCCGAGGCTGATGACGCCGTCCTCGCCGATCGTGTACTCGCCCATGTCGCCGGCGGTGAAGGTCTCGCCCTCCTGGCCGGTGATCTGGCCGGACACCAGCGCGACGGCGGTCCGCGCGGCCAGTTCGCCGAGCTTGGCCGGGTC
>NZ_JBEZNL010000074.1:0-17874 GCF_040653275.1 Streptomyces sp. NPDC048002 | reverse complement strand
GACACGCGGACGCACGCTTGGCTGGCCGACCACACCGTCGCGGGCACCGTCCTCCTCCCCGGTACCGCGTTCGTGGAACTCGCCATCCGTGCCGGGGACGAAGTCGGGTGCGGGCACCTCACCGAACTCACCCTCCAGGCACCCCTGGCCGTTCCGGTGGACGCGGGAGCGCAGGTCCAGGTGGTGGTCGGAGCGCCCGACGGGCAGGGGCGCCGTGACCTCGCCGTCTTCTCGCGCCCGGCAGGGGCCGAGCACGACCGGCCCTGGTCGCGGCACGCCGAGGGGGTTCTGAGCGCGGCCCCGGTCGAAGAGGATCACGGGCCCGACCTCGCCGCGTGGCCGCCGCCGGGTGCCGAGCAGGTGGACGTAGCCGGGTTCTACGCGTCGGCGGCTGCCGTCGGATACGGCTATGGGCCCGCCTTCCAGGGACTGGGTGCCGTCTGGCTGCGGGGCGAGGAGGTGTACGCCGAAGTCTCCCTGCCCGTGGCGGAACGCGCCGAGGCTGCCCGCTTCGGTCTCCACCCGGCTCTGTTCGATGCCGCACTGCACGCCATCGGCTTCGGCGCGCGCACCGGTGAACCGACGTCACTGAGGCTGCCGTTCGCCTGGTCCGGCGTCACCCTCCTCGCGTCCGGTGCCGAGCGCCTCCGCGTGCGTATCGCCCCCAACGGCGAGGACGCCCTGGGCATTCAGGTCGCCGACCCGACCGGCGTCCCCGTCGCCGCCGTGGACTCACTGGTCCTGAGGACGGTCACCGCCGAACAGTTGGCCGCGACCGGGGCGCCCGACGCCGACTCCCTCTTCGTCCTCGACTGGACCCCGGTTCCCGTGCCGGCCGCCGCGCGGGCCGAGCGATGGGCGGTGCTGTCGGACACGCTCCCCGTCCCGGCAGGCGCCGTCGCATGTGCGGACCTGGAGGCGGCGGCCACCGGGGAGCCCGTCCCCGACGTCGTTCTGTGGGCCCCTCCGGTCGCTGCCGTCACCGACGCCGCCGCCTCCGTCTCCGACCGCGCGCGGGAGGTCACCGAGGCCGTACTCCGTCTTGCCCAGGAGTGGCTCGCGCAGGAGCGACTGGCTGACTCGCGGCTCGTCGTGGTGACTCGCGGTGCCGTCTCGACGGGCCGCGACACCGATCTCATCGATCTCACCTCCGCCCCCGCCTGGGGACTCTTGCGCTCCGCGCAGTCGGAGAACCCCGGGCGGTTTCTCCTGCTGGACCTGGACCTGGACCTGGACCTGGACCTGGACCAGGATCAGGACCTGGGCCAGGACCTTGCCTTGGACCTGGACCTTGACTTGGAACCGGACCTTGACTTGGACCCGGCGGAGAAGCCCGACACGGACCGGATCGTCTCCGCGGTGGTGGCCGCTCTGGAGGCCGACGAGACGCAGATCGCCGTCCGTGAGGGCACCCCACTGGCCCCGCGCCTCGTACGGCCCGGCAACGGGGACGCGCTGGTGCCGCCCGCCGAGCCCGCCTGGCGGCTGGACACGGTCGCCTCCGGCACGCTGGACGGGCTGACCCTGCTGCCCTTCCCCGAGGCCACCGCGCCGCTCGCCACCGGACAGGTACGGGTCTCGGTGCGGGCCGCGGGTGTCAACTTCCGGGACGTGCTCATCGGCCTCGGCATGGTGCCCGGTCAGACCGTCATGGGCAGCGAGGGCGCCGGAGTGGTCAGCGAAGTGGGCCCCGGGGTCACCCGGTTCGCGCCCGGCGATCACGTCCTCGGCCTGATGGGCGGCGCCCTCGGCCCCCTCGCGGTCACCGACGAACGCGTCCTCGCGCCCGTCCCCGAGGGCTGGTCGTTCGAGCAGGCGGCTTCCGTGCCGGTGGCGTTCCTGACCGCGTACTACGGACTCGTCGACCTGGCGTCCGTCCAGCAGGGCGACACCGTCCTCGTCCACGCGGGCGCCGGCGGAGTCGGCGTGGCCGCCGTCCAACTCGCCCGCCACTTCGGCGCCACCGTGCTCGCCACGGCCTCCCCCGGCAAGTGGGAGGTCCTGCGGGGCATGGGCCTCCCGGACGAACGGATCGCCTCCTCCCGGGATCTCGGCTTCCGGGACGCCTTCAAGGCCGCCACCGGCGGCTCCGGCGCCGACATCGTCCTCAACTCGCTCACCCGCGACTACGTGGACGCCTCCCTGGACCTGCTGCCCCGCGGGGGCCGCTTCCTCGAACTGGGCAAGACCGACCGGCGCGACCCGGCCCGGGTCGCCGACGACCACCCCGGAGTCACCTACGCGGCCTACGACCTCGCGGACGCGGGAGCAACCCGTATCGGCGAGATGCTCACCGAGATCCTGCGGCTGCTGACCACCGGAGCGCTCACCCCCCTGCCCGTGACCGTACGAGACGTCCGCAGGGCACCCGAGGCGTTCCGGCTCATCAGCCAGGCCAAACACATCGGCAAGGTCGTCCTCACCTTGCCGCCTCGCCTCGACCCCGACGGAACCGTCCTGATCACCGGCGGCACGGGCACCCTGGGCGGACTCCTCGCCCGCCATCTGGTCTCCGCACACGGCGTACGGCACCTGCTGCTCACCAGCCGTACCGGCCCCGACGCGCCGGGGACCGACGAACTCGTAGCGGAAATCGAGCGGTTGGGCGCGGAGGTGGAGGTGGCCGCCTGCGACGCGGCCGACCGTGACCGGCTCGCCGCCCTCCTGCACGGACGCAACCTCACCGGTGTCGTGCACGCCGCCGGTGTCCTGGACGACGGAGTCCTCACCGCGCAGACCCCGGAGAAGCTGGCCCAGGTGTGGCGTGCCAAGGCCGAGGCGGCGACCCATCTGCACGAACTGACCAGGAACAGCGGCCTCGCCCTCTTCGCCCTCTACTCCTCCGCCGCCGGAGTGTGCGGCGGCGGAGGCCAGGCCAACTACGCCGCCGCCAACACCTTCCTCGACGCCCTCGCCCACCACCGCCGTGCCGCGGGACTGCCCGCGCTGTCCCTCGCCTGGGGCCTGTGGGAGCGGGCCAGCGCCATGACCGGCCACCTGGACCGGCCCGCCACCGACCGAGCCCGCCAGGACGGACTGGTCAGGCCGATGAACGACGAGACCGGCCTCGCCCTCTTCGACGCCGCCCTGCGCCTGGACGCGGCACTCGCCGTCCCGCTCAGGCTCGACCTCTCCCTGGCACGCTCCCGCGCCCGCACCCCCGCCGACATCGGGCCCCTCCTCCGCACCCTCGTCAGGGCCGGTGGCCGCGGCCGGGCAGCCGACACCGCACCCGGAGCCGAGGGAGCCGCCGCGTTCACCGCCGCCCTCGCCGCCCTCGGCACCGCGGAACGCGAGCACCGGCTGCTCGAACTGGTCCGCACCCACGCGAGCGCCGTCCTCGGCCACCTCGGTACCCGCGCCGTCGAAGCCAACCGCCCGTTCAAGGATCTCGGCTTCGACTCGCTGACCTCGGTCGAACTGCGCAACCGGCTCGGCACCGCCACCGGCCTGCGCCTCGCCACCACCGTCGTCTTCGACCAGCCGACACCGCTCGCCCTCAGCAGACACCTGCTCGACAGGATCGCGCCCCCACCCGAGGGCGCGAACGCGGCCCAGGACCCGTCCGAGGAGGCCCGGGACGTGGATCTCGCCCACGCCCTGGCCACCCTCCCGCCCCACCTCGTCCGGGAGGCCGGTCTCGCGGACGCACTGCTGCGCCTCGCCCGCGCCGAGGCCGCGACGGAACCCACCACCGTCGGCGACGGCGGCGGAACCACCGACGCCATAGCGGACATGGAGGTCGACGACCTCGTCCGCATGGCCCTCGGGGATGCCGACTCCGGCTCCTGAGACGACAACCCGAGAAGACGGAGGCGTCATGACCAACCCCACCGGAGACGACCGGAACGACAAGGTCGTCGCCGCCCTGCGGGCCTCGCTCACGGAGGCCGACCGGCTCCGCAAGCAGAACCGCAGGCTGCTGGCCGCGGCCCGGGAACCCATCGCGATCGTCTCCATGGCCTGCCGCTTCCCCGGAGGCGTCCGCTCGCCCGAGGACCTGTGGCGGCTCGTGGAGACCGGGACGGACGCCATGTCCGCCTTCCCCGCCGACCGAGGCTGGGACCTGGAAACCCTCTACGACCCCGACCCGGACCGCACGGGCACCTCGTACGTCCGGGAAGGCGGATTCCTCCACGACGCGGCCGAGTTCGACGCCGACCTCTTCGGCATCTCCCCGCGCGAGGCCCTGGCCATGGACCCCCAGCAACGCCTGCTGCTGGAGACGTCGTGGGAACTGCTGGAGCGCGCCGGCATCGACCCGGCGGACGTGCGCGGCAGGCAGGTCGGCACCTTCGTCGGCGGCGGCCACTCCGGCTACGGCACCACGGGCGGACGCCTGCCCGAGGGAGCCGAGGGCTACGCCCTCACCGGCAGCACCTCCAGCGTCATGTCCGGCAGGGTCGCCTACACCTTCGGCTTCGAAGGGCCCGCGGTCACCGTCGACACGGCCTGCTCGTCGTCTCTGGTCGCCCTCCACATGGCCGTTCAGGCCCTGCGCAACGGCGAGTGCGAGATGGCCCTCGCGGGAGGCTCCGCGGTCATGGCCACCCCGTTCGGTTTCGTCGAGTTCAGCCGCCAGCGCGGCCTCGCCGCCGACGGCCGCTGCAAGGCCTTCGCGGCGGCCGCCGACGGCACCGGCTGGGGCGAGGGCGCCGGAGTCCTGCTCCTGGAGAGGCTGTCGGACGCCGAGCGGAACGGCCACCGGGTGCTGGCCGTCGTACGCGGCTCAGCGGTCAATCAGGACGGCGCCTCGAACGGCCTCACCGCACCCAACGGGCCCGCGCAGCAACGTGTCATCCGAGCCGCGCTCGCCAACGCCGGGCTCGACGCGACGGACGTGGACACCGTCGAGGCACACGGCACCGGAACCGCCCTGGGTGACCCCATCGAGGCCCACGCACTCCTGGAGACGTACGGCCAAAGCCGTTCAGCGGAACGCCCGTTGCGGCTGGGGTCGGTGAAGTCCAACATCGGTCACACCCAGTACGCCGCCGGTGTGGCGGGAGTCATCAAGCTGGTGATGTCCATGCGGGAGGGCGTGTTACCGCGCACCCTCCACGTGGACGAACCCACCCCGCACGTCGACTGGTCCGCGGGCGCGGTGGAGGTACTGCAAGAGACAGTGCCCTGGAAACGCGGCGAGCGGACCCGCCGAGGCGCAGTCTCCGGCTTCGGCATCAGCGGCACGAACGCCCACGTGATTGTGGAAGAGGCGCCGGAGACGGAGGTCGCTGAGGCTCCTCCGGTTGTGGGTGGGTTGGTGCCGTGGGTGGTTTCGGGGGGGTCTGCGGGGGCGTTGGCGGCGCAGGCGGGGCGGCTGGTTGGTGTTGTTGGGGATCCGGTGGATGTGGGGTGGTCGCTGGCTTGTGGTCGGGCGGCGTTGGGTCATCGGGCGGTGGTGTGGGGGTCCGGTGGCGAGGAGCTGACGGCTGCGCTGGGTGGGGTGGAGTCGGCGGGGCCTGTGGTTGAGGGTCGGCTGGCGGTGTTGTTTACGGGGCAGGGGGCGCAGCGGGCGGGGATGGGTGCGGAGTTGGCGGCTCAGTTCCCGGTGTTTGCTGGTGCGTTGAGTGAGGTGTGTGCGGGGTTTGAGGGTTTGCTGCCTGGGTCGTTGGTGGAGGTGTTGTCGGCTGGGGGGTCTGGTCGGCTGGATGAGACGGTTTTTGCGCAGGCGGGGTTGTTTGCGTTTGAGGTGGCGCTTTATCGGCTTGTCGAGTCGTGGGGTGTGCGTCCGGACTTTGTGATGGGTCATTCGGTGGGGGAGCTGGTTGCCGCGCATGTGGCGGGGGTTCTCACGCTGGAGGATGCGTGTCGGTTGGTGGCTGCGCGGGGTGGGTTGATGCAGGCGTTGCCCGCGGGTGGGGCGATGCTGTCGGTCCAGGCCCCGCTCGCGGAGATCGAAGAACTCCTCGGGTCGGTGGACGTAGCGGCCGTTAACGGCCCCGCTTCCGTGGTCATTTCAGGCCCCGAGACGGAAATCGAGGCTGTACGGCGCCGGTTGACTGGCTTGGGTGTGAAGACGCGCCGCTTGGCGGTTTCCCATGCGTTCCATTCCTCCTTGATGGAGCCGATGCTCGACGATTTTGAGCGGGTGGCTGCGAGTGTCGAGTTCGCTGAGCCGCGTATTCCTGTGGTGTCGAACGTTTCGGGGCGGATTGCAGGCCAGGAAATGTGCACGCCTGCGTACTGGGTCCGGCACATCCGTGAGTCGGTCCGTTTCGCTGATGGTGTGGCCTGGCTTTCCGATGCGGGCGTGACGAAGTTTCTGGAGTTGGGGCCGGATGCGACGCTGACGGCGATGGGTGCGGAGTGTGTGGAGGGGCTGTTCGTTCCCGCGACCCGCCGGGGTCATAACGAGGTCGAGACGTTCACGTCTGCCGTGTCCCGGCTCTGGGTCAGTGGTGTGGACGTCGACTGGCCCGCCTACTTCGCCGACCGCAACCCCCGCCGTGTCGACCTCCCGACCTACGCCTTTCAACGCGACCGCTACTGGATCGACAGCTCCCCGAACCTCGCGACGACGGTCGACGTCGACGTCGAGGAGGCTCGCTTCTGGGATGCCGTGGAGAAGGAGGATGCCGACGCTCTCGCCGAGGCCCTCGAAGGTACGGATGACGTGGTGCGGGAAGCTCTGCCCGCCCTGGCGGCCTGGAGGCGCCGGCGCAGGGAGCGGAGCGCCGCCGACGGCCTGCGCTACTCGGTCACGTGGAAGCCGCTGACCGCCACGGAGGATACGGCGAGGGGTCGTTGGCTGGTTGCCGTGCCCGAGACGGGAGGTGACACCGCCGGAGTCTCCGAGGTTCTGGCCGTTCTGGCCACCGCCGGGATGCAGACGGTCACCCTGCCCGTTCCGATCGCCGTCGGCTCGGGCGCCGGGTCGACGCTCGTCGAGCGGCTCGCCGAGCCGGGGCTCTCCGCCGACGAGACCCCGTACACGGGAGTGCTTTCCCTACTCGGGTGCGATCCTGGCGCCCTCGATCCTGACGCCGACGGCCTGGCCCCGGCGCTCACCGCCACCCTCGCTCTGCTGCACGCGCTCACCGTCACCGGGATCGATGCGCCTCTGTGGTGTGCTACCCGAGGTGCCGTGGGCGCCACGCCCTCCGACAGCGCGCCCGACCTGGCCGGTGCCGCGCTCTGGGGGCTCGGCCGGGTCGTGGCGCTGGAGCTGCCCGATCTATGGGGCGGACTCGTCGACCTGCCCGAGGCGCTGGACGAGCGGACCGGCCGACTGCTCGCCACCGCGCTGCGTGGCGCGGGCGGTGAGGATCAACTCGCCGTCCGGCCAGCCGGTTTGCTGGGTCGCAGGCTCGTTCGAGCCGGAGCCGGAGCCGGAGCCGCCGCCGGGGCAGGTGCAGGTGCCGGTGCGGGTGCCGGTGTTCGGGAAGCGGGGGAGTGGCCGCCGCGGGGCACCGTACTGATCACCGGCGGTACCGGAGCCCTCGGCGCCCATGTCGCCCGTGCCCTCGCCGAGGCGGGTGCCGAGCACCTGTTGCTGCTCAGCCGCCGAGGCCCCGCGGCGCCCGGCGCCGAGGAGTTGGCCGGCGAACTGCGCGCCGCGGGTGCGCGGGTCACGGTGACGGCGTGCGACGCGTCCGACCGGAAGCGGCTTGCCGCGGTTCTGGCCGACGTACCGGAGGAGGTGCCCCTCACGGCTGTGGTGCATACCGCGGGCGTCGTCGAGGACGGGGTGGTCGCCCATCTCACCGAGGACGCGCTGCGGCGGGTGCTGCGGCCGAAGCTGGCCGCGGCGCGGCATCTGCATGACCTGACGCTCCGTCATGACTTGTCGACCTTCGTTCTGTTCTCCTCCGTGTCCGGCACCCTGGGGACCCTCGGCCAGGCCGCCTACGCGGCCGCCAACGCCTCCCTCGACGCGCTGGCCGCGCGTCGGCGGGCCGTTGGACTGCCCGCCACGTCCGTCGCCTGGGGACCCTGGGCCGGTGCGGGCATGGCGGGTGAGCGGATCGTCGAGACGGGCGTGCGGCGAGCCGGTCTGGTTCCGTTGGAGCCCGCGCGTGCCGTGGCGGCGCTGCGCCGGGCGGTGCTCGGCGGGACCGGTCCCGAGGGCGCGATCACCGTGATGGACGCGGAGTGGGGCCGGTTCGCCGACGCCTTCACCGGCAGCCGCCCCGGGCCCCTGCTCGCCGAACTGCCGGAGGCGCGCGGAGCCCTCCAGGATGCCGGGGGTGGCCGTACGCCGGCGGCCGAGGACCTCGCGGTCCGGATCGCCGCGTTGCCCGCCCGGGACCGGGAGCGGGCCGTGGTGGACGTCGTACGGCAGCAGGTGGCCGGGGCGCTCGGGCACGCGTCCCCGCAGCGCGTGGATCCCGAACGCCCTTTCAGGGAACTGGGCTTCGACTCGCTCACCGCGGTGGACCTGCGCAACCGGCTCATCGCCCGCACCGGCCTGCGGCTGCCCACCACTCTGGTCTTCGACTACCCGACCACCGGCGCGCTGGGCCGCCACCTCCTCACCCGGCTCCTCCCGGACCTGGAGGAGACCGCGGGGGCGGAGGCACTGGCCGCGGGGGCCGGCGGCGCGACCGACGACGATCCCGTCGTGGTCATCGGCATGAGCTGCCGGCTGCCCGGCGGGGTCGACTCGCCCGAGGCACTGTGGGAACTGCTCGTCGAGGGCCGCGACGCCATCACCCCCTGCCCCGACGACCGCGGCTGGGACATCGAGGACTACTACCACCCCGACCCCGAACGGCCGGGCAGCACCTACGGTCGTGAAGGCGGCTTCATGACCGGCGCGGACACCTTCGACGCCGGATTCTTCGGGATCTCGCCGCGTGAGGCGCTCGCCATGGACCCGCAGCAGCGGCTCCTCCTCGAAGCGGGCTGGGAGACCATCGAACGCGCGGGGATCGACCCGCACCGGCTCCGCGGCAGCCGCACCGGCGTCTTCGTCGGCCTGGTCGCCTTCGACTACGCGGGCGCCTACGGTCCCGGCCAGGAGGACCTCGAAGGCTTCCTCGGCATCGGCAACTCCGCGAGTGTCGCGTCCGGCCGGGTCGCCTACGCGCTCGGCCTGGAGGGCCAGGCCATCACGGTCGACACGGCCTGTTCCTCCTCGCTGGTCACCCTGCACCTCGCCGCGCGGGCCCTGCGCGACGGGGAGTGCTCCCTCGCCCTCGCGGGCGGTGTCACCGTGCTCCCGTCGCCGTCGATATTCCTGGAGTTCAGCCGGCAGCGCGGACTGTCCGCCGACGGACGGTGCCGGGCCTTCTCCGCCGACGCCAACGGCTTCGCACCCGCCGAGGGCGTCGGCATGCTGCTCCTGGAACGTCTCTCCGACGCCCGCCGCAACGGACACCGCGTCCTCGCCGTCGTCAAGGGCACCGCGGTCAACCAGGACGGCGCCTCCAACGGGCTCACCGCCCCCAACGGCCCCTCCCAGCAACGCGTCATCCGCGCCGCCCTCGCCGACGCGGGCCTCGGTACCGCCGACGTCGACGCCGTCGAGGCGCACGGCACCGGCACCACGCTGGGCGACCCGATCGAGGCGCAGGCACTCCTCGCCACGTACGGCCAGGGCCGGGCACCGGACCGCCCGCTCCGGCTCGGTTCGGTGAAGTCCAACCTGGGGCACACCCAGGCCGCCGCCGGAGTCACCGGTGTCATCAAGATGGTGCTGGCGATGCGCGAGGGGCTGCTGCCGAAGACGCTGCACGTGAACGAGCCGACCCCGCACGTCGACTGGAACAGCGGTGACGTCGCCCTCCTCACCGAGGCGACTCCCTGGCCGGAGACCGGCCGCGCCCGGCGCGCCGGTGTCTCCTCCTTCGGTATCAGCGGCACCAACGCCCACGTCATCCTGGAAGCCCCGGACCCCGCCGATGCCACGGCTCCCGCACCCCAGCCCGGCGCCGGTGAACCGGTCTGGCGGAACGGGCCCCCGCCGTGGCTCCTCTCGGCCCGGGACGCGGACGCGCTGCGAGCCCAGGCGGCGGGACTCGCCGACCACCTGAAGCCCGAAGTCCCCGACTCCGCGCACCACTTGAAGCCTGAAGTCCCCGACTCCGTGCACCACTTGAAGCCCGTAGCCGCTGGCTCCGTCGTCCTCTCGAAGCCCGATGCCTCCGACCCCGCCGACGTCTCCTTCGCGCTGCTGACCCGCCGCGCCGCCCTGGAACACCGCGCCGTCCTCCTCGGCTCGGACCGCACCGCCCTGCTGGACGCGGCCCGCGCCCTCGCTCAGGGCGCCGACGCCACGGCCGGTCAGATCGTCACCGGCCGCGCCAGGACACCCGCGGGCGTCACGTTCGTCTTTCCCGGGCAGGGTTCCCAGTGGGACGGCATGGGCCGCGAACTCCTCGCCACCAGCCCCGTCTTCGCCGCCCGCATCGCCGAATGCGAAGCAGCACTCGCCCCGTTCGTGGAGTGGAGCCTCACCGAGATCCTCAACGGCCCCGATCCGGAATCCCGTTGGGCGGACTGGACCGAGCACGTCGAGATCATCCAGCCGGCACTGTGGGCGGTGATGGTGTCGCTGGCCG
This sequence comes from Streptomyces sp. NPDC048002, assembly GCF_040653275.1. Lineage (NCBI taxonomy): Bacteria > Bacillati > Actinomycetota > Actinomycetes > Kitasatosporales > Streptomycetaceae > Streptomyces > Streptomyces sp. NPDC048002. The sequence goes on along the minus strand of NZ_JBEZNL010000074.1, from coordinate 7,369 downwards.
CCGTCTGGGAAGCGCTCGGCGTCACACCGTCCGCCGTCGTCGGCCACTCCCAGGGCGAACTCGCCGCAGCCGTCGTCGCCGGGGCGGTGAGCCTGGAGGACGCCGCCCGGGTCATCACCGCCCGCGCGGCGATCGGCGCCGAACTCACCGGGCGCGGCGGAGTCGTGTCGGTGGCCGAGGGCGCCGAGGAACTCGCCGAGCGGCTGGCCGCCCGCCACGGCTCGTTGTCCGTCGGCGCCGTCAACAGCCCGTCCTCCACCGTGGTCGCCGGCACCCACGAGGCGCTGGACGCGCTCATCGCGGAACTGGAGGCGGACGGCGTCTGGTACCGGCGCGTCGCCCAGTCCTACGCCTCCCACTCCCCCCAGATGGAGGAGATCAAGGAGCGGCTGCTCACCGCCATCGGAACGGTCCGGCCCGGACCCGGCCGGACCACGTTCCTCTCCACCGTGACCGGCGGCGTGTACGACACGGCAGCCCTGGACTCCGCCTACTGGTTCCGCAACCAGCGCGAACCGGTAGCCTTCCGCACCGCCGTGGAAGCCGCCCTCGACCTCGGCCACACCACGCTCGTCGAGGTCAGCGCCCACCCCGTCCTCGTCGCGGCGCTGGAGGACATCGCCGCCGCGGCCGCCTGCCCCGCCGTGGTGACCGGCACCCTCCGCCGCCAAGAAGGCGGACCCGACCGGTTCGCCGCGGCCGCCGCCGCCCTGTGGACCGCCGGAGCCGACGTCGACTGGACCGGCCTGCACACAGGGCGCACCGTCCACCCTGTCGACCTGCCCACCTACCCCTTCCAGCGGCGCCGCTACTGGCTCACCGCCCCCGCCGGAACCACGGGCGACCCGGCCGGCCTCGGACTCATGGACACCGCACACCCCCTGCTCGGCGCGGTCGTACGCCCCGCCGACGACGACGGGCTGCTCCTCACCGGCCGCCTCGCCGCGCACGGCCACCCCTGGCTGGGACAGCACCGTCTGCTGGGCACCCCGCTGCTCCCCGGCTCGGCCCTGACCGAACTGGCGATCCGCGCCGGCGACGAAGCGGGATGCGGACGGCTGCGCGAACTCGTCCTGGGCAGCCCGCTGGTCCTGCCAGAGCGTGGCGGAGTACTCCTGCAAGTCGCCGTGGGCGCCCCGGGCGACGACGGCCTGCGCACGGTGGCGGTCCACTCCCGCTCCGAGAACAGCCCCGCCGGCGAGCCCTGGACCTGCCACGCGGAGGGCGTCCTGCTCCCCCACCCGGAACCCCACGACCCAGGAACGGGCGCGGGCGCGGGAACGGGCGCGGGCACGGGGACGGGCACGTATCCGGCGGCCCATGGCGGCCCCGCCGAAGCGGCCTCCGAACCCCTCACCACCTGGCCCCCGCTCGGCGCCGAACCACTGGACATCTCGGGCTTCTACGCCGCCGCGGAGGCAGCCGGCTACGGCTACGGCCCCGCCTTCCAGGGGCTGCGAGCAGCCTGGCGGCTGGGCGACGAGATCTACGCCGAGGCCGCCCTCCCCGAAGCGTTGCGAGCCGAGGCCCAGCGCTACGGACTGCACCCGGTCCTCCTCGACACCGCACTCCAAGCCGGTGGCCTCGCCCACCCCGTCGCCACCCCGGAAGCGGGGCCCGGCGCCGCAGGGCCCGGCGCCGCAGCGCTGCGTCAGCCCTTCGCCTGGTCCGACGTCCGCCTGCACGCCACGGGCGCCACCGAGCTTCGCGTCCGCCTCACTCCCGCCGGTCCCGACGGCACCCGGATCCTGCTGGCCGACCCGGCGGGCCGCACCGTCGCCGAAATCGCCGCGCTGGTCCAGCGCCCCGTCGACGCGGGACAACTCGCCGCCGCCGCACCCGCCGATGCACTGCTGCACACAGAGTGGCGGCAGCCGTCCGAACACCGGGCACCCGAAGCGCCGTCCGAACACCGGACGCTCGAAGGGAGCGACGACGCGTTCACCACCTGGACCGTCCTGGGCGACGACCCGCTCGACCTCGCCGTCACCCTCCAGGAGGACGGTCACGCGGTCGTCGGCCACCCGGACCTCGAAGGCCTCCTGGCCACTCTGGACGCGGGCCTGCCCGCCCCGGACTGGGCGCTTTTGGCCCACGCCACCGCCCGTACCGGCTCCACCGACGGTACGACGACCGCCGAGGAGCGGACCGCGGCTCTGCTCCAGCGCTGCCTCACCGACGAACGGCTCACAGGAACGCGCCTGGCGGTGATCACCCGCGGCGCCCTCGTCACCGACGTCGAGCCGACCGGCGCACCGGCCGACGCCGACGGCACCTCCTCGGAGCAGGCCACCCCAACCCAACCCGACGAACTCCACCACCTCGTACGGCAGATCCAGACCGAACACCCCGGCCGTGTCGTCCATCTCGACCTGGACACGGGCGCGGACCCCGACATCCCCCGTGCCCTCCACACCGCCCGCGCCGCCGCCGAACCGATCCTCGCCCTGCGCGACGACACCCTCCTGGCCCCGCGCGCCAGGCGCCTGAGCACGCCCGAGCCGAAGACCCCGGACACCGGACCTCACGCACGGCTCGACGGCGGCCCGGTACCGCTCGACGGCGGCCCGGTACCGCTCGACGGCGGCCCGGTACCGCTCGACAACGGCCCCGTACCGCTCGACAACGGCCCCGTACCGCTCGACAACGGCCCGGTAGCGCTCGACGGCGGCCCGGTACCGCTCGACGGCACCGTACTGCTGACCGCCGCCGGTGACGGCGCCCTCGCCGCCACCCTCGTCCGGCATCTGGTGACCGAACGAGCCGTCCGCTCCCTGCTCGTCGCCGCCCCCGAAGGCGAGGACCTCACCGAGCTGACCACCGCCCTCGAAAGCGGCGGCCTCGGCGACCTCCTCCGCACCCATGAAGCGACCCTCGAACGAGCCAAGGGTGATCTGACCGACCGGAGTTGGCTCTCCGAGCTCCTCACCCACCACCGACCCACCGCGGTCGTCGACACCGCGGCGGACCCCACCACCACCCTCCACCTGAACGACCTGACCACGAACACCGCCCTCCACGCCTTCGCCGTACTCGCCCCCCGGCCCGACACGCGCCTCACCCGCCTCGTCCACCGCCGTCGCGCCGCCGGACTGCCCGTCGCCCTGGTCACCGGCCCACCCTGGGACGACCCGGCCGAGCCCGCACGGGACACCGGAGCGGACCCCACGCCGGCACCGCGCGCCACCGCGGCCCGCGCCCTGGCCACCGTCCTCGACCGGAGCCTGCCGCCCCTGGTCGCCGTCCGCCTCGAGCCGGCGGATCTTCGCCGCCGGTCGGCCGACGGCACCCTCCCACCGGAGCTGCGGGACCTCGTACCCGCCGGACCGACCCGCCGCCGCGACGCCGCCCGCGCCGACGATGCGGACGATCCCGCCGCGGGCGGCGCCCTCGCCCGCGACCTCGCCGCACTCACCGCCGACCAACGCCTGCACCACCTCACCGACCTGGTGCGCCGTCAGGCCGCGGCCGTCCTCGGCCACGACTCGGCCGAAGCCGTCGACGCCGAACGGCAGTTCAAGGACATCGGCTTCGACTCGATGATGGCCGTCCAGCTCCGCAACCGCCTCGCCGCCAGGACCGGGCTGACCTTCCCGCCCACCCTGGTCTTCACCTACCCCGCCCCCACCGCCCTCGCCGCGCACCTGGACGAACGGCTCGCCGCCGCCAACGGCGCCCCGGCCCCGGCCGACGACACCGACCGCGTCCTAGCGGAGATCGAACGCCTCGACACCGCCCTCGCGGCCGTCGAACCCGGCATCGCCGACCACACCGCCCGCACCCGCGTCGTGAAGCGACTCGAAGCGGTGCTCTGGCGATGGACCGGCACCAACGCATCCACGGGCGACGGCCCCGGCGAGGGCCTCCTCGACGACAGCGCCCTCGACTCCGCCACCGACGACGAGATGTTCGACCTGATCGACCGCGAGCTTGGAGCCTAGGGAGCCCCCGAGATGCCGAACAACGAAGACAAGCTCCGCGCCTACCTCAAGCGCGTCACGGCCGACTACTCCCAGGTACGTCAGCGGCTGCGCGAACTGGAGGCCAGGGATCAGGACCCGGTCGCCGTCGTCGGCATGGCCTGCCGCTTCCCCGGCGGTGTCACCACCCCCGAGGAACTGTGGCGCATGGTGGCCGACGGCACCGACGGCATCACCCCGTTCCCCACCGACCGGGGCTGGGACGAGAACCTCCACGACCCCGACCCCGACGCCTACGGCAAGAGCTACGTGGTCGAAGGCGGATTCCTGCACGACGCCGCCGACTTCGACCCCGAGTTCTTCGGCATCTCGCCGCGCGAGGCACTCGCCATGGACCCCCAGCAGCGGCTCCTGCTGGAAGCCTCCTGGGAGGCCGTGGAACGTGCGGGCATCGTCCCCGCCACCCTGCGATCCACCCGCACCGGCGTTTTCGCCGGAGCCGTGGCCGCCGACTACGCCGCCCGCCTGGACACGCTCCCCGAGGAGATCGAGGGCTTCCTCGTCACCGGCAACATGACCGCCGTCGTCTCCGGCAGGATCTCCTACGTCCTGGGCCTCGAAGGCCCCGCCGTCACCGTCGACACGGCCTGCTCCTCCTCCCTCGTCGCCACCCACCTCGCCGTCCAGGCCCTGCGCAACGGCGAGTGCGACCTCGCCCTCGCCGGCGGAGTCACCGTCATGCCCACCCCCTCCGGCTTCATCGGCTTCAGCCGCCAGCGCGGACTCGCGCGGGACGGCCGCTGCAAGGCATTCGCCGCCGCGGCGGACGGCACCATCTGGTCCGAGGGCGTCGGCGTCCTCCTCCTGGAACGCCTCTCCGACGCCCGCCGCAACGGCCACCACGTCCTCGCCGTCATCCGCGGCTCGGCCACCAACCAGGACGGCGCGAGCAACGGCCTCAGCGCCCCGAGCGAACTGGCCCAGCGCCGCGTCATCCAGCAGGCCCTAGACAACGCCCGCCTCACCCCGCGCGACATCGACGCCGTCGAAGCACACGGCACGGGCACCACCCTGGGCGACCCGATCGAAGCCCAGGCACTCCTCGCTACCTACGGCCAGGGCCGAGCCGAGGACCACCCGCTGTGGCTCGGCTCCATCAAGTCCAACATCGGCCACTCGGGCGCGTGCGCGGGTGTCGCCGGCGTCATCAAAACGGTCATGGCCCTGCGCGAGGGCGTACTGCCGCGCACCCTCCACATCGACGAACCCACCCCCCATGTCGACTGGAACTCCGGCAACGTCCGCCTCCTCACCGAGCCCCGCGACTGGCCCACCCGGGACAACCACGTCCGCCGCGCCGCCGTGTCCTCCTTCGGGGTCTCCGGGACGAACGCGCACCTGATCCTGGAGGAGGCGGAGCCCGGCGCGGCGCCGGCGGTGGTGCCGGGCGCGGGGGGCTTGTCGGGGTCGCCGGTGGTGCCGTGGCTGGTGTCGGGGCGCACGGCGGAGGCATTGGCCGCGCAGGCAGGGCGACTTACGGGTGTATCGGCTTCGCCGGTGGATGTGGGGTGGGCGCTGTGGTCCTCACGCTCGGCGCTGGAGCACCGGGCGGTCGTGTGGGGGCGTGAGCAGGCTGAACTGAGCGCTGGACTTGAGGCGTTGGCCTCGGGTGGAGTGACGGCACAGACTGCTTCCGGGGTCGCCTCCGGGGCTGGAACTCCGGTGTTCGTGTTCCCGGGGCAGGGGTCGCAGTGGGTGGGGATGGGGCGGGGGTTGTTGGAGTCCTCGCCGGTGTTCGCGGCGCGGATCGGTGACTGCGAGGCGGCGCTGGGGCCGTTCGTGGACTGGTCGTTGACAGAGGTACTGCGCGGCGGGGACGACTCGTGGCTTGAGCGGGTTGATGTGGTGCAGCCGGTGTTGTGGGCGGTGATGGTGTCGCTGGCTGCGGTGTGGGAGTCGCTCGGTGTCGCGCCTGGTGCCGTGATTGGTCATTCGCAGGGTGAGATCGCGGCTGCTGCGGTGGTGGGTGCGCTGTCGTTGGAGGATGCGGCGCGGGTGGTGGCGCTGCGGTCGGCGGCGGTGCGGGAGGAACTGGCTGGCCGTGGTGGCATGTTGTCGCTGGCGACGGGTCCGGAGCGTGCTGCGGAGTGGGTTCGGCCGTACGGCGATCGGGTGTCGGTCGCTGTCTTCAACGGTCCGGACGCCACGGTGGTGGCCGGTGATCCTGAAGCCCTGGAGGAGATCGCGGCTCTGGTGGAGGCGGCCGGTGTGCGGGCGCGTAGGGTTCCGGTGGACTACGCCTCGCACTCGGCGCAGGTGGAGGACATCCGGGGCCGTCTGCTCGATGCCCTGGCTCCGGTGCGCCCGCGGGCTTCCCGCGTTCCGTTGGTTTCGACGGTGACCGGTGAGCCACTGGATACGACGACGATGGACGCCACGTACTGGTACGAGGGTCTGCGTCGGCCGGTGCGCTTCACTGACGCGATCCAGGAAGCCCTCTCGCAGGGCCATTCCCGTCTGATCGAGGTGTCCGCGCACCCGGTCCTGACCACGGCGGTGCAGGCCATCGCGGAAGCGGCCGACCAGCACGTGAGTGTCGTGGGTACCCTGCGCCGGGACGAGGACGAGAACACCCGCGTCATCGCGGCCGCAGCCGAACTCTGGGTCCAGGGCGCCGACATCGACTGGTCGTCCGTCTTCGCGGGCCGCACCGTCACCCACGTCGACCTCCCCACCTACGCCTTCCAGCACCGCCGTTACTGGCTGGAGTCCAGCTCATCCGTTGCCGACGTCAGTGGCGCGGGTCTCGCTGCCGCAGACCACCCGCTGCTCGGGGCGGCGGTGAGCCTTGCCGCCGACGGCGGCCTGGTCCTGACGGGTCAACTCTCCCTGCGTACGCACCCGTGGCTGGCCGACCACTCCGTCGCGGGCACGGTGCTGCTGCCCGGCACCGGGTTCGTCGAGCTGGCCATCAGGGCCGGGGACGAGGTCGGCTGCGGTCAGCTCAGCGAACTCACGCTCCAGGCACCGCTGGTCCTCCCCGAGAAGGGGGACACCCATGTCCAAGTGGTCGTGAGCGCAGCGGACGCACAGGGAGGCGGGCGTGCGCTCTCCGTCTACTCCCGTCCCGCGGAGTCCGGCCCCGACCAGGAGTGGACCCTGCACGCGGAGGGACTGCTCACCCCTGAGCCGGCCGCCTTGCCCGGTACGGACCTCACCGCTTGGCCCCCGCCGGGCGCCGAATCCATCGACGTCTCCGGCTTCTACGAGGGCGTCGAGGCGGTCGGTTATGGCTATGGGCCTGCGTTTCGGGGGTTGCGGGCGGTGTGGCGTCGGGGTGGTGAGGTGTTCGCGGAGGTGGAGTTGGGGGAGTCGGAGCGGGCGGAGGCGGTTCGGTTCGGGCTTCATCCGGCCCTTTTGGATGCGGCGTTGCATGCGAATGGTTTTGG
>NZ_JBEZNL010000073.1:0-18258 GCF_040653275.1 Streptomyces sp. NPDC048002 | reverse complement strand
GCGCCGGTTCGCGCCTGCTGGTGGAGCGCCGCCCGGCCCGCTGACGGAGGCCGGGCGGGGGGGCCCCCCCACCCCCCGCCCCCCCGCCCCCCGCCCCCCCGTGGGGGGGGCCCGGGGCCCGGCCGGTGGCCGGATCACTCTCCGAGCAGGGTGCCCGGCGCGGTGACCTGCACGCCGTCTGAGCCCGGGCGGCTGTGGTGTGCCCCGGAGGCGGGTCAGGGTGTCCCGGGATCCGGGACGTGTGCATTCCGGGTCCCGGGCGGGACGCCTACTGTCCTCCCGAACTGCCCGATACCCGTGTTGGGTGACTCCCTCCCGGCAAACGCCGCTGCGGACGGAAAGGCCATTGTGAAGACTTTCAAGGACATCCTGCTGTGGACGGAAGCGGGTTTCGGAGGCAAGGAGGCGGTCGTCGATCTGGACCGTGGGGTCCGCTGGACGTATGGCGACCTGAACCGGGCTGCCAGGAGCGTGTGCGCTGCGTACGCGGAGGCGGGCGTGTGGCCGGGGGACCGCGTCGGTTGGCTTGCCATGGGTCCGGGGGCCGACATCACCGCCCTGAGTTTCGGGATGCGCAAGATGGGCGTGATCCCCGTGGTGATGAATGGCCGTGCCACTCCCGAGGCGATCGCATGGATGATCGGCAACGTGGGGATGCGCGTCCTGGCGTACACGGCTGAGACCGTCGACCTGCTGGAGCGGGTTCGTGCGATCGGGATACCGAGCGTCCGTCACTTTGTCGCTGTGGACGAGCCGGTGGAGGACGGCCATGACTCGCTGGCGCGGATCTACGCGGAGTACGCCGGTGCTGATGAACCCGAGTTGGAGATCGAGCCCGACGATCCCGCAGTGTTGATCTACACCTCGGGATCGACCGGTCGGCCCAAGCCTGTGGTGCACACGGAGACGAGTTGGGCCGAGACCGCGCGCCTGGGCGCCCACTCGCTGTCGCTCTACCCCGACAGCCGTTTCATGGCGATCATGCCGCCGCATTTCGCGGCCTGGGCCCACATCACCAGCGGAGCGGTGGCCGCGGCCGCCACGCAGGTCTGCGCACGGTTCAGTCCGCCGGCGTTGGCTCGTGCGGTCGCCCAGGGCGTCACGCATCTGGTCCTCAGCCCGACGATGATCCGGATGCTCGGGGAGGAGGCACGCTCCACGCCCGAACTCTTCGCGGACAATGACGTCCGGGTGGCCATGCTCGGAGGGGAGCTGGCGACGGACGAGGTCCTCGCCACGTTGCGTCGGCTCTTTCCGAAGGTCCAGCGGGTGGCCAGCCACGGGGCCACCGAGGCGGTTGCACTGTCCGCCGGCCCGGGGGACCCGCGGATCGAGGAAGGCGGCGCACTGCTGGGGCGGCCGCTGCCCGGCGCGGTGGTGGAGATCCGGAACGAGGAGACCGGTGAGGTCATCACCGAGCCAGGTGTGCCTGGCTGCATGTATGTGCGTGGGCCGATGGTGGCCCAGGGAATCTGGGCCGATCGGGAGGCGACGGCCGCGACGTTCCCGGGAGGCTGGTGGCGTTCCGGGGATGTGGTGGCGCGTGACGGCCAGGGCTATCTGACGATCGCCGGACGGACCGACAACGTGTTCAAGTCCGGTGCGGTCAAGGTGCAGTGCGAGGAAGTCGAGAGCCTGCTCGGGGAGCATCCGGCGGTACTGGAAGCAGTCGTCGTGCCGGTTCCCGACGGAGTGTTCGGGACCGTTGGGCACGCGTACGTACGCCACACCGAAGAGGTGACCGAGGACGAGCTGGTGGCGTGGTGGCGAGGGCGTGACGACGTGCCGCAGTACGCGCGTCCGAGGCACTGGACCCTGCAGGGCAGGCAGGCGTTTCCGATGGTCACCGCCGCCAAGGTTGACCGCAAGGCATTGCGCCGCGAGGCCGAGAAGCTGCATGTCTAGCGCTGGCGCAGAAACCGAACCGATACAGAGGAGTTGTCCGCCGATGCCGCAGCACGTCCTGGCTGTCGATGCTTGGAACGAACAGGTGGATGCCTATGTGGCCGAGTTGAACGCGCGGGTGGGCCTGACCGGGGCGGCGCCCCTGTTCACCGGTTCACCGATGGCGTTCCCGATGGTGCGCACACATATCACTCCTGACCTGTTCTCGCTCTGGGCTCGCACGACAGGTGACACCAACCCCCTGTGGAGCGATGCCGGGTACGCGGCGGCGTCGCCGTGGGGCGGCGTCATCGCGCCACCCGTGGTGGAGGCGTGTCTGGCGGAGAGCGCTTCGCAGCCCGCGCCCGCAGCGATCCCGGGGTGGCTGCTCCTCCAGGGCGGCAGTCTGCGCCGTTATGACGAGCCCTTCCGTCCGGGAGACGTGATCCGGGGGGAGGACGTCTGGCACGGGGTGGAGGAGAAGACCCGGCCCGGCAGACCGTACCGGTTGTTCATCCAGCGGGCCGAGCGGCGTTACATCAACCAGGCAGACCGTGTCGTGGCCTCGCTCATCAGCCGCATCGCCGTCACGGCCGTGCCGCCCGCGGAGGACGGTGAGGTCCCCGGAGGTCCTGATCTCGCCGGCCGCGGCCCACGCCGCTACAGCGCCGAAGAACAGGCGCAGATCCGCCTCGGGTACGAGCAGGAGCTGTCCGGCCGGGCCCGTAGGGGCGCTGAGCCCCGATTCTGGGAGGAGGTCGAGGTCGGTGAGAAGCTGCCGGAACAGCTGAAGGGTCCGTATGACATCAGCGACGCGGTGGCCGCGGCGGGGGCGATGGGGATATGTCCCGCCTTCGCGCCGAAGTGGGAGGAGATCGCGCCCGTAGCCGACGTCACCTCGGTGGACCCGGACACCGGTGCTCCACACCACGGCGTGGACTGGCACTTCGACGCGAGCCTGTCACGCACGCGAGGGTTCCCGGCCCCGCCTGCATTCGGTACGCAGTTGGAGGGCATGCTGACCCATGCCGTCACCAATTGGATGTCCGACCACGGCTTTCTGACGGAGTGTGACTTCCAGTTGCACTCGCCCCTGTTGCAGGGGGAGGTCAGCCGCACCACGGGCACGGTGGTGGGCAAACGACGTGATGGGGAACGTCACTTGGTCGACGTCGAAGTCAGGGGAGAGACCCTGGACCGGCATCCCTACGCGAAGGCCCGGATCACGGTTGATCTCCCCGCTCGTGACGGCTACTCGCCGGCCCGCCCTGCCTCGGCCGATCTGTGAGTCCTGACCCGCGTGCCGGCTGGTGATGCCGGAGGCAAGGCCGCCCGATACCGGCCGAGGCCGGGTGCCGAGAAGCCTGACCGGGAACCGGAGGCCTGTCGCATGGAAGAAGCCGTGTTTCTCCCCGGAACGTCCGGGGAGAAACACGGCAGGGGTGATCGTGATCAGGGGCCTTCCCCCACTGCCGGCAGGACAACGGTCTTGACGCCGGGATGCCGTTCTTGCCCCCATTCCTGCGGCAGGGCATCCAGGGGCACCGTGCGCACCCGGACGGTGATGCGCTCCGCAGCGAGTCCCTTCCACAGCCATTCGAGGGCCGCGCGCTTGTCGGCCAGGGGAGTGCGGTAGCTGGCGAAGGCCGTTATCGTCAGTTGGCCGCTGCGCAGCAGGCCGGCGTTGAGCACGGCTGTTGCCCCGGCGGGGTTGGCAATGTTGACCACGTGCGCTCCGGGTGCGCAGACATGCAGAGCCGCCTGCAACGGGATCCCGTACATGCCGTCGAGGACCAGATCGAACGGCGCTCCCGAAGCGGTGAACCGCTCGCGCAGCTCCGCTTCGGTCTCGGTGCCTGTGACCCGGATGGTCGCGTTGGCGCCGAACTCGCCGGTAAGCGCGAGGGTTTCGGCGTTGCGTCCGACGGCGACGATGGAGTGTGCTCCCATGCTCCGGGCGATCTGGACCGCCACTTGGCCCAGAGTGCCTGTCGCTCCCAGGACGAGTACGCGGTCTCCTTCGTGCAGTCCTCCGGCGCCGACCAGCGCCAGATACGCGGTGGCACCGGAGTTGCCCACAGCGACCGCTTCGACGGGGTCGACCCCTTCTGGCAGGCGCAGCACGTCGGTATCGCGCGCCACCATGAGGTCCGCGAAACATCCGGGTTCGGCGGGGCTGGGGTGGCACTCCGCGTAGACGAGCGTTCCGGGCGTGTGGTGGTCAGAGGCCTCGACGATCCCGGTGCACTCGATGCCGGGCACGTACGGCTGCTCGTGACGCACCGTAGGGACTCTGCCGGAGGCTATTCCGATGTCGAGCGGGTTGAGCGCGGCCGCGAGCACCCTCACCGTGGTGTGGCCGGGTCGCCGCGGGGGGAGCGCGACGTTCCCGATGCGTGGAAGTGAGCCGGCCCGGTCGATGACCGCGGCGCGTGTGTCCTCGGCCGCAGGGGCGTAGGACGTGGGTTGTTCGGCGTGTTGGGGTGATCGATGGGGCACGAGGTATCTCCTGCGCATGGTTGGTTCGGACGGGCCGGGCGGTCGCCTCCTGCGGGACGGGCAGTCGGCGGCCTGGTTCGCGGGAGGCTATGCGGCCGTGTCGCCGACCGCGGTGTGTGTGCCGAAGACACGGGCGTGGTAGGTGAGCGGCGCGGTGCCTACGGCGTCGGCATGAACCACCTCGCCCAGGACGACGATGTGGTCGCCGCCTTCGACGAGGGCGGCGACCTTGCAGGCCAGGAAGCAGGTCGCGCCGTGGAGTCGTGGCAAGCCGTTCTCGGGCGTCCATGGCACGCCGTCGAACTTGGCCGGGCCGCCCTTCTTGGCGAAGGTGAGGGCGGTGGCGGACTGGGAGCTTGACAGGACGTTGAGGCCGAAGGCCTCTGTCTGCCGTACGACGGCCAGCAGTTCGGACGTGCGGTCCAGGGCCACGAGCAGCATGGGTGGGTCCAGGGACAGTGAGGCGAACGCGCTCACCGTGGTGCCGTAGGGAGAGCCGTTGGTGACGGCGGACACCACGGATACCGGGGTGCACACGGATGCCATGGCATTCCTGAACCGCACTTGGACATCGGACAGTTCCTTCTCAGCGTTCATGACGTGGTTCCTCGCGACTGTTCGCTCTGAAGGACGGCCCGGCGCGTCGTGTCGCGAGCCGCTTGCCGTCGTGGGTCTTTGGTCCCGCGGTATGCGGGCCGCAGGCTGGGCGCCCGGCGCTGGAGGGGGCGACCTGGTGAGGGAGCCCGCGGCCGGACGCGACTGAACAGTTGTGCAGCTGAAAGCTAGGCAGACGCGAAGGCGCTGTCAAGGAGTTGCGCACCGATAAAGGCAGCGGGAAATACCCGTGAGTGCCGATCCGGCTCTTGCGCGCGGGCTTTGTCCGGGCCCGCCGCCTGCTGCACCGGCCTTCACGTCACTCACCGCGCGTCCGCCCCTAATGGAAATCCCGGAAACCGGGATTCATGCTGGCCCGTGCTCTGGCAGGTTCGTATCTTTTCCTGGTTGCGGCGCCCCAGGAGGCCGGAGCGGGTGTACGGCAGCCGGCGCAGGCTGCGCTCTTTGCCCGGGCGGAAAGGGAGTTCCGCCGCCCCATGGTGCCGGATTCCCCGAGGCCGGTGGGCAGGAGCGACGTGCGGCAGCTCCTGGGAATCGTGATCGGTCACGGCTGTCGATATCACCTGATGGGAGTGGCTCAATGGAGAGTGCACCAGAGGCGACATTCAATGACCAGAGGCGGATGACACCGTCACGCATGAACGCGGTCATGGTGGCGCTGACGTTCGCGCTGATGGCTTACACGATTCCGGCGAGCATGCTCGCCCCGCTGCTGCCGGCGATTGAGAAGGCTTATCACGTCGGGGCGGTCGCGGCCGTCTGGATCAGTCTGGTGCCGTTGCTGGCAGGTGCGGCGCTGACGCCGTCGCTGAGTCGGCTTGGCGACGTGATGGGCTGGCACAAGCGCATGGCGCTGATCGGACTGGGATGTCTGATACTTGGCGGACTGCTGTCGGTTGCCAGTGACAGCTTGGTGCTCCTGCTGGCCGGCCGGTTCTTCACCGGCGCCGGTGCTGTGGTGTACCCGATGGTGGTGGGGATGGCCAATTCCTCGTTCACGCCGCTTCGGCGCAAGGTCGCAGTCAGCCTGTTCGGGGCCGGACTGATGATCGGCTTCGGGATCGGGGGCGTGCTTGCCGGGTGGTACCTCGAGCATCATGGAGCGTTCCGGAACGTGTTCTGGGGTTCAGTGGTGCTCGGCGTTGCCGGACTCGCCCTGGTGGGGTGGGCCGCGCCGCCGGATCGGCGTCCTGCGGGCTTCGTTCCCCGCGTGTGGTGGCGGGCCGTTGATCCGTGGGGTGCCTTGGGGTTTGCGCTCACGGCGTTCACGCTGGACGTCGCGTTCAGCCAGGGCAGTTCATGGGGCTGGGGATCGTGGCGGGTCGTCGCGCTGATCGTGTCCGCGCTCGTGATCTTTGCCGGCTGGATCATCGTCGAGCGGCGTCTGTCCGATCCGCTGGTCCCGCAGAAGGTCTTCTGGTCGCGCCCGGTCTGGGTGAGCAACGCGTTGCAGCTTCTGGCGGGGTTCGGGTCCTACGGCGCCATCATCGCCGCGTCGACCTATGCTCAACTGCCGAACCTTCCCGGTCTCGGCGGATTTGGCAGCGGGCCCGTGGCGGGGGCGTGGATCGTGGTGCCTGTCGAGTGTCTGGGCGTTGTGGCCGCCCCCGTCACGGCCCTGTTGTCGCGGCGCATGGGCAAAGGGCCCTACCTCGTCATGGGGCCCTTGGTTCAGATGATCGGCCTGCTGCTGGCGGCCGCCTACCATGCCTCCTATGTCCAACTGCTGGGCAGCATGGCGGTAGTGGGCGTCGGAACCGGTATGACCCTGGCGGCGTCCACCCTCGTCTACGCGGAGGACGCACCCGCGGACCAGGTGGGCAGACTGTTCGGGATGGCCACGATCTTCGCCGGTGTCGGCGGATCGCTCGGAGGTGCGATCTTCGGGGCCTACGCGACCGGTGAGACGCTGCCGGGCCTTTCGCTGCCGTCGGCTCGGGCTTTCGAGCACTACTGGCAACTGTGTGCGGGGCTGAGCCTGCTGGCCGCGCTCTGTGCGTGCTTCTACCTGGTGACCTACTGGGACGGGCTGCGCGGCAGGGACAAGGCTGTTGTGGTGAGTGCGGTGCCTGAGCGGTCGGTTTCCGGATCGGCCGGGTGATCGGGGCCGCGTGCCGCGGCCACCCCGGTGCGCGGCACCGTCGTTTCCGGTTTCGCCTGCACTCCCGTACGGAGCAGGGAAGAGAAGTCCCGGAATCCGGGACTGGACGGCGACTTGCCGTCGGGATTTCGCTTGACTTGATCTGGTGTTCATCAACCCGCAGCAAAAGGGGCAATGGAATCTACCGGTTCAATTCCCCTTGGATCAGGAGGACAGTGTGGCCGTGACAATAGCGGATCTGCATGGGCGGATCGGGGACACGGACTCCCACGAGCAGATTCCCTTCCCGCAGTGGCAGAACGTGTTCGGTGATCCCGGTCGGCAACTTCTGGCGTACTACAGGGACGCCTACCGCGGGATGGCCGCCACGCCCGAGGAGGGGGAGGCGATCTTCGACCGGCTCTACAGTGCCTCGCCCGAGGACTCCATGGAGATCACGCCGACTTCGGTGTGGGAGGCAAAGGGGTTCGGCGCGCCCGGCGCCAGCGACATGGACCGCCGGCCCGAGGTCATGGATCTGATGGGCATCCGCTCCCAGCTGATCTTCCCGACCATGGGGCTGTTCGCCTTCCTTGCCGCGCAGGGTGGCGGGATGCTCGGCTTCCGGGAGACCACGGACGCCGAGATGAAGAGCGCCACGGATGCTCTGGCCTCCTACAACGAGTGGGCGAGCGAGTACACGGGCAAGTACCCTGACCGGCTGCGCATCGTCGGCGTCATCGCCTCCGGCAAGCGGGGCGCCACACCGCAGACACTGACCGCTGAGGCCGAGCGGATGATCGCGATGGGAATGAAGGCGATCTCGATCACCAACGGGCTTCCCCCGGGCGGGGTGTCGCCCGCTGACCCGGCGATGGACGCGTTCTACGCGAGGCTGGCCGAGGCCGATGTGCCGCTGGTCTTCCATCCGCCGGCGGAGACCGGCTACCGCAGTTCGGAGGTCTGGGGGAAGGTCAAGGGCGGCCTGCACGACCTGTCCCTGCTGCCCGCGGGTCACCAGGCGGACGAGAACTTCATCGGTGTGATGGTGATGGGGGGCGTGTTCGAGCGCCACCCCCAGCTGCGGGTGGGTGTGATCGAGTCGAACGCCTCCTGGCTGGGCTCACTCGCCGACCGCCTGGACGCCGGCCACGGCACCCTGACCCGGCCGATCCCTTACACCCTCCCGCTCAAGCCGTCCGAGTACCTGGCCCGGCAAGTGCGTGTGTCCGCGCTGTGCCACGAGCCGGTGGAGAAGTACCTCGAGCGCTACCCGCACCTGCAGGACTGTTACTGCTACTCCAGTGACTACCCTCACCCGGAGGGCCAGGAGCACTCGGTCGAGCGGTTCTTCGAGCGTATCGCTCCGCTGGGCGACGACGTGGTCGAGAAGTTCTTCGTCTCCAACAGCAGGCTGCTCCTTCCCTGACCATGCGGCTTCCCGCCGATTCGGTCGCGCACCGCTGTGGCAGATGCGCCGCAGCGCTGTGGTCCGACGCCAAGGAGTGGTGATGCGAGGCAGTCGTTCTCGGGTTCGCCCGGGAACGGCACACGAGGTCCCGGTGACGACGTTCGCCGGGACCTTGGCACTTGCGGAGGCGGCGGGCGGGGGCAGTGCGTGTGGGAGCGGCTGTCCTGGCCGGTTGGCAGGGAAGTCGGGCGGGCCGGCGCGCAGCCTTCGCGGGTCCAGCGGCCGCGGGGCCCGGTGCATGGGCCGCACCCGGCCGGTTGGACCGGCCGGGTGGACGCCGTTGCGTCGGTGGGTCAGAGCGGTCCGTCGAGCAGGTGCGGGGTGCCGGTGGCGCGGCGGACGAGCTCGACGCCGTAGTCGTTGCCGTTCGGGATGCGTACCAGGGTGTGGGTATGGAACTTTTGGGGCTCCTCGTTGGTGAGGAACATGCCGGCGTGGTGGTCGTACTCGATGAGCACGACAGGGCTCTGGACTCGGAAGTAGAAGGGGTCGTCGTCGCCGGTGCCGCCGATCCAGCAGAACCGGGTCTCGTCGAGGTGAGCGCGGACTTCGCTGATCCGGGAGCGCCGTGCCGCTTCCGGCAGGTGGCCGAGGAACCGTGCGACCAACTCCACCAGAGTCTCGCGCTGCCCGGCGATCAGGTCCTTCCCGGCGATCCCCTCGTAGGGGATGACGCGATTGTCCTGGAAGGCGCCGCCCAGGTGGAGCTCGTCGCCGGGGTGGAGCCTGTCGGCGGGCATGGCCGGGTCCCGCTTGTGCTGGTAGAGGACGGCCTGCTCGGCCTGCTCCCGGGTCAGGCTCCGGGCAAGGGCCAGGCCGGCGTTTTCGCGGTCCGCGAAGAGCCGCAGGCCGGCGCGGCTGCCCGCGTCGATCCTGTTCGGCTCGGCTCCGAGGAATACGGGGGCGAGTACCTGCCGGCTGCCGATGAACAGGCAGTTGAGGGCGAGGTGGTGGCCCCAGAGGTTCCATCCCCAGGGTTCGGTGGGGGAGGGCGTGCCGAAGATGTTGATGTTGTAGCTGAACTCGTTCATCAGGCGGGGGAGCTGCGTGAGATCGCCGAGGAAGGCATTGACCGCCATGACGTCGCGTATCTCCTGGTACCCCGTGGGGCTGAGGCTCGCCGCCAGCAGGGCCAGGGCCCGCGCGCGGACCTCCTCGTCCACCTCCTCCAGCCGGAGTCCGAAGCGGTTGAGGTAGATCTCGGGGTTCATCCACGCGCGCCAGACGCGGCTGTCGAGCGGGTGCGAGAGCGTCGTGCGCGCGTCCTCGTCCAGGCAGGCCAGCAGCGCCAGGGCGGCCTCGCCCGCGGTTGCGGCCGGTGCGGCGTCGGCCGGCTCGGGAGGGGTGTACGGGAACACGTCCGTTCGTGGGACGCCGTCGGAGGAGATGCCGGCGAACCGGGTTGTTTCGAACGTGTGCTGCCACTGCGTCAGTACACCGTCGAAGAGCGGGTCGTTGCGCAATTCGGTGACGTACGAGCACGGGTCGCAGTCACGGAACCGTGCCAGTCGCGGATGGTCGAGCGGATAGAGGTGATCGCGGAAATGGGCGGCCATGTCGCCTCCGGGAAACGGGGGGGAACGCAGGACTCCGTCGGCTTGCGGTTGCCTCACGCGGTGTGACCGCTTCCTTGACGCCGCCGAACGGGCGGCCGTAATTTTGCCACACGCCCGCACTGCGGTCCATTGGTCCGCAATGTGGTCCGATTGAGACGGAGGACTGGATGACAAACCCCGCACGGTCCGGCGGGCCCGGAACCCCCTTCCTGCATGAAGTCCGCGTACTCGACGTGACAGGGGCTCTGGCAGGCCCGTACTGCACGACGATCCTCTGCGACCTCGGCGCCCGGGTGACGAAGATCGAACCGGTCTCGGGGGACGCATTGCGTGCCCGGAGGCTGGGGCCGGAACGCAGACCGATACCCTTCGACCTGGTCCACCGCGGCAAGGCGAGCCTGGCGGTCAACCTCAAGAGCGCCGAGGGCGTCGCCCTGGTACGGGCGCTCGCCGCGCGCAGTGACGTCCTGGTGGAGAACTTCCGCGCCGGCGCGATGGAAGAACTCGGTCTGGGCTACGGTGAGTTGAAGGACGACTGTCCGGATCTGGTCTACTGCTCCCTGTCCGGCTTCGGCCAGTTCGGGCCGATGCGGGATGCCAAAGGCATCGATCTGATCGCCCAGGCCTACAGCGGCCTCATGTCGGTGACGGGTTCGACGGACGGGCAGTTGGCCAAAGCGGGCTTCCCCATCTCCGACGTCGGCACCGGGATGTGGGGTGCGATCGGCGTCCTCGCCGCCCTGCTGCGGGCGCGTTCCGGTGGGGGCGGTGCCTACCTGGATATCGCGCTGGCGGACGCCGTGGCCGCCTGGTCGCTCTGGGAGGTCGCCGACTACACGGCCACCGGGGTGGAGCCGGGGCCCCTCGGTACCGCCCACCGGCTGGCCGCCCCCTATCAGGCGTTCACCTGCTCCGACGGGGCGACTCTGGTGATCGGTGCCGTGGATCGGGCCTGGCTGTCCCTGTGCGCGGTCCTCGGCGTCGACCTCGGAGGCGACGCCCGGTTCGCCACCGAGTACGAGCGGTTCGTGCACCGCGAGCATCTGGCCGAGATTCTTCAGGAGCGGTTCGTGGCCGCTCCGCGTGATCACTGGATGGCACTGCTGCGGGAGGCGGGAGTCCCCTGCGGTCCGGTGAACGGCATCGCCGATGTCGTTGCTGACAAGCACTTCGCGGCCCGCGGCCTCTTCGTCCACGACGAGGAGCGCTTCGGCCAGCCCACCATCGTCAACACTCCGATCGTGTCCGACGGTGCCCCACGCGCCTCCGGTCCGGCACCGGCCCTCGGCCGCGACACCACCACTGTGCTCGCCGAACTCGGCTACGACCAGGACACGATCACCGCCATGGCCGACGCCGGGATCGTCGGCGTCCACGCACCCGCCGGAGCGCGGCGATGACCAGAGAGAACGGACGCATGAGCCTGACCCAGCCGGCGAACACCTGGGAACCGCCCGACTGGACCAACGGCCTGGGCCTGGCCCGGACAGCGGTCGGCGGCTCCGCTCTCGCCGTTCTGCGGCGCGACGGAGAGCCCGCCGCGCGCACCGCGCTGGTGGACGGACAGACATTCGAGGACCTGCCGGCCCTCCTGGCAGCGGCAGACGGCGACCCCACGGTCATCCGGGCCGGCGCCTGGGTCGACGTCCCCGACCACCTGCTGCTGACCCCCGTAGGGCGGCCCGGAAAGATCATCTGCATCGGGCAGAACTACCTCGCGCACGTTCACGAAGGCGGACGGACGGCCGGGCCGGCCCACCCCGACCTCTTCCCCAAGTGGCACACATCGCTCGCCGCCCCTTACGCCGACGTGCCGCTGCCCCCGGAGTCCGCCCAGATCGACTACGAGAGTGAGCTGGCGATCGTCATCGGCCGACGCGCCCGCAGAATCGGTTCCGCCGACGCGGAACACTTCGTTTTCGGCTATACCGCCGCCAACGATGTGTCCGTCCGCGACTACCAGTTCCACACCACGCAGCGCGCCGCCGGCAAGGCATGGGACGGGCTCACTCCGGTCGGACCCGTCGTGGTACCCGCGGGCGCGCTGGGCGGGGTCCGCCCCGACCTGGCGATCACCGGCACCCTCGACGGCCGTGTCATGCAGCGAGACCGGACCTCCCGCCTCATCTACGGAGTGCCCGAACTCCTCGCCTACATCACCACGATCATGACGCTCGAGCCCGGTGATCTGATCCTCACCGGGACGCCCGCCGGCGTCGGCTTCGTCCGCGAGCCCAAGGTGCTGCTGGAGCACGGCAGCGAGTTCGCCGTGCGTGTCGATGGCGTCGGGACCCTGCGCAACCACTTTTTCGCCGAGAAGGATGGGTGAGCGGGCGATGTCGATGACCGCACCCGTCGCAGGAGTCAGTACGGCCGTCCGCGACGGTGTCGCCACCGTCGTGATCTCGAACCCGGCCCGCCGCAACGCCCTGTCCGTGTCCATAATGCGGGAACTGGCCTTCGTTATGGGCGAGTTGGACGCCGACACAGGCGTCCGGGCGGTGGTACTGCGAGGCGCGGGCGCCGATGCGTTCGCCTCCGGCGCCGACATCACTGAGTTCGAGCAACAGTGCGCCGACGCCGAGGCCCGCCGCCTGGCCGACGAGGCCGCAGCGGACCTCTTCAGACAGCTCAGCGACGTTTCCGTGCCGCTGATCGCGCAGATCCACGGCTTCTGCCTGGGCGCCGGCGTGGCCGTCGCCCTCTGTGCCGACCTGCGCTTCGCAGACTCGCGAGCCGTCCTCGCCATTCCCGCTGCCCGACTCGGGCTGGGGTACCCGCCGAGCCAGACCGCGGCCCTCGTGCAGACCGTCGGGACGTCCGCTGCGAGCGACCTGCTGTTCACCGGCCGCCGCCTCGACGCCGCGGAGGCGTTGCTCATCGGTCTTGTGGACCGTGTCGTGGAGCCCGGGGACCTTGGAGGGACTGTCGAGGCAACAGCCAGGGCCATCGCTGCCAACGCCCCCCTCTCGGTGCGCGCCGCCAAGGCCGCTGTCCGGGCAGCGCGCACCCTCGCCGAACTCGGCAGCGCGCGTCAGGCGGCCCTGGCCGGAGAACGGGCGGCACAGGCGGTGTCCCGCTGCCGTACCTCGCGGGACCTCCAGGAAGGCACCCGTGCCTTTCTGGAGAAGAGGCCTGCCGTGTTCAGAGGAGAGTGACAGATGCCGAACCCATTCCATTCCCGGAGAGATCCGAGGCAGGGAGCCACTGTGGACACAACCCTGTTGAAGGGGAGGACTGTCCTGATGTCCGGTGGGAGCCGCGGCATTGGCCTGGCCATTCTCGTAGCCGCGGCGCGCGCCGGCGCCAACGTCGTCTTCCTCGCCAAGACCGACGTGCCCGATCCTCGGCTGCCCGGAACGGTGCATACCGCGGTCGCGGCGATCAGGGAGGCTGGTGGCTCGGCCGTCTCCGTTGTCGGAGACGTCCGCGACAGCGCCGACGTCACCAGAGCCGTCGACACCGCCCTGGACCATTTCGGCAGCATCGACATCTGCGTCAACAACGCCAGTGCCATCGATCTGCGTCCCACCGAGGAACTTCCGGTGAAGCGGTTCGCCCTGATGCAGGAAGTCAACGTCCGGGGGACCTACCAACTCACCCGTGCTGCGCTGCCGCATCTGCGCCGCTCGACGCACGCGCACATCCTCACACTGTCGCCGCCGCTCAATCTCTCTCCACGCTGGCTCGGCGCCCACCCCGCCTACACTCTCGCCAAGTACGGCATGACACTTCTCACCTTGGGGTGGGCCGCCGAGTACGCCGAGCGGGGCATCGCAGCCAACTGTCTGTGGCCGCAGACCACCGTAGCGACGGCCGCGGTGGCCAATGTCCTGGGCGGGCAGAGCCTCACAGACCGCTCGCGTTCACCGGACATCATGGCCGACGCCGCGGTGGCCGTGCTCTCCCGCCCGCCCCGCGAGCGGACCGGTGCGACGCTGATCGACGCACCGGTCCTCACCGGCGCGGGTCTGACCGACCTCAGCGGCTACGGTGGCGGCGAGCACCCCGAACTCGACCTGTTCCTGGACTCGTTCGAGCCGTGATCGGCTGAGGGGAGTCCGGGGCTTGCCCGGGTAACGCATCGCTTGTTCCGGAGAGCGCTGCTGCCCCGCTTCGCATCTCGGCGGCATACGTGTGGGGTGGAGTGTGTGAGTGGTTGGGGCCGACGGCGGGACCGCCGTGGACTTGTACCGGTGGAAGGGGGCCGGGCAACCCACGCGTCGGCCTCGCTCTGCGCGGCCCGACGTCCGGGCACTGTACGAGGACATCCTCTGCGCCGGCGTCGCGGCGAGCACCATCACGCTTGATGGCGGGCAGGGGCAGACCGTCGCCGGACGTCCTTTCCCACGCCCGCCTGTTCTGCCGTCCATGGTGGCGTGGCGCGGACCGGGGCATCTCCTGCGTGCCGCAGCCCTGGAACGGATTGCTGGGCGCCCGCACGAAACGAAGGGTGAGCCGGCGCCCAGCCTCGTGTGGGGCGGGTCAGCTCAGTGGGGCCTCGCCGTACGGCGTGACGGTGACCGTGCCGAGCAGGCCGTAGGTCTGCTTGGCGGCCGTATACACGTCAGGGCGGAACTGCTTGAGGCGGTTCATCAGGGTTGTGGCAACGGTGACGACCAGAGTGTGGGCGCCCGCCTTGAGGGCGCCGAGGTCGATCACCGGATCGAGCTGGTTGACGGGGGCCAGCTCCTTGTCGTCCAGGACGACCTTGGCACTACCGGCCCCGAAGGAGCCGAGATCCAGGACTGCGCCGGCCGTGGACTTCCAACTCGACGGGATCGTGAAGGTCGCGGTGTAGGTGCCAATGCCGGAGACGTCGGACAGGCCCTTCAGATTCTGCCAGGAGGTGAGCTCGGAGAGTGTGAAGGTGTGGACCGTCTTGGTGGTGGCATTGGCCGCGGTTCCCTTGGCTCCCGGATTGGCCGGGGACCAGTCCTCGACCTTGAGGGTCCAGTCGTTCAGCTTCAGCGCCGCGGGCAGGGGCGCGATCCTGGCAGTGGTCTTGCGGCCGTTGCTCAGTGTCGCGGTGTAGCTGCCCGCGGACGCGGAACGGGCGACGAGGCCGGAAGGGGTCTGCCGGACTTCGGTTGTCGCAGTGATTGCGTGCAGGCCCGTGCGGTGGCAGCCGAAGGTGCGCTGCGAACTGACCGCGATGACCGCGGCCTCGCCGGCCTTGGCGGAGAACGGGATGGTGATGTGGCCCCTGACCCGGTCGTCGAACGCGCCCAGCGGCGTGACCTCACCGGTCCACGGGTTGATGCGGTACGGCGTGCCCTCGGCCTCCAGCGTCACCGAGCCGGACACCGCCGCGGACGAGCTGTTCAGCAGGAAGTAGTAGGTCGTGGCCCCGTCCTGGCGGCGGGCGTGCAGCAGTCCCTTGATGCCCCTGGGAACGCCGGCTGCCTGAACTCCCAGCTTGGCCAGGGCGACCGGCACGTCGGCGACGGCGGCCGCCGTGGCGACACGTCTGTGCGTCTTGAGTTCTTTCAGGACGGAGGAGAGCGCCTTGTCCGCTGCAGCGGCGCCGGACAGACCGGTGGTTCGGGTGGGGAGGGCACCGACCAGGACAACGGGGAGGCCCGCCTGTGCAAACGCAAGGATCTTCCTGGCGCTGGACAGGAGGATGCTGGAGAGCTCCGGCACGATGAGTGCCTTGTAGGCCGGGCCGTCGGCTGCCAGTCGGCCGCCCTTCACCTTGGTGGCGGACAGGCCGAGGAGACCCCAGCTCAGCAGCTGGTAGGAGAAGCCGGCATCGGAGACCGAGCCGTCGTCGAAAGTGGTATCGGCAGAGTCGAACTCCTCGTGGTAGACGGCGAGATCTGCCTTGCTGGTGCCGAACTGGAGAATCGTCTGCACGCGTGCCATATAGCCGGATGCGCCGCCGATGACTTGCCACTGCGGCTGACGGGGACCCCACGCCTCGGCGAAGTTGATGGGCACGCCCATCGGTGCCCACGGGTAGAAGCCGGGCCACTGGCCGCCGGGTGAAGAGGCGTAGGGGAAGCCGTGGACACGCACCTGGTTGACACCCAGCGCGTAGCCTGGGTTGGCAGTGGTGATGAGGTCGGCGAGGGTGAGTCGATAGGCACCGTTCATGTTGGCGCCCATCTCGCTGGAGAGGATCGTACTGGGGCGGCCGATGTCGCGGCCCGCAGCGACCAGGCGGAAGGAGTCCGGCGTGTTCCCGAAGGCGAGCGATTCGCCCTCCGGGACGCCGGTCCGGGCCGAGGACAGCGCGGTGTCGAGCGGTGCGCCGTACGCCTGGTTGCGGAAGCTCATGTTGAGTCTGCTGGCCCAGTCGTCGAGGAGGGTGACGTGGTTCTCGACGAACAGGTCGCTCAGGGTCTGGTCGTAGTCCCAGCGGACCCGCTTGGGGGTGTCGCCGGAGAAGGTGAACGCGGCCTCGGCAGCACCGTGCACCAGGAAGAGGTAGGGCTTCAACGAGTAGCCGCGCCGCTTGGAGAACTCCGCGAGCATGTTCGGGGTCCAGTTGACCTCGACGTCAAATTCCAGTGAGTCCTCGAAGAAGTCGCCGCCGACCTGGCACAGCAGCTTGCGCATCTCAAAGGTGAGAAGTTTGGTGTCCCACCAACTGGTGATGGCGCGGCCGCCCTTGGCTCCGAAGTGGTCCACCACGTAGGCCTGAGGGTCGGTGAAGGAGTAGTAGTAGCCCTGGTAGTAGACCTGCTTCTCGATCATGGCGGTACCGCGCGAGTAGCTGACGATCACCACCCACTGGCCGCCCGCGGGGGCGGTCCACGTCAGCTTGTCACCGTTCACCCTGGCGGTGATGTCGGTGACGGTCGGCTCCTCCAGGACCAGAGGGGAAGCCGTGCTGGAGCCGGAGATCCTGGCGGCGTGGACAGCGTGGACGATGTTGGTGACGGTGACCGCGGGCAGGCCGTCCTTGACGCCGCTCGGTTGCTGGTGCGGGGAGGGCAGGACGGCGTCGAAAGTGGTTCCGCCGTCGATGACGGCTTGGCCGTACGTCAGTTCCTTCATCGCCGCATCGTCGTCGGGCAGAACACCCGGTGCGACGGCCGGCCAGTACGGTCCGATGGTGAGGTCGACCTGCATGCCGTGGCGGGCTGCCGTGCGCAGTGCCGCGGTGACACCGTCCTTCCAGGAGGGGGTGCCAAATCCGTACTGCTGTACGGGCATGGCCTGCATCTCACTGTTGCGGACGTCACCGATCTCGAATCCTCCGAAGCCGGCCGCGGCCATGGCTTCGACCTCCTTGGTGACCTCGGCCGGCGTGATGCCACCGCCCGGCCACCAGTAGCGGAAGTTGGGTCGCCGGCGGACAGAGTCTGTCGGGAAGGTTCCGGTCACCGAGCCGACTGTCGAGGTGGCACGGTCCGTGGCCGCGGATGCGCTTGCTGAGAACGAGAGCGGAGCAGCGGCCGCGGCGGTGAGTGCGGCGCCGGCCGCGAGAACGGTTCTTCTGGACGCAGGGGAGGAGGAAGTAGCCATGCGTAACTCCTTTGTGTACGCGAGGTGGAAGGGTGCGGAAGGAGCGGCGGGGCAGGACGGTCTGGATCCGGGAGGTCCTGATGGCGCCGCTCCGTGTTCGTGGTCCGGGTGGGTGGATGCGGCCTCGGGGTGGGTGTCCGCAGGGGGCGGCGGCCGTGCGGACGTGGCGGACGGGCCGTGCATGCCAACGGTCTGTCGAGGCAGTCCGGGGTCACGGTTCTTGGATCCTCGGTGCCTCGGTGCCTCGGAGCTCGGGGGCTCCCTCGAGCGGGGTGTGCTGGCCGAGACATGGGACGGCGTGAAGGGTCCGGATACCGGTCGGCCTTGCTTCCCGTGGAAGCGGGGGCAGCCGGCTGGTGGATAAGAGCCGGGCCGTAAGCGTGCAGAGCAGGGCTGGGTCCCGCTGATGACGTCGCCCAGTGGGGGCGTCGGACGGGCGTTGCCGAGTGCTTGCCGTGCGCGGCAGGCGTTTCGGCCCGGATGGGCTAGAAGTCGTACTGGTCGATGTTGTCGGCGTCGAACACGGTCGGCTTGCCGAGGCTGATCACGCCGTCCTCGCCGATCGTGTACTCGCCCATGTCACCGGCGGTGAAGGTCTCGCCCTCCTGGCCGGTGATCTGGCCGGACACCAGCGCGACGGCGGTCCGCGCGGCCAGTTCGCCGAGCTTGGCCGGGTC
>NZ_JBEZNL010000072.1:0-18318 GCF_040653275.1 Streptomyces sp. NPDC048002 | reverse complement strand
GGTGGATGCTCAGCCCGGTCCCGACGTTCCTGCTGTGGCGCCGGATGAAGCTGTGGGAGCTGCGCTCCTACGAGCAGGTCATCAAGCTGGAGCAGCAGCGCCTGGTCTACCAGGCCCGGCTGTGCTCCCGCTTCGGCCGCTCCTGGCGCCGCAAGGCCCCGGTGGAGTCCCTGATGCCGCTGCGGCTGGCCCGCTACGGCGTCCCGCTCGCCGAAACCGCCCCGGCCGGACTCGCCGCTGCGGGCATCGAGGAGCCTCCGATACAGCTCACCGCCGACCCGTTCCCGGTTCCGCCTCAGCGCCAGAGCCCAGAACTCGCATCCGACACCGCCCAGGAGAAGGAACTCACCTTGGTGCGCGGCGCGCCACCTCAACAGGCGCAGGCGCCCCGAACTCCACCCAGGAAGCCGTCGTACGGCTTGGCCGACGAGGGGAACACTCAGCACCTCGCCGATGCCTACGAGGATTGGGTTGCCGCGTTCGGATTCGAGCCCACGAGGGCGCAGTTCGCGTTGTGGATTCAGGACCAGTACGGCATCGCCACCGCCGCCGGCGGGCCGCTTTCGGACGAGCAAATCGAGCCCTTGATCCGGCTGCTCAAGCAACGCCAGACGCTCGAGGCCGAGGACGGGGGTGAACCCGAACCCGAGGCTGCGTACGACGCGGTCGACGGATGGAGTGACTACTTCTACAACGCGTGGCTTGCGTACGCGCAGGAGCATGGGACATACCCTGATACGGACGCTCTCGCCGCGTACGTCTACCAGCGGGACCAGATCACGGGCAGTACTGGCCAGCCCCTGACGGGCGCGGACGTGGCATCCTTCGTTTCGGTCTTTCGGCAGCGGGAGTTCGACGCCCCGGAACTGTCCGCGGAGGAGGCGGAACCTGATCCCGGCGTGGAACCACCCGGCGGTGAGCCCTCTTCGGGCGACGAGGATTCTGCGCAGACTCCGGCCGGTATGGGCGCGCACCCCGTCAGAGACGCGCGCAGGCCCCGGGTGAGTGCCTCTATCGAGGCAGGCGCGGACCAGGCGGCGGCTGAGCCCGCCGTGCTCACCACCGTTGACCGTTACTACCTCGCGTGGAGCGAGTTCCAGGCCGAGCACGGCGAGGAACCGAAGGCCGAGCAGCTTTCCGTCTATCTCGCCGCCAGTAAGGGCATGACCGGTCGTGGCGGGAAGCCGGTCAGCTCGTCCACGCTGCGCCGCTATCTTCTGTTGTTCCGCGTCTACGACGTCTGGGCGGAGCAACGGGTACACGCCGAGGCACCTTCACTTGAGGCGGTTGCGAAGGCGTGCGCAGCGCGTGGGATCACCGCTCAGCACAATCGGCCACTCACAGGTGACTACATCAGCGGGCAGGCCGTGGACTTCGAGCGTCGTTGGCAGGTCCTGACCCGCAACCGTCCCCAGCGACAGCAGTAGCAAGCTCCGTCTTCCTCGTCGTTGCGCATCGTGGCTACGCGGTTGTGCCGGGAGCGTTGAGGAGTTCGTTGATGAGCTGGGACGTCTCCACCTCCAGCGAGCAGTCCAAGTCCCGGTTGACTTGTTGGACGCGGGTGATGGCGGTGTGCAGTCCGGAGCGGTTGCCGCGGGCGGCCTCAAGGCGCATCCAGTCCCTGTAGAGGAGTTCCGCTGTGGGGTCGGCGTCGAGTCCGGTGGCAACAGCCTGGCGGGCGGCGTTGAGGTCGTGGTGGGGGCCTGGCGGGGTGCGGTAGGTGGCGACGGTGTGGGCGACGTCGATGATCCGTGTTGTCATTTCCTGGGCGTGGGGTTCGGCCCAGGGCAGGGGCCGGCCGCCGAACGGTTTGCCCCGCACCAGGGTCAGTGCCTCTTCCAGGCCGGTCAGGCCGGAGGTGCCGAGGGGCAGGGCGTTTTCGGCGAGGTGGAGGAAGCGGGTCCAGTCGCAGCGGATGCCGGGAGCGAGCCGGTAGGGGTCGTCGCCTGTTTTGCGGCGGGGTACGTAGAGGGTGCCGGATGGGTCGCTGCCCAGACTGCTGCGCAGGCCTTGCATGCGGGCGTTGAGGGTGCTCGTCGACCAAGGGCTGACGGGGTCCATGTCGACGCATAGCGCGTCCGCGCCTCGCCCGGGCCGGAAGTAGAGCAGGGCGGCCAACTGCGCCATGCGCGGGCCGTGGCCGGTGTTGGCCACGCCCGTCACTTCGACGAGTCCCAGTACCCGGATTTCCGGTGCATGCAGGTCGCGCACCTCGCGTTTGTCCTCCTTCCGGGCGGCGCTCGGCGTGATGGGGGCCCTTGGCGTGTCAGCCGGCCCAGTCGGGGCCGTGTCGGTGGATCCTGCGGTTTCTGGGCTTGTCGGGGCCTCGGGCTGGGCGGTCTTGGCGTCTGGTCTGTGTGCGTCGACCGGTGGGGGCGACGGCATGGTAGGGGAGAGGACACGGAGCCCGGAGGGATCGGTGCTTGCGGCGACCAGGGCCGGGAATCCTTCGCTGTCCGCGTCCGCGTCCGCGTCCGCGTCCGCGTCCGCGTCCGCCGACGCTGTCGACGACGGCGACGACGGAGCGGGTGCGGGCTGCGAGGCTTGCGTCGACGTGTGCTCAAGTTGCCACACACCGTCGAGTTCGTCCGGGACATCTTCCCAGGGCCCTTCGGCTGGGCCGGAGGGCTGTCCTGACACCTTGAGCGCGGTGGTGATCTGGAGGTAGGCGGAGTGCTCCAGGCGCTGCACCGTGATGTCGATACCGGCGTAGTCGAGGGTCTGTGGGGTGTTGAGGGAGGCGTTGAGGATGTCCGCCTCAGGGAAGTGGGCAGCCGCCGTACGTGCGGGGGCGATCAGCGTGACGGGTACCGCCTTTGCGCGGGAGATCACGTCGGCGTACTGCCAGGCCGTGTCCTCGTCCAGAGGCGACGCGCACAGCACGACATAGGGCTGATGCTGGGTGTCTGGCAACTGGTGCGCTTCGAGCAGGCGTTCACTCAGGTCACGTAGTGCATGCGCGGCCTTGCGCATGTGGGAGATCCGCGAAGTGGGCAGCAGCTGGGACAGGTCCTCGCCGAATCCGACGGTGACGATTTCGATGCCGGCAGCCCAGGGGCTCATCCCGAGTTCCAGGGCGATTGACGTGCATACCTCGGTAATGTGGACGGCTGTGCCGTCCAGGAGCAGGGCGGGCAGCCCGCCGAGGTTGAGCAGCAGCAGTTCCCCGGTCTCGGTGTGGCCGAGTGTGACGAGTGCCGGGTACGGCGCCGGTACGTCCTGGGCGGCCCTTTCATCCAGGAGTGCGGCATCGGGCGGCAGAATCCACCAGCCTCCCTGCCCGGAGGTGAAGGGGGCCGCCGGTTCCTGGGCGAGGTCCTCGGGCAGCACCCGAAGTGTGCGGGAGCCGATGCGGGCGGCCCGCATCGGCGGCACTGCCGCGGTCTGTCCCTGCTGGGTGACGTGGTGGGCGAGGGTACGCAGCGCCACATCCAGGCGGGCGGTGCCGTCGGGCTCGGCTGCTGCTGCCAGCTGGGCCTCGGCAGTGGACGTCTCCGGTGCGATGGCGATGGTTTCGCCCGGCTTGCGGCGTCGGCGTTGCAGCGTCCTGCGCAGGGCGAGCGCGCCGGTGATGGCGGCCGCGAGGAGCGCGCCGGCGCCGAGCACGACGCGCAGGTTCAGCGGGCTGCCGGCTGGAGACGTGGTCGGGGTTGCGGGCGTTGGGGTGGAGGCTTCTGAGCCGGGTGGCTTGGCCGACGCCGACGCCGAGGGGGGCGAAGAGGTGGCTGAGGCGCTGGGGCTGGGCTCGGGTTTCGTGGACGCCGATGCGGGCGGAGAACCTTGGTTCTGCCCGGGCTGTTCGGCTGGCCGGCTGGACGGTGCACCCGGCGTTGACGGCTGAGGCGTAGGCGTCGTGCTCTGGCTGGGGACGGGTGCCTGGGCGTCTCCTGTGCTGTCGCCCGGCCGCTTCGTTGCCTCGGGGTTCTGAGCAGCTGGCGGAGTGGTCTCGGGGTGGGGAGACTTCTCGCCCTGGCCTGGGTCTTGCGGAGGCTGCTCGGTCTTTGCGCTGGGCACGGTGACTTGCTGCCCTGGGTGGATCATGTCGGGATCGGTGATGGGAGGCAGGCCGTGTGGCTGCGGTCTGTCCCGGCTGGCCTGGAACAGCTCGGGCCACTGGTTGCCGTCTCCGAGTTCCTCCTCGGCGATCTTCGACAGATGGTCGCCGGGGCGGACCGTGACGCTACGCCCGCCCTTGTCGTCGCCAGCGGGGATGCGGTCACCCAGCTGGGTGGCGGCGCCCTCCGCGGCTGCGGTGGCTTCGGCGGTCTGGGGCATCCGCAGTTGCCAGCCGGGCTGCAGAAAGCTGTTGGCACGGAAGACGGTGCCGTCGGTCATGATCCGGCCTTCGTTCAGATCAGCGATCTCCCGCCACCGTTCACCGTCCCCCAGCTCGTTGTCGGCGATGCCCCACAGGCTCTCGGCAGGACGCGCTTCGCGCACCGTGTAGGTCGTGCCGGTGCCTGGCGTGCCTGCCGCGGGCGTGGGCGTGTGAGTCTGCTCGGTCCCGGTTGCGTGCGGTGGCTGGTCCTGGCCGGGGATCCGGGCCGCAGTGGTCGCCGGGGCGGCCTGTGCGTCGGAGGCCAGGGCCGAACTGGTGGGCAGCAGTACCAGGATGCTGCCGATCAGGAGAGCGGCAGCGCGCTGGGAGGCGCCCATTCCGCGCGGGGCATGCCAGGTCCGCCCGCGCACCTGGGCGGTCAGCTCGCGGACCGTGCAGAACGTGAACTGCATCCACCCGGTCCAGCCCACCGCGATGAGCAGCAGCAGGAAGACGCTGCCGGTGTCCTGGCGGTCCAGCAGGTGCGTGAGGTCGTCGTGGGTGGCTTCCCAGATGACGGGGGTGGCGAAGGCCAGCAGCAGCGGCAGCCCGGCGACGGCGGCTGTCAGGACCAGCAGGCTCAGCACAGCCTTGACGACGCGTGCCAGGGCGCGGCCGGCTGTTGCGGCGGGGGAGTGGGTGCTGGTGCGCATCAGGGCCCTTCGGGAGCGGTAACGCCGTACAGGAGAGTGGCCTGGCCGTGGCCGGACACCGGCAGCGAGCCGATGCCCACCACGGACAGGAACTTGGTGTCGTAGGAGCCGGTGACCGTGACGGTGAGGGTCTTGCCGTCGCCGGAGATGCTGACGGTGCCGCTCGCTCCGGCGGAGTGCAGATACGTCTGGGCTGCTGCGACGGCGGCCTGCGGATCGACGACGATCGCCGTCCCGCTGATCGCGTCGGCGGGATCGATGGCCTGCCCGCCTGCCCGGGCGGCTTCGCCGGCGATGTAGTTGGCGCGTTCGGTGGCGCGCATCTTGCTGCCGCCGTCGGCGGCAACGCCAACGATCCCGATCAGTGCGAGGACGCACACGGCGACGAACACCGTGACGCCGCCGCGGTCATTCACCGGTGCTCGGCCCTGGCGCAGCGGAGTTGAGGTCATCAGTCGCCCCGCTGCCGGTACTGGTCCACGACCGAAGTGGCCGTTGAGGTAAGGGTTTTGGCTCCTGGCACGCCCGGGAGGAGGAGGTCGGCCAGGGGGACGGTGCAGGTCACGGTCACGGTGACCGTGCCGACCTGCCCGACGGGCACGCTGAGACCGCCGGTGTTGACGGCGACGGACGTCGACGCGCAGGAGATGCCCTGGTCGGTGAGGGACTCCGCGGCTGCTGACCGTGCGGCGGCCTGGGCGGCTGCCGCTGTGCGGTGTAGGGACGCCTCTCTCGCCGCGTCCTCGGCCGCGGAGTCGATCTTCGCGCCGGAGGTGACGATCCGGCCGCCGGCGATTGCCATACACAAGAACATGAGCAACGGGGGCAGGACGATCGCAGCTTCGATCGCGGCGCTGCCCGCATCGCTGCGGAATCTGCGCGCCCCACAGGCCTTGAACCGCATCTGACTCACTCCCCGGGGACGGTCCAGCGTTCCAGGGGCCCGGACGCAGACTGTGTGATCTGCAGGCCCGGCACACCAGGAAGCATGGACAAGGCCGTGCCGGACACTCGCACGCGCACCCGCTCCCCGTCACTGCTGACGGTGACGCTGTAGCCGGTGAGGCTGTCTCCTGCGGTGCGCTGCAGTACGTCGTGCGCGCGGGCGGTGCCGTCGGCGGGGCTGGACTGGTAGGTGCGGGCGGCGGTGAGTCCCTCACGCGCAGCGGTCAGTGCGATCTGCCGGGCGTAGTACCAGAGGGAGGCCTGGATGACGGCGATGGTGACGAGCAGCACGAAGGGGAAGATGATCGCCATCTGGATGCTGGTGTCACCGCGGTCCTCACGCCACCGCCGCCCCTGCCACCAGAGTGTCAGCTGTGCGGGCGGCTGCATCAGAGGTTGTTGAGCTGGCCGTTGTACTTGGCGATCACGAGGGCGATGGTCCCGGCGATCAGGACGGCGCCGGTGACCGCGGCCACCCAGATGATGACCGTGGTGGTGGAGATATCGCCGCGGTCCGGCCGCCGCGCAGCCTCCTCAAGGACTTCGCGTACCCGAGCGGACAGCCGGAGGGCTGCACGGTTCACGCAGGCTAAGGAACGTGCGCGCGGATGGGCACGCTCCGGACCACGGGATGCGGTGGGAAGGCTCGTGCCCGGGTGCGGGTGTATGGGCGGGTGTGGGGGCGTGTGGAGGGCGGCACGACGGACTGGGGCTGCGGTGTGCTTCATTTGCGTCATCTCCGGGGTGTTGTACGAGTGGGGCATTCAGACGGTGAGCATGCGGATCACTGCGGGGAAGGCCATCAGAAGCATCACCAGCACGGCGAGGAGGGCTCCGGGCGCGGTCATCTTCTCGCTGGCGGTATTCGCCTCTGCGGCCTGCTCGGCGAGGAGTTCGGCGTTGAGGGCGGCAGTGCGGGCCCGCAGGGCCTTGTAGACGGCTGCGCCGTCGGTTGCCGAGCCGCGCATGATGTCGGCGATGTCGTCCAGGACAGGCAGTTCGTACTGCGCGGACAGTTCGTTGAGCGCCTGGTACGGGGGGATCTTCTCCAGCCGTGCCCGGCGCAGGGCGCTCTGCAGATACAGGAAGGGCCAGCCTTCGCCGGCCTCGGCGGCCTTCTCCAGGGCCTCGGCGGGGCCGGCGTCTGCGGCCCGCTTGAGCGCGACCAGGTCGAGATAGGCGGACAGGGCGTGCGCGAACTCCTCCCGCGCCCGCTTGGCCTGGTCCCGCACGGCCAGGTCGGGGGTGATGAACAGCAGCACGGCGACGATGAGTCCGACGCCGGCGGGCACGTAGAAGGGCAGGCCGACGCCCGCGATGATCCACGGAATCGTCGCGATCACCGGGCAGAGCAGGCCCAGCGCGGCGAGTGCGGTCTTCTTCAGCATGAACTGGCCCGGTCCCTGCCCGAGCAGCGCCAGGTTCGTGGCGGGCACCCGGACGCCGGGAAGCCGTGTGAGGCGGGCCAGCAGCCACCGGCCCCAGATCTCTTCGCGGTCCAGCTCCGGCTCGGCCACCGCCAGCGTCGCCGGGGCGCTGCGCTGGAGGGCCGGGCCCAGCGCGGGCTGGGGCTGGAGGAGTTCGCGGATCAGCAGGGCGACGCCGGCGCCGACCGTGCCGCCTGCCAGAACCACAGGGAGGAGATTCACCTGGCCGTTCCTTCCGTCTGGCGGTCGGTGGCTGGCAGGCCCGTTTCCCGTCCGGATGCGGGGAGGCGGACGTGGCTGGCCGGGTCGGGGACGAGGAATCGGGGGATGCGGCGGAAGGTACCCAGCTGCCGCATCAGGGCGAGCACGCCGACGAACCCGGCCGTCAGGAAGGCCAGGACGAGCTGTCCCAGGAGCGTGGAGTAGGGCCTGGTGTAGCTGGGCACGAAGAACCCGGCCACCACGACGCCGATGGTGATGATGGTCATCCACCGCACGGTGGTGCGCGGCTTCGCGCGGTCCGCTTCGATGGCACGCTTCTTGGCGACTTCCTCGCGGACCGTGCCCGACAGGTCCTCCAGGGCCTGGGCCAGCCCCGGGCCGCGGTCGTTGACGGACAGGATGAGCGCGGCGAACACCTTGTCCGCGGTGACGTCGTCCAGCTCGTCGGCGAACCGGCGCAGCGCTCCCTCCGGCCGCCAGCCGAGCCGCAGCCGGTCGGACAGGTTGATGATGTGCGGGGCGAGTTCGTCCGGTGCCCCCTGCCGGCTGGTGATCATGGCCTGCTCCAGGCCCATGCCGAGGCGCAGCAGGCCGGCGAGCCGCTGCGTCCACTCGCTGAGCGCTTCCAGCTGGCCGATGCGGCCCTTCGCCATCTGCGCCGGAGTGATCAGCCATGGCACCCCGATGACGGCGGCCCCGAGCAGCGCACTGGCGACGAAGTTTCCCGAGACCAGCCACACGGCTGCGAAGACCACGACCGCCCCGGCCGTGAGAGTCCGCCGACGCATCCGCGCGTCCTCGCTCTGCTCCCTCCCGCCACGCATCGCCGCCTGCCAGCGCACGTGCAGGGGAGCCCGGCGGGGCGCCGTGGTGCCCACGACACCCGCCACGACTCCTACCAGTCCGCCCACCAGGGCCATGCCGCACAGCAGCCCCAACAGCAGCGTCACCGCGCGCCTCCCACCAGCAGTGGCAGCGGCGCCGGCCAGGCCCCGTACGGCTCCCGCAGGAGGGCGGAGTCGAAGCCGACACGGCGCAGGTCGTCGATGCAGCCCGGGTCCATCCGCGGCACCGCCCGCAGCTCCCCCCACTCCCGGCCAGGGGAGAAGATCTCATTGGTGGCGGGCCGGCCGTTCTCGCCGATCCCGGTCAGCTCCAGGACGTGGGAGACGTAACGGTGGCGGCGGCCTCCGATCTGCGTCTCGTCCGTCATGTCGACGTACACGATGAAGTCCAGGCCGTTCGCCGTCTGCCGGTAGGCGAGCTGCTCGGACAGGTTCTCCTGGGCAAGCGCATACAGCTCGGCGATCCGGTCGAAGACGATGTCCGGGCGACGCGCGTGGATCGTGCACAGATTCCCGCCCGAGCCGTTCGTCAACGCCTGCATCATCGCCACGACTTCGGGACCGCGGACCTCACCCACCACGATCCGCTCCAGCGACATCCGCAACGCCGGATGCATCAGATCCAGCAGCGTCACCTCACCGGCGCCGCGCCCCGTGACGTCCTTCTCCCCGTTGGACTCCCGCCCCACCAGAGAGACGACCTGCCGGTGGTAGCCACTGGTGTGGGCGAACAGTTCGTCCTCGGTCTGGATCGTCGCGAACCGGCACTCCGGGTCGAACTCCCTGAGCATCGCCCGCAGCAGCGTCGTCTTCCCGGCCTTCTGCTTCCCCGCGATCATGATGTTCTTCTCCGCGCGGACGGCCGCACCGAGAAACTGGCGCAGCACCGGATCGATCAGGCCCAGCCGGACCAGGCCGTCGAGATCCGCATGGGAGACGCGGTGGCGGCGGATGACGGCATACGTCATCGGCCCCAGCCCGGTGATCGCCTGCAGCCGGGAGCCATCCGGCAAGGACAGCGCGAGAGTGGGACTGGCGGTGGAGATGGTGCGCTCGCAGCTCCCCGAACCCCTCGCCAGCTCCCGCAGGAGTTCCAGCAGTTCCTCCTCGGAGTCCGCGACCGGGCCGACCCGGCGGCGCCGGCCGTCGCCGTAGTCGAGCCACACCTCGTGCGGGCCCTGGATGAGGATGTCCTCCACCCCCTCGTCGTCCAGGTACGGCTGCAGCCGCCCCGCCCGGAACAGCAGGTCATACACCGCCCGGCGCAGCGCCTCGTCCTCCTGCGGCGTCATCGCCTGCGCGTCCGACCACAAGGCCACGGCCTCGGCGATCCAGTTCAGGCAGCGCTGCTCCTCGCTCGCCCGGTCCATGCCCGGCTTGGCCTTGAGGAGTTCCTCGCGCTGCTTGGCAACCTGCGAGGCGATGTCCCGGGCCACCCGGTAGTCGACCGTGATCTGCGGCCCGGCCGTGCCCAGCAACCGCGGACTCGAGACGGAACCCGCCGCTGCGCGGGTGCCGCTGGCCGCGTGGCGGGTCTGCTCCCGGGCGGGCGGGGCCACGGTGGGGTCGGGATGCAGGGGCCTAGCGCGGTGCACGTGCCACCTCCCCGCCCGGCGTCCGAAGGCCGCGGGGATCGAGGCGCGCCCGCCGCAGCGCGGCACGCTGAACCAGCAGCGTGCCGCTTGTCCGGGCGGCCCTCATCAAAGGAGACCGGGCGAAGTGGCGCGGCTGTTCGGCGCCGTCGGACAGCACCCGGGCGTCCTTCGGCGCATACGGCAGGGTGGCGATCACCGGCACCTGCAGAACCCGCTGCACCTCGCCCGCCGGGTAGGGGCCCTCAGCGATCATCAGTACGCTGACGTCGCCGACGTGCTCCTGCAGTGCGCGCACCCGGCCCTCTGCCGCCTGCAGGCAGCGCAGGGTGTTGCGGACCACCACGAACGTGGCATCGGCCTGTTCGGCCAGGACACCCGAAGGCCCGAACGCGCCGCGGCGGCCGAGATCGATCAGTACGTCGTGGCCGCTCGAGGAATCAATGCCGCGGAACATCTGCGCGAGGATCTTCCAGACCTGCCCCAGGCTCGCCGACTGCGACGGATCAGTCAGGCCGGGCAGCAGTAGCCGGTCGCGCGGCGACTCCCCTTTACCGTCCTCGCCGCCCAGGTCGATCAACTGCCGCCAGAAGGCCTCGCTGAACTCGCCCTTGCGGGCCGCAACCGACAGATTGCGCAGCCCGTAGCGATCACCGAGCGTGCCCTGCAGCAGCCCATGCAGCACAGCACCGCCGTCCGGGTCGCACTCCGCCAGAATCATCCGCCGACCCGCCGACAGAGGCCATGACAGCAGCAAGGCCAGGGCGCTCGTGGTCACGCCGGGCGCACCGCTGCACCCAGCCAGAGCGATGACAGCCATCAGGTGCCGTCCGGAGCTGCGAGGACCAGGCGCAGAGTGCCGGCCGCTTCCCATGCAGCGGCCGTGGGGCCGTCGCCTGCGGACGTGGCCACGTCGACGACCACAATGCCCGTGCCCGGAGCAGCACCTGACGCCTTCACCACTCGGCCGTCGATGGTCTGCGGCGCAGCGTCGGACGTAGCATCCGTGTCCGTCGTTCCCGGGGCTGGGACGTGCACCAACTGGACCTTCTGCCCCGGCACCAGCGCGGTGGCCGGAATCTGCTTAGGCTCCAGGCCGATCGGCACCAACTGCTCGCCCGCCTTGACCAGACTGTCCTTCGTCACCTGCGAGGGAGCGAGCAGGGACCCAGGCTTGAGCTCCACCGCGGCCCGCTTGCCTACCAACGACTCGATGTCCTCGGCGCGCACCGCTTTGACTGCCGGGTCCAGAGCGACGGAGGCCTGGCCCAGGTCGTCTGCAGCGAGGACCTGGCCGACCTGGACGTCGCGGACCACGGTCACCACGTTGGTGCGGTCGCCGACCTGGAGCAGCAGGACAGCAACTCCAGCACCTCCAGCAGCGATCAACGCTAGCGACAGTGCGATGACGCCCGGTCGTCGCCTTCGAGCTGACACGCGAGGTGGGGCCACGGGCCCGGCGCCGGGTTCCTGCGGGGAGACACCATTTGGGGCTGTGCCGAATTGGGTCTTGCTCACCGTTCCGTCCTCCCGGTGGCGTTACCTGACGACCTGGACTTCACCGACCGCGACCTGCGCGTTGGTCTGCCTCACCTCGGTGAGCTGGCCAGTCTGTCCGCCGCCCTGCCAGTTGATCGTCCATGTTGATGTTGCGGTCACTGAGAACTGGGTGTTCTGGGCACCGGCCGAGGTCTTGGAGTACACGTGGCCACAGGTCGGGGACTGGGCCATGCCCTCGGAGCGCGTGTAGGTGGTCCCGGGGCCTTTGCAGGTCACAGTGTCACCGTCCCCCATTGACCACACGATCTTCGAGACCTCCGCGGTCGCTGTTACGGTGATGCCGCCCGCAGACGCTGAGGCGGTGTTCGGCCCATAGGTCGTGGCGCTCTGGTTAACCCACATCCACAACGGAACCCCGACCGTGTACTTTCCGGCTGCACGTGGACTGGCGATGTCGGGGCCGAGCAAAGTCATCGAGTCCACGGCCCGCTGCGCCAGAACGGCCGTGTCGACGGTGTCCTGTGCTGGCGGCTCAGCCAGCCACACCATCCGAACGATGGTGTTTCCGGTGACATCCCAATAGCCGCACGTTTGCTCGTAAACGGCCCCGTCGCCGGGTTCGTGGCCTTCCCAATCCAGGCTTCCGGCGGGTGGCTGCGGGTCCGCCAGCTTGTACACGCAAACCACCCCCTTCTCGGGCTTGCTGCCCCCGGAGGAACCGTTGTCACCACTCTGGTCTGCGCTGCCGCCTGCTTGTCCGTCGGCGGGCTGACCGGGAACGTCCACCTCGACCTGGCAGTCGTACAGGCCACACTCGGCGTTTGCGTCACCGTCAGGATCATTTGCCGCGAAGACGGCGGCGGGAACAGAGAGCCCGACCAGGGATAGCGCTACGGTCAAGGCGATGCGGTGCCTCAGCATGACTTGCCCTGAGGCTCATCGCGGATGACGCGCCACCCTTCCGGATACCTCTCCAAGGTGCTGAGGATCCGGTACTTCGTCAGGCGGTTCTCCGGGAGGGTCACGGGCTTCTTCGTCTCCGCATCGACCCTGCGCCAGTTGGAGATGTCCAGGCAGCTCGAGACAGTTGCGTTGGGGACCTTGCCCGAGACGTTCACGCTGACGACTGCCTGTTCGGTGAGGGCCACACTTCCCGTGTAGACGCGGCCGCTGTCGTGGGCACGCTTGGCGTCTGACTCGGCGTTCTTCAAAGCGGCAGATGCGGCGTACTGATCAAGGTGTGCGCTCTTGCCGGTACGGTCGGCGTAGAGCTTCTCCATCTCCCGCCAATAGGCCCTGTATGTGGCGATCGCTTCCTTCTGGGCTGCGGCCTTCGGATTTGAGGGAGTAGATGTCTTAGGAGACTGTGGGGATGGGTTTTCCGCGCCGTCCTTGCCGCCGGATGAACTGCACGCGGTCAGTGCGAGGGAAGCGCAGAGCGCGATGGAGGCGGTGGCTTTTCGTAAGTGAGCCGCGTTTCCGATGGTCCGATATGCGCAGCGTTTCACGATGCCTCCCCTTGCGGTTCGCTGCGAGATGCCTGCCTCTGCGGGTGCCGTGGAGGCCTGGATGTGCCTCGTAGTGAGCAGTGGCTGCCGTATGCCTGGGCCGGCGTCAGCCGGGTGGAGCGCCTTCATCGAGCGTCGACGTGTTGGAGATCCATCTCCGCGATGCGAGCGCTCGCTTGGGAAAGAATCGCCAGCCCCTGGCCCTGGAACTCGTCGGTGAGCAGAGCAGTTTGGCCGAGCCCCACGCCCAGCGCCTTCTGCCGGTCGGTGGGAACGAGGTGATGACTGCTGCGGTAGGCGGGCTTGAGTAGTGTCTCTCGGGTGTGTGCGGCGGGAAACGCCGCGAGTACCCCTCCGCTGGCGGTGCGCAGTGCATACACCTTGGCGTGGGCGGGCTCTTCGGCGAAGAACTTCACCGTGGCCATGCCGTTGGCTGCCCCGCTCTTCTCACTCGTGCGGTAGGTCTTGAGCGCAGCCTTCGTGACATCGGTGGAGGCAAGCTCCTTGCCTTCGCCCTGTCCGCCGGTTTCGTAGAGGTCCTGGAAGGCGGCGGTCAGCTCGGTCGGAGTGATCTGCCCGATCTGCTGCGACGGATCGACGGCTTCGGCCAGCCCGTGGCGGTCGCGGGCGATCTGCGGGAGCGCGTCGTCGTTGTCGGTGTAGAGCGACATCACCATCTTGTAGGTGCTGCCCACCTTGTCGAAGAACAGCAGGGTGCGAGTTCCGTTGCCGTAACTTGACTTGGCCTGGACTGCGAACCAGGTGGTGTTCGGTGACTGCCGCGGAATGAGGTACTCGCGGTCCTCGTAGACGAAGGCGGTGCGATAGGCGTTCTGGTCGGCCTTCGGCCATGTATCGAATGCGGCGTAGTCCGCCTTGGACTGCTCGTGGAGCTGGCCGCCCTCGACGGTGGCGAGCAGGCCTTCGTCCTGGATCTTGTTGGCCTGGTTGTTCGTCTTCTCGTAGGCGTCGACGACTCGTTTGGCAGCCGCCTTCGTCAGTACCCCGTCAGGGACAGGCGTGGCGCTCGTCTGACTGCCCGGGTTGCCGTCGGCGTCTTCCTCTGCGCTGCCTCCGCACGCGGTCAGCGCAAGCAGTAAGACCGAAGCCAGGATCCTGGCTGTGTTCCTCCGTAAGCGAGGGCTGTCGGCGCGGGGCGTGGTGGCGAGCTTTTGGGTGTGCATGGTTAAGGGCGCTAACGGGCCCTGCTGTGTACCTGTCACGCTTCTCCCCGTGTGTGACGCGACGTAGTCGACCACGGCTCGGGCCTTCGGCGGGCGGAAGCCTGCAGCGTGTGGCCTGGTCGAGCTGTGGTGATGCTTGTGCGTGACCGTCAGATTACGCATATGCCAGTCAACTTCCCAACCTCATCATCGAGTTCACTCGTACAACTTGGGTCGCATCCGGTCACTTTCGGAACCGGATGTCGATTTGTAGTTCTGTGTCTTCACGCGTTTCGTTTGCGCGCGAACAGCGGTATGGGGCCTGCTCGGGCGCATCGGCGTCTGCGGCGGGACTCCTCTGCCCGTCCTGAAGGGAGCGTCGGCTGCGTGGCGATCCGGCCATCGTTGCGGGTTGCCTGGCGGATCGGATTCGGTGGCCGCGAGGTCCAGTGGCTGGTCGGTGCGAGGCTGCCGAATCCAGCGACTGTGCGGGGTTCTGGCGTGCGATGCGGCCTGCGGGTCGGTGGAGGTGGAAGTCCCCGTGTGCCTTTTTGGGATTGTGAACTTCGTCAGTAGCTGGCGGCATCTAGGTCTCCCAAGTATTCAGCGTGTGGGCTGTTCTGGTGGATGCAGCCCATGCGTGCCAACGTAAGCTAGTCATTCACGTAAGCAAATATCAAGAGGGTGGGCGGCTTGTTCAGGGCACCCAGACGGTCTGACGGGTAGTGCTCGGCTGCAGGGCCAGGAGCGGGTGTGGCAACCCGCTCAAGCGGACTCGGAGTTGGTCCTGGCAGCTCGGTTCTGAGGGTGCTGGTTACTGGTAGTCCCCTTGCTGTGGTCTCGTGGCTGGCTGGGCGGTGGTGGCGAGTTGGGTGAGGAGCCTGTTCACGCGGTCCAATTGGTTGGTGGCGCTGGTTGTGAGCTGGTCCAGTGGCTCGGCGCCGGCCATTGTCCGGGCGGCGCGTTCGAGCGCTGCGGCCTGGCCTGGACGGGCTTTGTCGGCGAACACCTTGTCCAGATGGGGACCGGTGATCTGGACGGGGCCGATGCGGCGTCCCTTGATGGTGAGTGTCATGTAGTGCTCGAACCGGTCGAGGGTGGCGACGACGTCCGCGCTGGGGCGCTCGCCCCATTCGGCGGTGATGGGGGCGATGGCGGACTGTGAGCCTGCGGTTGACGCCAGGGTGGAGGCGTTCTGCACCAGTGACAGGCGTACGGGTTGGGGGAGGCGGGCGAGGAGTTGGGTCATGCCGTGGACGTGGACTCTGTACTTGCGGAAGTCCTCGAACATGGCGGCGATCGTCTCGGGTGCCGCGCCGGTGAGGGTGATCAGTTCGTCGAAGTACGGGCGGAACGGCATGCGTTGGGCTTCGGGGGTGTCGCGGCGTGAGCGCACGGCGCGGAGCAGGTCCCGGGCGAGCAGCGCGGTGATCAGCCGGTCGGTGGGCCCGTTCCCGCCTGGGCACACCCACACGATCAAGCGTGTGTCCATGGCGGCGCGGATGTTGTAGATGCCGGCGGGCTGCCCGAGGAAGGCGCGGGTGACGGGGTTGGCGGCGAGGCGGGCGATGGGGTTGAGGACGACGCCGAATGCGTCGGTGGGCAGTGTGGGAAACACCGTTCGCCACCATGAGCGGGTCTCCTCGTCCAGCCGTGTCCCGACCGCGGCGAGTGCCGTGGTGCGGAAGCCCGGGTCGGTGAGCAGCGCCCGCACGTGAAAGATCGTGGCCTGGTCCTCGGGACGTCCGGTCTGGCAGGCGGCTTCGTTGACCGCTACGAGGACGGCCAGGGCGTTGGTGAGGATGGTCAGTGCGCGGGGAGCGGTGGCGTCGTCCCAGCCGAGCACGGACGCGTAGGCGTCCGCGGTCGCCTCGACGACTTCGTGTGCGGTCTGGCCTTGGTGCATGCCGATCGGGTTCCAGCAGCTGAGCTGTGTATCGGGTGCGCTGGCGGTGAGGTCGATCAGCGCGATCCGCGCCATGAGGTGGTCGTGGGCGAGGAACGGCAGGGCACGTGACCACGAGTCACGGTGCGGATCGAGGAACATCAGGCCGCCGCCGGCGTGGGCCCAGCCGATCGCCTGGGCGAGGGCCCGCTCCGTCTTGCCGCCTCCCGCCTTGCCCACTCCGACCTCGAAGAGGGTTTCCTCGGCATGGGTGGCGACCAGGCGCCGACGGCCGTCCGGGCCGCGGTAGATCCCCTGCAGCAACAGGTCCGGATCCCCGTGCCGGAAGGTGGGCAGGTCGCCGGGGAGCAGAGGAAGCCGGCAGTGCACGGTGGGCGGTTTGAGGAGCCCGGTCAGCTCCTCCAGCCTCACCCAGTTCGGGCGGGGTGGCTGGCAGTGACCCAGAGTCCAGCGGCGTTCGAAGCCGCGTCGGCTGGGCCAGCGGTCCGCCCCGAAACGCCAGGGACCAACTCTCAAGCCGCGCATCGCCCACCGGGAGACGCCACCGAACACATCCAGGGCCGCCTGGAGCTGTGCGAGGCGGGCTTCGGCCCGGCCTTCGGTGTTGGATGCGCACATGACCAGCAGCTGCACCCGCACCAGGTGGTCGTCCTCGGCGAGCTTGCCCAGCGCCTCGGCCCGGTCCACCCGGCGCGGGACGGGCGGCATGACCAGCCTCCGCCCGGCGCCTGCGCCCTGCTTGCCGGAGACCAGCTGCTGCACCTGCCAGGTCAGCGAATCCTCGATGCCGGTGGCGTCCTGCCGCACCCACCGGGCGGCCCGCTGCGCTTCGCGCCGCTCGACGCGACGGGCATCACTCATCAGCTGCACACGGCGTGCCCGCAGGGCCCACTTGGGGGCGCGCTGGATGTCGAGCCGGATCTCGGCGAGGTCGCCCAGCTCGGCTCGCAAGTCCGAGACGGCGTCGATGAGCGGCTGCAGCGGGTCCGGGGCCAGGGGTACCTCGCGCAGCGGGGCGGTCGGTCTGCCGCGCAGGATGAACTCTGCTCGCACGGTGTGTGTCCGGGGCTTGTCGACGACTGGCCGGCCGCGGTGGACCGTGACCGCCGGGCCGAACGGTGTGATCGACAGCAGGCGTTCACCGCCGGCCGGGCCCTCGATGCGGTAACGCAGCGGGCTGGAGCCGTCGGCCCGCAGCCGGATCTGTACCGCCTTCGACCGGCGCGGCGCCCACCACGGCATGCTCGTCGACGCCCGTGCCAGCTGAACACCCCGGCGGAAGATCTCCTCCAGTCCAGGATCGAAATGGCGGGCGGGAACGAGTTCCAGTGCCATCCGCTCGGCCGAAGCCTTCCGAGCCAGACGACGTACCAGTCCCTCGCCCGCGACGCAGGCCGCCGCAGCCGTCAGGGCCACCACCCACCAGAAGGCCAGTAGCCAGCTGGCGGTGTGCATGACGCCCGAGATGAGGCTGAGTCCCTCGCCGGACGCAACGACAGTGACGGACGCGAGGGCGTGGCTGGTCAGGTCCTCGGCTGCGGTATCCATGTCACTGCTCCCTTCTTGATGGTGCGGGTGAAGTGCCAGTCGGTGATGCGCAGATCGGTGAAGGTGCCGCCGCGGTCCGCGCCCGCCCACACGAGATGGACCACTGCCCCATCCGGGCTGCCGTCACGGCGGGCGATCGCGGCCTGGATACGGAAGCGAGCAGTGGCGAATGCGGGGGCCACAGCCTGCTCCGTGCCGGGAAACACCTCGGGCCACTGCGCACGGCCGACGCCGGTGGCGTCCGCCTGCAGCAGCGCCCGGCCGGCGGTGAGCAACTCCCGCTCCTCATGAGGGGGAAGGTCAGGGGGCCAGGCCGCCTGCAGGTTGCGCTGGACTGCCCAGTCGCCTGCCGAGCCCTCGCCGTGCGGCGCAAGAGGAGATTCGACGGCCA
Source organism: Streptomyces sp. NPDC048002 (assembly GCF_040653275.1). Classification (NCBI taxonomy): domain Bacteria; kingdom Bacillati; phylum Actinomycetota; class Actinomycetes; order Kitasatosporales; family Streptomycetaceae; genus Streptomyces; species Streptomyces sp. NPDC048002. The sequence continues at coordinate 300 of NZ_JBEZNL010000072.1, read as the reverse complement.
AGGAGGGGACTGCGGCCGGTGACACGGACGGAGAAGTACGAGCGGTCGGCTTGCCCGCGGGCGGCACCGTGGTTGCCCGGGCGTCCTCCGGGGACGCATACGCAGGCGGCGAAGCTGGCTGCTGGCCGTCCGGCACGCCCAGCAGGGCGACGCCCGCGACCGCCAGGAGGATCGTGCTCAGCAACAGCAGGCGCGGTGAGCGCGATGTAGGTTCCGATCTGGTTTGTCGGCTGACGCCGCGATGACCTGCGGCCTTGCGTGGTTGTCTCGACGATCTGTCGGTGCGTTTGTCCAGCCGGG
>NZ_JBEZNL010000071.1:0-18670 GCF_040653275.1 Streptomyces sp. NPDC048002 | reverse complement strand
TCCGATCTCGCGGAGCGGGTACTGCGGCGGCAAGCCGCCGCAGAGAGAACGGCTCCGCTGACGCTCCGCCAAATTTCCGCGCAAGCGCGGGAATTGAATTCCGCAAGCGGAATTCTGAAGGCAACTCAATTCGCGCAAGCGCGAATTGAGGGCACCCGCGCAAGCGCGGGTGCTGAAGCTGGCAGCAAGGGGCGGGTGCATCACGTGCGGGCCTGTGTAGCGTCTGGTATTCCAAGCCAGTACCCACAGAACGTAGATGACGGACTGTGGGTTCCATGGCGGGCGGTCCTTGTGGGCAGTGACGGGCTCCGCTGCGCTCCGCCCGAACCCCCTGACGGTTTCGGCATGTTCACCAACGCTCGGATGGTGTGGGATCGAGTCGGCTGCTTCGGCCGAGTTTTAGCCCTACTCTCTCCCGGCGGACAAGTTTCGTATAGGAGCGATGCATCATTCTTGCCGCTGTGTAGGTACTGGGATTTCTCCTCGGTCTCTGACGCGCATAGTTTGCCTCCCGGGTGCGGGAATTTATTCCTCCATCATCCGTGCTCTTTCTGGCCATTGAATGGCAAGAAAGGGACGCTTGGAGCGTTCCTGTTTGAGGAAGAATACGAGTGTCCGGGGAGGCGGCAACCTCTCCAGGCAATCTCTCCCAATGAGTGAAGGAGCAGCGATGAAGCTGAAGCCGGTTTCTCTCGATGTGTTCGCCGAGGCGCGGGAGGAGGCGCACGTGGTGCTGGCTCAGGGCATGGGGCGGCTGGCTCCGGGTGAGCACGTCCTGCGGCTGGGGGTCGGCATGGACGGTCAGGAGCGGCCGTTGAGTGCCACGTTGGCGCTGACGGTCGAGGGTGATGGCGGCCCGGAGGACATGGTGGGTGTGGAGGGGCGGTACTTCGACAACTTCGTGTTTCTGCTGGCGTGTGGGCTGGCGCAGACGTTGTCGTACGGGGTGATGTACCTGCGCTCCCCCGCTGTCGAGTCCGGTGAGGGTCCGTCATGGACGGTGCAGGCGTGGCATCTGGCGTGGGGTGTGTTGTCCGAGTGCTCTGCTGCTGAGGCGGCGGAGTTGATCGGGGATGGGGAGGTGGCGGCGTTCGTGGACGCGCCTGGTGTCCACAGTGAGGACGACGGGGACGCGGAGGCGGTCTATCCGCCGGTGGCGTACACGATCCTGTAGCGGGCTTGGGCGGGCTGTGGATGGCCGACGCATGGCCCGCTCTTCGGCCCCGGTTCCGCCGCCGGGGCACTGGGCCGGGGTGCCGGTGAGGGACCTCGGCACCCCGGCCCACCACTGAAGGCGCACCGCGCCGTGCTCTCGTGGTCGGCGCGCAGCGCGACCAGGGTTCCCGCCTTGCGGGAACCCGCCCCGCTCTGGGCCCCCGGCTTGCCGGGGGCTTTCCCCTTGCCCGGCGCGCAGCGCCGGGCCACCCGCTCCGCGGGGAAAGAGAGGTTTTTGGTGCTTTGCTGCGCCCCCTTTTCTTATGGGGGCGGTTTTAAGCTGGCGGGGAATTGTTTTATTCCGGTAGGTCGGCAAACCTGGTCCGGATGATTCCCCGCCAGCGCGCCTCTCCCAACGAGGCTCGCCTATCCTAGGGGACTGCGCTTGTTGGTCGCGTGGGAGAACCGGGGGTTGATGTGTCGGAGGATCTGTCGCTGCGCCGATTGCACGAGGGGCGGTGGGTGGTCAGCCGGGCATGGATCGCCGCGTTGACGGGTGCGTCGGCTGCAACCCTGCATCGCTGGTACGCCGAGCGTCATGTGCGGCCGGAGGGGTGCCGGCACCCTGAGGTGGTGCACACGGTCAAGCGGACCCCGTACTTTGACCAACAGGCTGTTGAGAGTTTCTGGTTGGCCTGGCAGCAGGATGTCGGTACGGGTCGGCTGGGGACCGCTGGCCGCAAGCCCGGCGGGCGCGGCGGTACTGGAGGAGCTGACCGTACGCGGCGGGATCAGAGCGTGGCGGTGGTTCTGGCCGTGCTGCGCGCTGAGGGCGGGTACCGGCGCGGGCTGGCCGCGCGTCTGGCCCGTGAGCACGGTGGAGTGCCGCGCAGCTGGCAGCGCGCCGTCAGCGAGGCCCGCGCCCTCTACGAAGCGGGAGACGCCGGCACCACGCCCTGAACCCCTCAACCCCTCGCACGCCCAACTGTGCGTGCGAGGCTGCGCGGAGGCGGCCCGCCGACGCGCGATAGAGACGGCGCTGCCCCGATCCCCCGGCCGCTCGCTCCCCGTACGCCCGCCCATTCCTTCCTTCTCTTTCTTGTTGGTTGGGCGCGGGGGTGTGCAGAGGGGGATGTCAGGCTGCCGACCACGCGCGAACCCGTGTGGTGAGCTGCGGGGATGTGGCAGTGGGCCGGTGTGTGTGGAGACAGTTGTCAGGGGGGTTGTGGGCGGGGTTGTCGGAGGGGTTATGGGCGGGGTTGTCGAGTCGTGACCCTGGTCGCGGCGGACTCTCTGGAGACTGTGGGGTGTTGATAGGGATGAAGCTCCCGGAACGGCTGTGCTCCGTGGTCCACGGCGACAACGATGGACACAGGCATACACATCACCGGGGGCCAGCGCATGCAAGACGGACCGGACCGCGACGCGGCGCACGCCGAGCTGCGCAGGAGGCTCGATGAAGGACGGGCCGCCGCCCTCCTGGATCAGACGCAGCTCGCCAGGCGGGCTGGGCTGAGCCGTACGACAGTGTCGAAGGCGCTCAAACCCCAGGGGGTGGTGCCGTCGGTGGACACACTGACCGCGCTGGCCGATGCTCTGAGGCTGCCGGCGGGTGAGCTGCTGGAGTTGCGGCAGATTACGGCCGGGGAGAGCGGTGCAGCATCGGTCGGTCTGCCGGGGCCGAGCCGGGCGATCGGTGAGTGGGATCCGCACGAGTTGGAGGTTCACCCCGCCGGTACCGGCCCGGCCGCGCGAGGTGGCGGTGGAGAGAGGGTGCTGCCTGGGTACGTGGTGCGGGGGCATGACCGGGTGCTGGCTGATGAGGCGGTCACGGCTGCTGCGGCGGGGCGCAACGGGATCGTGGTCTTGGTGGGTGATTCGTCGACGGGCAAGTGCGATCTCTCGGTTTCGTGTCAGTGCGCCACCTACACGGATACCGCTCCGTAGCAGTGGAGTCACCGCGGTTTCTCACACTCATGACAGTACGTTCCACTCGGAAACCGACGCTGACCTGCGCCAACGCAAAAGCCGTCACTGTCTCTCACTTCGCTGTCGCAGGACCGAGAGATCGCATCAGCGAGGACAGGCGTGCCTCTCCGCCCGGTGCCCCATCCACACCGCCACATCGCAGACCCGCAGCGCACTCACCGTCTGCGGCGCCCCCGCGACCTGACGAAGCTCCACCAGTTGGCGGTGCAAAGCAGCGTCGTCTTCACGCAGCGCGGTGTGGAGGGCGAGCCAGAAGGACGGCGGCCGGCCGACGGCGCAGCGGACGACGCGGTCGTAGACGGGAAGCATCTGCGGGCGCCTGCGAGCCAGGAGCTTGCCCGCAATCACCCACCCAACATCGGGCCGGTCGCGCAGGAGATGCCAGGCCTGGTCCGCCGGCGAGCCGTCGGCCACAGCATCCGCGTCGGCGTCGGCCATGTTGAGGTCCCTGGGTACGGCGTGCAGCAGGCCAGACAGCCGTGCGCCGAGCGGGCCCTCAAGGATGTCCAGCGCGACAGGCGCCGGGACGGTGACCGACAGGGTCTGCACCGCGACCAGGTCCTCCGCCGTGATCCGGTCGGCGACCTCCGGCCGGTCTCCCCCACCCGCCAGATGCTCGAACCGACTGCCGGTGAACGCCGCCGCACCGGGCGACAGACCGATACCGAAGTATCGCCGCAGATCACCCACAACACGCTCCGCACCCAGCAGCACGCGCAAACGCTGCCCCAACGGGGACAACGCCCCATCAGATACACCGGGCGCAGTGGTCGAAACGGCCATGAGAACTCCATCCTTCATCGAGATCGTAAGCAGTGAGCAGCGCTAGAAGGTCCTGCCCGGGGAGCATGCGGCAAGCCGGACTGGTACTGACCGTGACGTCTGGGCAGGGCGGGGCTGATGTGAGTGGGATCCGGTTGGATGAGCCCGTGACTGTCTATGACGTAGCCCGCCAGCTTCCCAACATCGCTGACCTGCGGGACCTGTGCCGTTCACTTGCAATGCTCGACGCAATCCTGAGCCCGGACTGGGACAGCCGGTCCTACTCCTTCAACGCCGCTTGGGCTGCCGACGAGGAGATGGCCTCGATGCGCAACGGATCAGGGGACGAGTACTCCATCGTGTTTTCGGCAGCCGGAGGTTACATCCGGGGCTTCGGCCATGAATCTGCCATGAGCCCATACGGCAACGACGGCGAGCCTTGGCCGGGAGTGGTCGACGAAGCCCCCGAGACTTTTCGGCCCTTCGTGGAGGAGCCGGCGTTCACCGACGAGGACGGCGTGCCCGTCGTAACAGCCTGCTTGTGGCGGGGGAAGACCGACGATCAGTGGCGCCACGGGACGATCGACTTTCCCGAGGGCCGTGCTGATCCTGATGGAACGACTGGACTGTTCAGTCTCCTGGTCGACCGTTCTCCGGAAGCGTTCCAGCGCTTTGCCGAGGACTACTACGAGGTTCCCGTGGACCTGACAGCGGTGGGCAAGGTGTATGCCCTGCGACCGCTGGACCAAGAACTCGTTTCGTCGCTGAACTCAGAGGTCACCCTGGCGGACCTGGCCCAGGACATCTCCGAAATCGGCTATCCGCGGGCGGACCGAGCGAACGCAGCCACGCGGTCGACCTCCGGTGGGCAGTGACGTGCTGCCCTACGTCTACCGGGTCACCAAGTACGACCCCGCCGATCGCGATCAGCACGGCCACTACGCCGGCGCTGAGGACACGACCTGCGACCACGGGCCGGTCGAAGCCGCCTACCTGCAGGCCGTCGCCGCCTTCGCCGAGGACAGCGGCGTCGAGCAGCTGGCCATCCGCGAGCCGCAGCTCGCAGGCTTCATCGACTTCGGCCTGGAGCCACCGGTCGACACCGACGGCCTGGCCGGCCTCTTCCCCGCCAACCCCGCAGGGTTCCACGACGGGGCACTGGTGCCGATCGAGGTCGGCTTGGAACTTGTCCGAGCGATGCTCCGCGACAACGGGGCCTGGTGCCGCCTAGAGGTCGAGGGAGAGTTCACGGTGCACGTCGGCTGGGACCAGTACCTCTACCTCGGCAGCAGCCAGCCCTGCGAAGCCGCGCTGACCCGCACTCGAGCTCTCGGCCTGTTCCCGGAACGCCTGGAGGCATCGCCGTACGACTTCGCCCCCGACGACCCCGCATACGTGCAGCGCCCGGCCGACGCCGACTTCTGGGCCCACCTTGGCTGGACTGTCGCCGCCCACCGCGCCACGTTCCTGGAGGAGACCTCCGCCCTCAACGCCTCCCGGTGGCACCGCCTGAGCCGCGACAACATCGAGACCGTGCGCTCCCATCTGGCTCCACGTGCACAGTTGGCCGTCTGGCCGGACCTGCTCACCGACGTCGACACGGCCGTGGCTGCCCTGCCCGACGAAGGGCTGGTGGAGATCATCTGGGAGAAGGAAGACGGGCAGATCACCAGCACGGTCGTGGACGAGACCCAGTTCGAGGACGTGACCTCTCACCTTGCCAGCGCGCGTGCTGCCGGCGTCGTATCCATGTACGCCGGTGAAGATCTCCCGCTGTTTACCGCAGTGCTGCCCGACAGCGACGGGGTACTCCGTGCGCGCTGGCAGACCGAACCGACACCCAGCGACCGAGACTGGGCGTTCCTGAAGACCCTGCGCCGCGGTCAGGTCGTCACCGGCACGGTGACGACCATCGCCAGCTTCGGCGTCACCTTCGTGGACATCGGTGGCTTCACCGCGATGATCAACATTCCGGAACTCTCCTGGCGTCCGATCAACCACCCATCCGATGTCGTCAGCGTCGGCCAGGAGGTCACAGCTGAGGTCCGACGTCGATATGGTCCGGGAGCGAGTGCCGCTGTCGCTGCGAGCAGTGCAGGAAGACCCTTGGCCGCAGGTAGCGCAGAGGATCGGCCAGCTCGTCACAGGTCCTGTCACCAAGATCGTGCCGTTCGGCGTCTTCGTCCGCATCGAAGACCGAAAGGACGGCTTTGAAGGGCTCGTGCGCACCGACGAGCTGGATCAATCGCCGCCGGACGTCATCAAGGTCGGCGACGCTCTCACCGTGAAGATCATGGATGTCGATCTCGTACGGCGCCGTATTGCCCTGTCGCAGAGGCAGGCCGATCGCTGATGACGTGAATTCAGCGCTTCTGGAACGAGGAAGCCATCTGGTTCCACTTCGAAGTCGACGTCGGCTGCTGGGAGACCGACAGGTCCTACTGGCGCAGGACACCAGTGATCATAACTATCCGTACGCGCGCATCTATCGGCGCACAGCCGCACAAGGCGGCGCATGGCCAATATGGTCGGGCACGACCACGGGGTCTGGCTCCGTAACTGACAGCACGTGCGATCCGGCTGTTCGCTATCCGTGTGCCGCACGTGTTCACCGTGGTCCGCCCCACCCGCGGGACACTTGGCCCGCGGGCGGTTCCACGAGAGAGAGCGGCCCGGTGGCCAGCCCTCTCCTGGGGCGGGGCGGACTATCCCGGGGGGAGCCGAGGGCCATCTGCTGGGCAATCCGATGGCGTGGCATCAGGCTCGTGAGCGAGGCACGGCCCAGGGTCACCGCTTACTGGGCCGTGCCTCTGGGTGGGGCTACAAAGCGCAGTGGTTCAGGATCCAGGCGATGACAGCCCGGAAGGTGCCGGAGATGGCGCCGCTGACAGCGGCTCGGGCTAGAAGCAGTCGCTCGCGGCGGGAGAGGGACATGGGTACTCCCCAAGGACGTGATGGGTGGGCGGGCCGGCCGGCTTGTTCACCACGCTGAGCCCTGCGTGGTGATCGACTCCGAGTCGCGATAAGCCGTCAACCCGTCCAGGTATGACCACCGTTCACGCCCTGCCGGAGTCGGGGATCGGGGACGATGGTGCGATGAGTGGCGACAGGGGGGACCCATCCGGCCCGAAGAAGCGGCCACGGCGGCTGAGCCGGGCGCAGGCCGACTGGCCACCCGCTCTGGGCCCGCTGAAGGACCTGCTCTACGAGGTGTATCTCGCGGCCGGTGCCCCGAACCTGGATGAAGTCGCAGGGGGCATTGCCGCCGATAGCGAACTTCCGGGTTCGCCGGGTCGGGACACGGTCCGGCGTGTCATCAGCGAGCCGGGCATGCCGCCCAGTCTGGCCGACGTCGTATCTATCGCCACGGTGCTGGCCCGTCTGGCCGCGTGGCCCCCGGAAGATCTAGCCGGGCGGGTACGCGATCTTTGGATGGCGGCCCGAATGACGCAGCGCGTTGGCCGTCTGATCAGCGAATACGCTGACGACGACCGGCTTGTACTGGAGGACCTGGAGGTCCATCCCGCCCTGGACGCTGGCGGCGCCCATGGCCGGTTCGGTGTCCTGCCCACCTACATCCGGCGCGACCACGACAGACGCGTGGATGAGGTCGTCGCTGTCGCGGAGGGCGGTCGCAGTGGGATCGCGGTCCTGGTGGGGGGCTCGTCGACGGGTAAGACTCGTGCCCTGTGGGAAGCAGTGCGGAGGCTGTCGGGCAACTGGCGGTTGTGGCATCCCACCCGTCCTGAAGCGGCTCTGGCCGGACTGGGCGAGATCGCTCCTCACACGGTGTTGTGGCTGAACGAAGCCCAGAACTACCTGGGCCCCAACGGCCTCGCCGAACAGGTCGCGGCGGCACTGCGTAGCCTGCTCAATGACCCCTCGCGGGCGCCATTGCTGGTGCTGGCCACGCTGTGGCCCGAGCATTGGATCACTCTGACCAACCGCACTAGCCCTGACCTTCACCCTCATGCCCGGGAACTGCTGAACGGGCACGCCATCAGTGTGCCGGACGCGTTCACCGCCCAAGACCTGGCGGCCTTGACCGACATCGCCGGCGGCGACCCCCGGCTGGCTCTTGCGGCCCGGCGCGCGGACGATGCCCAGATCACCCAGTACCTGGCCGGCGTGCCCGTCCTTCTGGACCGCTACGAGATGGCCCGCGGCGCCACTCAGGCTCTGATCCACGCGGCCATGGATGCCCGCCGCCTCGGTGCTGGCCCGCACCTCCCCCTTGCCTGGCTGGCCGACGCCGCCCCCGGCTACCTGACCGATAGCGAATACAACACCCTCAGCAACGACTGGCTCACCCGGGCCCTCGACTACGTCACCACACCCTGCAACGGCATCTCCGGCATCCTCACCCCCGTGAGAACCGGCGGCCTGGCCGAAGGACGCAACTCGCGCGCGAAACCCGCACGACACTCCACCTCGCACATAACGGGGCCCCACTATCTGCTGGCCGACTACCTCGATCAGCACGGCCGTCGCTACCGCGCCGAGGCCCTCCCACCCATCGACTTCTGGACCGCAGCTAGCAACCACGCCCACCCCGCCGACCTCAATACCCTCGGCGACGCCGCCTGGAATCGCGGCCTCTACCGCGATTCCGCCCAACTCCACAAACACGCCACCGCACGAGGCAACCCTCGCGCCGCAGCCAGCCTCGTGGGCCACTTCCACAGACTCCATCCCACCGACTCCCGCCCCGCCCGGTGGGCTGCCTCCCACATATCCCTCGACAACCCGCGGCCGATGGTCCAACTTTTAGCCGCGTTGCACGGGACGGGATGGCGGGAACAGGCCGATGCCGTGGCAGCTCACATTGCCGCCCACCTGCCCCTCGACGACTCGAGCTCGGTGGTCCAACTCTTGGGCGTCTTACGAGGACTTGGGTGGCGGGAACCGATGGCCGTGCTAGAAGCCCGCGCCGCAGAACACGTCCCCCTCGACGACTTGAACGCGATAATCGAGCTACTGCGCGGGATGCGGGGGGTGGGTGTGGACGCCTTACTGGCCCGTGACCCAGCGGCCCACATCCCAGTCGACGACCCGTGCTCGGTGGCTCACATGTTGGAGCTGCTGGAGGAAAAGGGGGCGCAGGGACAGGTGGGCGTGCTGGCCACGCGGGCGGCCACGCATGCCCCTCTCGACGACCCGCGCTCGGTGGTTGAGCTGCTTGCCGCGTTGCGGATGACGGGGGCGCAAGAGCAGGTGGGCATTCTGCTGAGGCGAGAACCCGCCGCCCACGTGCACCTGAACGACGTGATCGCGGTCGCGGAACTAATGGATGCGCTGCGGCGAGCAGGCACGCAGGAGCAGGTGTGCGTTCTCCTGGCGCGAGACCTCGCCACCCACGTGTCCCTCGACGACCCGCATGCGGTGGCTCACCTGTTAGACGAGCTACGGAAGGCCGGGGCCCAGGAGCAAGCGGCAGTGCTGGCCGCGCGGGCCGCCGCCCACGCCCCTCTCGACAACCCGCGCTCGGTGGCCGACCTGTTGGACGTGTTGCGGTCACTGGAGCCGCAGGAGCCAGCGGGCGTGCTGGCCACGCGGGCTGCCGCCCACGCCTCCCTCGGCAATCCGCGCTTGGCGGCTGGGCTGCTTGCCGCGCTACGGAGGGCTGGGGCTCAGGAGCAAGCGGGTACGCTCGCCGCGCGGGCCGCCCACGCGTCCCTCGATGACCCTCACTCGGTGGCTCACCTGTTGGACGGGTTACGGGCGTTGGATGCGTGGGAGGAGGCGGGTGTGCTGGCCGGGCGGGCGGCCACCCTCGCCCCGTTGGACGACCCGCGTTCGGTGGCTCACCTGTTGACCGCGTTGCGGAGGACCGGTGGGCAGGAGCAGGTGGACCTTCTTCTGGCCCGGAACCCCGCCGCCCATGTCCCGCTCGACGACCCGCGCTCGGTGGCTCACCTGTTGGACGCGTTGCGGAAGGCCCAGGCTCCGGAGCAGGTGGACGTTCTCCTGGCCCGAAACCCCGCCGCCCACGCGTCCCTCGACAACGTGCTCTCGTTGGCTCACCTCTTGAGCGCGTTTCGTAAGGCCGGGGCGCAGGAGCAAGTGGGCGCCTTGGCCGAGCGACTTCCCGCCGCGGGGCACTTCCACGAAACCATCGATGAACGCAACACGGAGCAGTTCCGATTCGGCCGCGAACCCGATGGGCGACCAGCCTCCTCATGGTCCTGGGACGACATGGAGTGACCCAGCACCCCGGACCAAAACAGACCTCAACTCAGCTGAGCGCGTCGCCCGCACGACCGGCGGGACACTCCTTGTCCGCGTACTCGTCTGAGTGGCCCTGGCAAGATTTTCGTAGCTGGAGATCATTCGAAGGTGGCGCGATCTCTCGTTTTCGTGTCAGCCCGCCACCTGCACGAATACCGCCCAGCGACAGCGGAATCGCCCCCATCTCTCACACCCTCGCCGCCGGCATCGACCGCGACCGCGACGCCGTCATTGCCGGCTTGACCCTGCCTTGGAGCTCGGGCGCTGTCGAAGGTCATGTCAATCGGATCAAAATGCTCAAGCGTCAGATGTACGGCCGCGCTGGCTTCTCGCTGCTGCGCAAGCGAGTTCTCCTCGCTTCGTAAGGACAGCTGCTGCTGTCAGCACCTCAACGGTTCGCGGCTCTGCGGATGGTCACCACGGACAAGACCGGGTCGGTAGGCGGCCCCAGCTGCCTGGAGGAGACCTCTACAAGGTGCGCCGGAGCATCGCCATGTTGCAAGGCGGTCACGTACTCGATGATCTGAGCGTGGGAGAGCACTGGCACTTTTTGGCGCAGGGTGTGCATGGCATGAACCCTCCCACGAGCGCCTGCCACCGCCCGGATCTCATCGTGTAGATCGTCCACTGCGGTCCGCGTGACTTGCCTTCGAATGCGGACTCGGCAGTCCGCCTCCCACGCGTCCGTTACTGCGGAGACGACACCGATCTGATGCAGACTTCCGTCGACGCGGTCAACAAGGTACGGCCCATTCCCGGCCAGCGCGCAGTCTGGGTTTCGGGTGCGCAGGTACTCCTCAGATGTCCAGGAAATAATCCATACCAGCTCATGCTGCTCTACATGCGACACAGCCATACGTATCGGGATAAGCCCAAGCGACAGCTCTCGCTGGTAGTCGCGTTCCAGCTCTTCCTCAACGATCTGAACCGCGGCATCTCGCTCAATCACTTTGGCAGCATCTCGTACGGCCCGGATGGCTACCACCAAGTTTCCTGCTGGCTCCACGTCTTGGCAGACCGCAGTGGACGCAGGTGAAGACGCCAACAGGCGCTGCTGATTCTCCGAGCGATGGGGTACCCGACGATCACTCACTGTGACCCGTCACAGAACCTGAGCCAGAGCCGGTTCTCATGAACAGAGCCACGGCGGGGTTGTCGAGTCGTGACCGTGGTCGGGGTCTGGTGGTCGGTGGTCTGGTCGGGGCCGGCTGCTGCACTGCCTTCCTCAAGGCGTGGCGCCGCAATCCCTGCGGCGCTCTCAAGGACGGTGGGAGGCGGCTGGTGGTGCAGGTGGATGCCGGTGGTGGTGACCGGTTGGCGTTGGCGGTGCTGGCGCAGTACCGGATGGCGACGACGGGGCAGGTGCATGTGCTGGTCGCGCCGGGGGTGCGGATCGAGCAGACCCGGCGCAGGCTGGTGAAGCTGCGTGCTGAAGGGCTCATCGAGCGGATTACTTTGCCGCAGGCGGGCCGGATGCGGGTGTGGTACCCGACCGCTTTCGGGGTGCAGGTGGCGTCGGAGTGGCCGGAGTTGCGGGGGCGGCGGCCGCCGCGGCTGGCGTCTGACTCCACTGCCGCGCGGTTACGGGCGGGACACACGCTGGCCGTCACCGAGACCGGCCTTGCCTTTGTGCAGGACGCCCGCCGCCTGGGGGACACCTGCCACCCCCTGGACTGGATTCCCGAGGTCCACCACTCCCTGGGGGCGGGTGAGGCCGTCATTCCCGACGCGCTGCTCTACTACCGGCACGGCAAGCGGGGGCGGGGGTCGATGTTGCGGGCGTTCGTGGAAATCGACCGGGCCACCATGGGCCCCGAACGCCTCGCGGCGAAAATCGGGGCGTATGCGCGGTTGCACGACTACGTCCCGGCACCGCCTGTGGGCCGCAGACCGGCTCCCGGGGAGCCGGCGCCCATGGAGGGGTGGCGGCATCATTACCCGCTCTTCCCGCGGTTGTTGTTCGTCCTCGACCACGTCGGCCCCAGAGGGATCGAAACCCGCATCGACGCCCTGCACGCAGCAGCCGGCAACCCCGCCCTCACCACCTTCCTCCACACCGTCCCCGTCCTCGCCGCACCCCTCACAGACATCCTGCACAGCGGGCCGTCCGAACCCGTCTGGAGACCCGTCCACACCCCCAACCAGCGAGTCCCATGGACCACCTCCGCAGCCAACCTCACAGTGCAGTAAGCAGCTGCAGCGCAGTCGTCGGTAGCGCAGCGGCGGCTGCGCAGGGGGCTGCTCCCAACCGTGCGCAGACTTGCAGTCGGCGGGAGCGCAGCCCCGACCACGGGCACGCGCAGCCCCGACCACAAGCCCAACCACACCTGATCACAGCCGTATTGCGCAGCCGATGTGCCGGGCTGCGCAATTACTGCGCAGCCCCTGTGAGTGGGTGCACTCATGGCAGCCAGCAACCCCACAGACAGCACCTCACGGCAGCGGCCTGGTCAACTGATGACAGCCATGATCACAACCGGCGCCGAGCATGAGCAGGGATAGCTCCCCCAACTCGGCTGACACCCACCCGCTGCCATCCTGCCGCCCAGTCACAGTGCGGATCGAGGCGCCCTTGTCGTAGGCCTTCTTCAGCTCGGCGGCGATCTTCTGTCGGGCCAGCCCTTTGATGTGGACGCGGATTCCCAGCATGGTGGCTTCCTTCGGACTCGTGAACGGCTGCGGCCAGCGCCGCGGTGAAGCGCCGTGCGCGGGGCCGGGTGGCTCACCTGCGGGCGGCGGCGTCGACGTCACCGGCGTTGACCAGCGCCGTCCTCAGCTCCTGCACCCCGCAGGGGCGTTCCCCCTGGGGCAGGGCCGTTGTGGCGTCCAGCAGGGCGCGGGCGTGGCGTCGTACGGCCGCCTCGCGCCATGTCCCGGGTGCCTGGGTGACCAGTGCCGCGGCCAGGAGCAGGGCATCGGCACGGTCAGGGTGCGCGGCGGCTCGTTCGGCGACGAGATCGGCGTCGGTCAGGGCCGGGGAGTGCTCGGCGCTCGCCCGCGTCAGCTCCAGCCACGCCGTCTCCTCGATGGCCGCGTCCGCGAAGGCACCCGTACCGGCGAGCGCTCCCGTCGGCAGGTTGGGGGCGGCGAGGGCGGCCCGCCACAGGCCCACAGCCGCCTCCACCCGCGCCTGCTCGGCCGGCGGGAGCGGGCCGTCGGCGCCGGTGCGCGGTGTGCGGGCGGCGATCGCCTCCAGCAGGCGGGAGACCGCGGCCACGCCCTCGCCGGTGTCGGCCGCCAACTCGGTCCACCAGGCGGCGGGTTCGCCGAGGAGGGCGGGGTCGTCCAGGAGGGCGTGCGCGAGGTGCTCGGCGGCGCCGGGCATGCCGGCGCGCAGCGCGGTGAAGAGCTCGGCACGGTCCAGGGCGGCGAGCAGCTGCCCGTCAGGGCCGCCCCAGCGCAGCCAGGAGGCGGCCGGCGAAGGCCGACCGGGCACGAGACCGTACAGGGCGGTGCGGTGGGCGGCGGCGAACGCGGGCGCGTGGCGGTGCAGGGCCGGCAGGTGCACCCCGATCGCGGTGGCCACCGCTTCCTGGCCGGCGTGCGCGGCGAGGACGCCAGCGACCGTGTTCAGGACCTCATCGGGCATCTCGCCGGTGGTACGGGCCTGGCGCGTGGCGTACTTGAGCAGGCCGCCCAGCGCCCGGACTTCCGGATCCGAGCCGATCAGTGACGGCGTCGTCCCCTCCCTCGCGGTCCCTTCCCCCGCGGTCTCCGCGGCAGCGGCGGCCGGGGCCGGGCCGGCGGTGGCGGGGCGGGTGAGCGGGTCGGCCAGGGTCTGCAGGTACGCCAGGGCGTCCTTGGCCTGCTCCCCGGTGAGGGCGTCGGCGCGCCATGCGGCGGTGAGCAGGTCGAACAGCGCCTGGTCGGCGAAGGACACCCCGGCGGGGCGGCGCCGTACGCCGTCGAAGCCGACGGTGGGGGCCGGCTCGCCGAGGCCGCGGCGGACCTCGAGCGCCGCGGCGACGGCCGCCGGCAGCGCATCGTCGGGGAAGGCGCCGGGCCGGTCCGCGTGGGCGGCAGCCGCGGCGAGGTAGAACGCGGCGAGCTCCGGCCGGCCCAGGGCGGTCAGGACGGCGGGCACATCGGTCGTCCAGGCGGCCGGGTCGGCGGCGACGAGGCGGTGCAGCACCATCGCATAGCCGTCGTCGCCGGCGTCCGGGGCGCCGGCGATCCGGGCCGCGGCCGCCACCGGACCTTGCCCGGCCGCGAGTTCCGCCAGGTCCTCGACCCGCAGGGCGGTGGTGGTCTTCGACGGTTCGAGCACGGCCCGGGTGCGCGGGTCGGACGGGCCGGCGGGCTCCAGGCGGCGCAGCGCCTGAAGCAGTGGCTCCCAGCCCTGAAGGACCGAGGAGGTCAGGACCGGGGACCAGTCCCACACCCGCAGCCAGGAGGCGAGCGGCTCGGCGCGGCCGTCTACCTGGTCGGCGCCGGCGGGCAGGACCTCCTCCACGAGGACGCCGGCTGGCGCGGTGCCCAGGGCCGTGCGGACGTCCGCTTCCAGCTGTGCGGCATGCTCGGGTGGGCAGGCGGCGAGGACGAGTTCGACGAGGCGGGCCGGCTCCGGGGCGGGGTCGGCGGCCAGGGCCTGCGGGACGATCGCGAGGGCCTCCTGCCACCACTCCTGTGCGTCCAGGGCGCCGGCGGCCGGCGGGCGGTGGGCGAGGTGCGCGGCCATCAGGCGGGTGTGGAGGCGAGCATCGAGGCCGGCCACCCGCCGGAAGTGGCGGGTGCGCTGGGCCAGGCCGGTGCCGGCGTCCGCGTCGGCCGCGGCCACGTCCAGCACGGCGCGCGCCAGCCGCGGTCCGCCGAACGCCGCGGTGTCACCGACGCGCACCTGGTCCAGGTCGGCACTGAACACGACGGGCCGGGCCTGCTCGGGGGTCAACTCGACGTCGTGGGCGAGCAGTTTGGCCAGGACCGCCCTCACGGCGCCGACGTTGCGGTGTGCGGGGCCGCGGCGGCCGGCCGGGTGGGCGGTGTTCGCCAGCTCCCGCACCAGCATGGCGACGTCGTGGTCGGGCAGGCGGGAGGCGACCTGCAGGGCGACCAGCCCGCGCATCTCCTCCTCGGTCGCCACCCAGTTGGTACCCGCCGCCTCGTCAGCCACCGCGTCCGCGGCGTCCTCGTCGACGTCGAGGAGGCCGGCGGCCTTCATCTGAGCCCTCACGCGCCCGGCGACCGCATCGAGGGCCAGGTGGCCGGTGTGCTCGGCCTGGACCGCGCCGGCCAGCATGCCCTCCACCGCACCGATCCACTGCCCCGTCCGCTGCTCGCGCGGGACCGCGCGGGCCCACCGCGCCGCCAGGCGCAGCGTCGCCCCCGCCTCCACGCCGTCCCCGTCCCGGACACCGGGGCCAGCCAACACGGCGTGGAGCTGGGCGGCGTCGACGGCGTCCCAGTGGCGTACGGCCAGGCCCAGCAGCGCGTCCAGGGCGTGCCGGCCGGTGGCGGCGATCTGCTGGGCCCGCGAGGCGCCGGGGGCGCCCTGGTCGGCCGGTGCGTTGAGCCAGGCGCGGGCGGCGGCCGGGTCGGTGGTGGCGACGTGGTCGAGGAACGGGGCGGCCGGCCACCGTCCGCCAGCGGCCCCGTCCGGCATCAGCAGGTGCGGCGCGTGCTCCTGCAGAACGCCCAGCCACGCCGTGGCGGGGTGGGAGCGGAAGAAGTGCGCCTCGGCGCGCGGGTCCGCCCAGCCGGCGAGTTCCTTCGCCTCGGCGGCGCCGGGGTGTTGGAGGGCGACCAGCTCCAGGACGCGGGCCGCCCGGTCCGCCAGCGGCACCAGCAACTCGCGGGCGGCGCCGAGGATGTCCGCGTACAGGACGGCGGCCTCGCCGGGGTGCGCCGCACGGCCGTGCAGGATGCCCGAGGCCACCCCGTAGACGGTCCCCCACACATCCAGCGCCCTCTCCTGCGCCGCGCCGAGCTCCACCCCCATCAGCCGCTCGACGATCCCCCGGGCCCGCGCCTGGTGGTAGCGGCCGGGGCGGTTGAGCTCGTCGCGCAGCACGTCCGCGGCCGCCGTCACCCGCTGCCACGCGAGCGCCTCCCCGGTGGGGCCCTGCGGGGTGTCGGCGACGATGTCGGATGCGCCGGCCGGACCGGCACCGGCATGCCCGTCGGCGGCCGGCTCGGCAGCGGGCGAGGCCTTGGCAGCCGGGGGCGTGTCGTCGGCCGGCCCGTCCGGTCCGGAGACGTCGGCGGCGGGGGGCGCGGCGGCGTCGACCGCGGCCAGCAGGCTCTGGGCCGCGGGCTTCAGTCCCACCGTGACCGGGGCGCCGGGCAGGGCCAGCAGGGCGTCCGCCGCCGAGCGCACACACGCCGCGGCGACCTCCGCCGGCCGTGCGAAATCCGCTCCGGTGAGGACCCGGTGGGCATCGCGCAGCAGCCCCAGTGCCCGTCCGCCGGCCTCTCCCTGGGCCCGCAGTGCGTCAGCGAGGACGTCGTCGACCTCGGGCAGTACGCTTGCGCCGGCCGGCGCCACCTCGTCGCTCATCGCAGCACCGTAGCCCCGCCGGCCACCTCCCCGGGACCGGTATCGCGGATCCGCGACGAGCCACCGTGCCCCGGCGGCCGGCACTCCCCCGTGCGCCGGCCGCGGACACGGCCCTGCCCGCCGTCAGCCGAGCTGCCGTCCCACGATCGCGGCGACCACCGTCACCACCAGGAGCACGATGAAGAGCACCACCACGATCATCAACGCCGCATCGAGCGCCTCCCGCCAGGTCGGCCGCTTCCGTTCGAGGTAGAACCCGCCACCGCTCAGGAGGAGCACGACCACCGCCACCAGCACGACCGCCCCGAGCTGGGTCCACGTCACCGCCGCCGGTACCTGGTGCAGCGCGGTCACCACCGCCAGCACCACGATCGCCAGGAGCACCACCACCGCGATCTTCAGGGCGGTCCCGATCGGCGCGCGCCAGTCCGGGCGACGGCGCCCGACGAACAGCCCGGCGGCCGTCGCGAGCACGGCCACCACCAGCAGGAACAGCCCCAACTGCGGCCAGGTCAACATCATTTGATCCAGGTCCTCTCGAAACAGGGTGAAGTCGTGGCCCCCGGCGCGTGCCGCGCACGCCCGGGCATCGCGCCGCCGCGCAGCACAAGAGGCCGCCTCTGCGGACAGAAACGGGCTCACGAGATCGCCGTAGGAGGGCACCCGGACGGATCCGGGCGGCTCACAAGGTGCGCTGCCGCAACGTGCGGCGGGAAACAGGGGCCATCAGCGGCAGACAGGGCTGTCGAGGTCCCAAGGGACGTCACGGTCCGGTCTGTTCAGCAGGCACCGGTGCAGGAAAGCGGCGGGAACAGTCCGCGGCCGGCCCCGGGCCCTCACACACTCAGCAGGGGCCGCCGCCGCAGCAGAGCGGCGTTCACCGTCCCGTCGACTCCCGCGTCGACCGACACGGCACGGTCTGCGGCCACACCAGCCCAGACGCCGGCCAACCGACGGCCGGCCTTCTACTACCACCACTCCACGGATTCGTTGAGCAGCTCCCGGGGCGGGACGAACTCCCCCACCCACACCTACATACTCACCGCCACCACCACGGACCCGGCCGCGCGCAGCAACCCCCCGGGCGCGGCCCGGGGCCGGAACCGCCAGCCCCCGGACCGCGCCCGCGCACGCTCCCCTCGGCGTCCGAGGCGCGCGTGTCAGGCCGGCCCGTCCCCATTCCAGAGACCCGCGCTTCCCCGGCCCCGAAAGCGGCGCGCAGTACGGCGGACGAACCCCTGTGCGAGGTCGCCGAGTACGGATCACGAGCCCATCCCGCCGACACGCCCGTGCACGAGTTCTTCCCTGGCCTCGGTTCTCCAGGACACGCAGCAGGACGCTCGGCAGATCGATGCCGCTCTTATCCAGCTCGTCGACGAGAAGCACCCGGGGACGGTCATAGGGCAGCAGGCCAGTGCCGAGAGGTGCAGCAGGCCCTTGTCCCGCGGCAGGGACCGGGCAGCGGGGCGCCGCGCAGCGGAGGAATTCCCGGGTACGGCAGCCGAGTTGCGCGGAGCACGCACTCCAGGGCCCGGTAAGCGTCACAACAGCACCCACCTGCCGCATGGGCGCGTGCGTGAAAGTGTGTGAATTTGTGAAAGTCGTCGTGCGGCGCTTCATGTCCGGGCGCAGCGGACGACACCGCCGTACAGCCTCACCGCAGAGCGGTACGCCGCCGGCGACGACATCGACACCGCGCGCGAGCCGGCCGCGTCGCAGCCGAGAGCGCCAGCCGGGACCGTCGGCGGGCGCGGGAGCGTACGACACCGCCGTCGGGCCCGGACCGTGCACGAGCAGCGAGCAGCGAGCAGCGAGCAGCGAGCAGCAGGACGTCCCGCGCACGAGAGCCCGACCGGGCACCAAGCCTTCGCCCGCACCTGTCCCGGCCGGCGTTGCCGTCCCCGCGCGTCTCATCCGCGATCCCCGCGGGGAGATTGCGACGCGGGCCTGACGGTGTGAGGTCCCACAAGATCTTGGACAGATTGGCTCCACGACATGCTTGATGTCACCGGGACATGCTGGACAGCAGTTACGACTCGGTGC
>NZ_JBEZNL010000070.1:0-20412 GCF_040653275.1 Streptomyces sp. NPDC048002 | reverse complement strand
GAATACCTCGACTCGGAGAAGTACCAGCTGCGGGCCCGCGACTGGGACACCGCCGACACCATCGCTCCACTCATCACCAAGCTGAACGCCGTACGCCGTCGGCACCCCGCGCTGCACCGCCTGCGGAACCTTCGTTTCCACCACACCGACAACGAGGCCGTGATCGCCTACAGCAAGCGCGCCGGCCAGGACGTCGTGGTGGTGGTCGTGAACCTCGATCCGCACCACACCCAGGAGGCCACGGTCTCGTTGCACCTGCCGCACCTCGGACTGGCCCCGGACGCCTCGCTGTCCGTCCACGACGAACTGACGGGTGAGACCTACACGTGGGGCGGGTCCAACTATGTGCGTCTGGAGCCCGGCCGGGCTCCCGCGCACGTGTTCCACGTCCGGGCCACGCCCACCTCGCCGCAGATCGGAGAGTCGACCGCGTCATGACCGTCAACGAGCCCGTCCACGACACCTTCGAGGACACCCCGGTCAAGGACCGCCATCCCGACTGGTTCAAGAGCGCCGTCTTCTACGAGGTCCTGGTCCGTTCCTTCCAGGACAGCAACGGCGACGGCGTCGGCGACCTCAAGGGCCTGACCGCCAAGCTGGACTACCTCCAATGGCTCGGCGTGGACTGCCTGTGGCTGCCGCCGTTCTTCAAGTCACCCCTGCGGGACGGCGGTTACGACGTCTCCGACTACACGGCCGTGCTCCCGGAGTTCGGCGACCTCGCCGACTTCGTGGAGTTCGTCGACTCCGCCCACCAGCGCGGCATGCGGGTCATCATCGACTTCGTCATGAACCACACCAGCGACCAGCACCCGTGGTTCCAGGAGTCGAGGAAGGACCCCGACGGGCCCTACGGCGACTTCTACATGTGGGCCGACGACGACAAGAAGTACGCCGACGCGCGGATCATCTTCGTGGACACGGAGGTGTCGAACTGGACCTTCGACCCCGTGCGGCAGCAGTACTTCTTCCACCGCTTCTTCTCCCACCAGCCGGACCTCAACTACGAGAACCCGGCCGTGCAGGAGGAGATCCTGGGCGCCCTGCGCTTCTGGCTCGACCTCGGCATCGACGGCTTCCGGCTCGACGCCGTGCCGTACCTGTACGCCGAGGAGGGCACCAACTGCGAAAACCTTCCGGCGTCCCACGCCTTCCTCAAGCGGGTCCGGCGCGAGATCGACGCGATGTACCCGGACACGGTGCTGCTGGCCGAGGCCAACCAGTGGCCCGAGGACGTCGTCGACTACTTCGGCGACTACCGCGGCGGCGGCGACGAATGCCACATGGCCTTCCACTTCCCGGTCATGCCCCGCATCTTCATGGCCGTCCGCCGCGAGTCCCGCTACCCCGTCTCCGAGATCCTCGCCAAGACCCCCGCCATCCCCTCCGGCTGCCAGTGGGGCATCTTCCTGCGCAACCACGACGAGCTGACCCTGGAGATGGTCACCGACGAGGAACGCGACTACATGTGGGCCGAGTACGCCAAGGACCCCCGCATGCGCGCCAACATCGGCATCCGGCGCCGCCTCGCCCCCCTCCTCGACAACGACCGCAACCAGATCGAACTCTTCACGGCGCTCCTGCTCTCCCTGCCCGGCTCGCCGATCCTCTACTACGGCGACGAGATCGGCATGGGCGACAACATCTGGCTCGGCGACCGCGACGCCGTCCGCACCCCCATGCAGTGGACCCCCGACCGCAACGCCGGATTCTCCGCGGCGGACCCCGGACGGTTGTATCTGCCCACCATCATGGACCCGGTCTACGGCCACCAGGTCACCAACGTCGAGGCGTCCATGGCGTCGCCGTCGTCGCTGCTGCACTGGACCCGCCGGATGATCGAGATCCGCAAGCAGAACCCCGCCTTCGGACTCGGCACGTTCACCGAACTCCAGTCGTCCAACCCGGCGGTGCTGGCCTTTCTGCGGGAGTACGAGGACGATCTCGTCCTGTGCGTGAACAATTTCTCCCGTTTTGCCCAGCCGACCGAGCTGGATCTGCGCGAGTTCGACGGGCGGAACCCGGTGGAGCTGTTCGGCGGGGTGCGCTTCCCCGCCATCGGCGAACTGCCGTACCTGCTCACCCTCGCGGGGCACGGCTTCTACTGGTTCCGGCTGCCTCGCGCCGCCGCCCGCGTCGGCCGCCGACACCGGACCCCCGCCTCCTGAGCGTGTGCCCCTGAGCGTGTGCCGACGAAAGGACGCGTCACCATGCCGAAGACCGCATTCCTGAGGCCGAGCCCTCCGGCCGTCGCCGACATCATGGTCTCGCTCGGCGGTCTGCTGCGTCAGTGGCTGCCGCGGCAGCGATGGTTCGCGGGCAAGGACCGCCCGGTCACGGACCTGGCCCTGCTGTCCATGACCGAGCTGTTCCCGGGCTGTCTGCATCTGCTGGTGCACGCGGGGCATGTGCCGGTGCCGCCGCCCGGCGGCACCGCCGCGGCCCCGGCCGGCGACTGCTACCAGTTGCTGCTCGGGGTGCGCGAGCACCCCTCCCCCCGGCTGGGGCGCAGCCTCGTCGGACGCGCCACCGAGGGCCCGCTGGCCGGGCTGACGGTGTACGACGCGCTCCAGGACCTGAGGTCGGCGCAGCTGCTCCTGGACCGGCTGCGCCACCCTGGCGCGGCCGGCCCGCTGCGCTTCGAGTCCTGCTCGTCCGAGCCGGTCCCGGAGGGCCTGGCACCGCGTCTGATGGACGTGGAGCAGTCCAACTCCTCGCTGGTGTACGGCGACGCCTTCGTGCTGAAGGTGTTCCGGCGGATCCAGCCCGGTGTCAACCCGGACCTGGAGGTCCCGGGCGCGCTGGCCCGGCAGGGGTGCGCCCGGGTGCCCGCGCCCGTCGCCTCGTTCCGCACCACCAGCCCCTGGAACGCCACCCTGGGCGTGCTCCAGCCGTTCCTGAAGGACGCCGCCGACGGCTGGACGCTGGCGCTGCGGGCGCTCGCGGGCGGTGACGACTTCATGGTGGAGGCCGGGCAGCTGGGCCGGGCCACCGCGGAGGTGCACCTGGCGCTGGCGTCGGCGTTCCCGCGCGAGGAGCGCCGCGAGAACGCCCGTACGGCGGCCGCGATGACCGAGCGCCTGGACGCGGCGGCGCACTGCGTGCCGGCGCTCCAGCCGTTCGTCCCGGGCCTGAGGACCGCCTTCGGGGCGCTGACCGGCTGCGACCCCGGTCCGGCCGCCCAGCGCATCCACGGCGATCTGCATCTGGGGCAGGTCCTGCGGGCCGGCCGGGACTGGTTCGTGATCGACTTCGAGGGTGAACCGTCCCGGCCGCTCGCCGAACGCCGCAGCCCGCACTCCCCGGTGCGGGACATCGCCGGGATGCTCCGCTCCTTCGACTACGCGGCGCGGCAGCGCCGGCCCTGGCGGCCGGAGTGGGCGCGCCGGTGCCGGGAGGCGTTCTGCGCGGGCTACGCGTCCGCCGCCGGATGGGATCCGCGCAAGAAGCACGGCCTGTTGCGCGCGTACGAGACCGATCGGGCCGTATACGAAGTGCTCTATGAAGCCAGACACCGCCCGGACTGGCTTCCCGTACCGATGGCGGCGATCGAACGTCTCGCCGTACGAGGAGGCTGACCCCATGGCGCTGCGTGACACCTCGCTGCCCGAGCCGTCCGGCCCGGTCCGCTGCGCGGCCGCTCCCCCGCTGGACGCCACCGACCGGGGTCGGCTGCTGGCCGGCGCCCATCACGACCCGCACGCGCTGCTCGGGGTCCACCCGGTCGGCGACGGGCTGGTGTTCCGGGCGCTGCGCCCGTTCGCCGACGCGGTGAGCGTGCTGATCGACGGCGAGCGGCACGCGCTCGTCTCGGAGGGCGAGGGCCTCTTCTCCGGCGTGCTGCCGCTGACCGAGGTCCCCGCCTACACCCTGCTGGTGGCGTACCCGGAGGGTGAGCAGGAGACCGAGGACCCATACCGGTTCCTGCCCGCCCTCGGTGAACTGGACCTCCACCTGATCCGGGAGGGGCGCCACGAGCAGCTGTGGAAGGCGCTCGGCGCCGAGCCGATGACCCACCAGGGGGTGACCGGCACCCGCTTCACCGTGTGGGCGCCGAACGCCCAGGGGGTGCGGCTCGCCGCGGACTTCACCCACTGGGACGGCACGGCCTTCCCGATGCGTTCGCTCGGCGCGGCCGGGGTGTGGGAGCTGTTCCTGCCCGGCGTCGGCGAGGGCACCCGGTACAAGTTCGAGATCCACTCCCGTCACGGACACCGCTTCCTGAAGGCCGACCCGATGGCCCGGATGGCGGAGGTCCCGCCGGACACCGCGTCGATCGTGCACACCTCGCGCTTCGAGTGGAGCGACGAGGAGTGGATGGCGCACCGGGGCGACGTGCCCGTGCACGTCGCGCCGTTCTCGGTGTACGAGGTCCATCTGCCGTCCTGGCGGCCCGGACTGACCTACCGCGAACTGGCCGAGGTGCTCCCCGCCTACGTCAACGAACTCGGCTTCACCCACGTCGAGTTCATGCCGGTCGCTCACCACCCCTTCTCCGGCTCCTGGGGCTACCAGGTCACCGGGTTCTACGCGACGGCGGCCCGGCTGGGCACACCGGACGACTTCAAGTTCCTCGTCGACGCCCTGCACCGGGCCGGGCTCGGCGTCATCATGGACTGGGTCCCGGCGCACTTCCCGAAGGACGACTGGGCGCTGGCCCGCTTCGACGGGGAACCGCTCTACGAGCCCGGGGACGACCGGCGGGCCGAGCATCCGGACTGGGGCACCTACGAGTTCGACTTCGGCCGGGTCGAGGTGCGCAACTTCCTGGTCGCCAACGCGGTGTACTGGTGCGAGGAGTTCCACATCGACGGGCTGCGGGTGGACGCGGTCGCCTCGATGCTCTACCTCGACTACTCGCGCGACTCCGGGCAGTGGACGCCCAATGTGTACGGCGGCCGGGAGGACCTGGACGCGGTGGAGTTCCTGCGCGAGATGAACGCCACCGTGTACCGGCGGGCGCCGGGCGTGATCACGATCGCGGAGGAGTCGACCGCCTGGGACGGGGTGACCCGGCCCACCGACAGCGGCGGGCTCGGCTTCGGGCTGAAGTGGAACATGGGCTGGATGCACGACTCCCTCGGCTACATCAGCCACGAACCCGTGCACCGCAAGTACCACCACAACGAGATGACCTTCTCGATGGTGTACGCCTACAGCGAGAACTACGTCCTGCCGATCTCGCACGACGAGGTCGTCCACGGCAAGCAGGCGCTGGTGTCGAAGATGCCCGGCGACTGGTGGCAGCGACGCGCCAACCACCGCGCCTACCTCGGCTTCATGTGGGCCCATCCGGGCAAGCAACTGCTCTTCATGGGGCAGGAGTTCGCCCAGGGCGCCGAATGGTCCGAGCCGCACGGCCCGGACTGGCACCTGCTGGACCCGGCCTACGGCGCCGAACCGGACCACCGGGGCGTCCGTGACCTCGTGCGGGACCTGAACACCGCCTACCGCGCGACCCCGGCGCTGTGGCAGCGGGACACCGACCCGGGCGGCTTCCAGTGGGCGCTCGGGGACGCGGCCGAGGACAACGTCTTCGCCTTCCTGCGGTACGCGGCCGACGGCACTCCCCTGCTCGCGGTGTCCAACTTCTCGCCGGTGGTGCGGCACGACTACCGGATCTGGGTGCCCGAGGGCGGCCGGGTGTGGGAGGAGACCCTCAACACCGACGCCGCGCGGTACGGCGGCGGGGACGTCACGAACCCCGGGCCGATCAAGCCGGAGGAGGACGGCATCCGGATCACCCTGCCGCCGCTGGCGACGGTGTGGCTGACGCCCGGTCCCTCCTGAGCCGAGTTGAGCCGACGTGAGTGTCCGCAGCCCCGACGCGGGCACTCGGGACCTACGGCGACTCCTCGCCGTGCTCGGGTCGGTCGGCAGAAGGAGGGCCTCGGGTGCGCACCGTCGGTGTGGAGGAGGAACTCCTCCTGGTCAACCCGGAGACGGGTGAACCGCGGGCTCTGTCGCCCGCGGTACTCGCCCGGGCCTCGCTGGACAGCTCGCACGGCAAGGACGTGTTCGAGAAGGAACTGCACGACCAGATGCTGGAGCACGCCTCCCAGCCGCGGTCCCGCATGGACGACCTGGCGCGGGAACTCGTCCAGTGCCGCAAGGAGGCGGCCCGGCACGCGGGCGAGCTGGGCTGCGCGGTGGCGGCGCTGGCCACCTCCCCGCTGCCGGTCAGCCCGAGCGTCGGGGAGGCCCGGCGGTACCAGTGGATGGCGGACCAGTACGGCGTCGCCACCAGCGAGCAGCTCGTCCTCGGCTGCCACGTCCATGTGTCCGTGGACTCCGACGACGAGGGCGTGGCCGTCCTCGACCGGATCGGGCCCTGGCTGTCGGTGCTGAGCGCGCTGAGCGCCAACTCCCCCTTCTGGCAGGGGCACGACACCGGGTACGACAGCTACCGCAGCCGGGTGTGGCTGCGGTGGCCGTCGGCCGGTC
Organism: Streptomyces sp. NPDC048002; assembly: GCF_040653275.1. Taxonomy (NCBI): domain Bacteria; kingdom Bacillati; phylum Actinomycetota; class Actinomycetes; order Kitasatosporales; family Streptomycetaceae; genus Streptomyces; species Streptomyces sp. NPDC048002. The sequence goes on along the minus strand of NZ_JBEZNL010000070.1, from coordinate 13,968 downwards.
CCACGGAGCTGTTCGGCTCGGCCGAGGGCTACCGGCGGCTGGTCGAGGACATGGTCGCCACCGGCGTGATCCTCGACGAGGCCATGGCCTACTTCGACGCCCGGCTCTCCCGGACCTATCCGACGGTGGAGATCCGGGTGGCGGACGTGTGCCTGCACGCGGAGACCGCCGTCCTGCTGGCCACCCTCACCCGGGGCCTGGTGGAGACCGCCGCCCGGGAGTGGCGGGCCGGCCGGGAGCCGGTGGTCCACGCCGTCAGCGTGCTGCGGCTGGCCTCCTGGCAGGCCTCCCGGGCCGGCATCACGGAGAACCTGCTGCACCCGGTGACCATGCGCCCCCTGCCCGCGCGGGTCGTCGTGCGGGCCCTGCTGGACCATGTCGCGGACGCCCTGGCGGACACTGGGGACCTCGACCGTGCCCGCTCCGCCGTCGCCGAACTGTTCCGTCGCGGCAACGGCGCCCGGGTGCAACGAGAGCTGTTCCACCGCACGGAGAGCCTGCGGGACGTGGTCACGGAGTGCGTGCGGCACACGCAGGGCTGAGGCTGATTTCGACTTGTCGGAATCCGGCACCGTTCGCTCGTACCTCGGCTAGATTCGAGCACCGCCGATAACTCTGCCCGTCGGTGACGTCACACCGCGTACAACAGGAGCTGCGCATGCGCGACTTCGCCCTGGCTCCCTCCGCCTACGCAGCGCCGGCGGGCGGCCTCGCCGACACCGTTTTCGAGCGGGCGCTCCAGGAGCCCACCCTGCCGGTCCTGGCGCGTCGGCTCGGCGGCTCCTCGGACTGGACCGAGATCACCGCCGTGGAGCTGCGGGACACGGTCGTGGAGCTGGCCAAGGGTCTGGTCGCCTCCGGGATCTCACCGGGCCACCGCGTGGCCATCATGGCGCGCACCCGGTACGAGTGGACGGTGTTCAGCCACGCCCTGTGGGCGGTGGGCGCCGAGGTCGTCCCGGTCTATCCGACCTCCTCGCGGGAACAGGTCGAGTGGATCCTCCGGGACGCCGGCTGCGTGGGCGTGGTGGTCGAGGACGAGCAGTCGGTGATGACCGTCGGTTCGGTGTGCGCCTCGCTGCCGCTGCTGCGGCACGTGTGGCAGCTGGACTCCGGCGCGCTGGAGCAGCTGGTCGAGCGCGGCGAGCACGTGCCGATCGCCACGGTGGACTCGCTGCGCCGGATCGTGCTGCCGGACTCCACGGCGGTGATCGCGTACACCTCGGGGTCCACCGGGCGCCCGCTGGGCTGCGCGCTGAGCCACCGGAGTCTGGCCAGCCCGTGCGACACCCTGCTCCGGGGCTGGGGGCACCTGGTGGTGCCGCCGGGCGGGCAGGGCTCGGTCCTCGCCTTCCTGCCGTTCTCCCATGTGTACGGGCTCATGGTGCAGGCCCTGTGCCTGCGCGGCGGCCTGCTGATGGGTCACGAGGCGGACCCGAGCGGCGAGACCCTCGGAGCGGCGCTGCGCTCGTTCCGGCCGACGTACTTCTGCGCCGTGCCGTCGGTGTTCGAGAAGATCTACAAGAACTTCCTGCGCGCCGCCCGGGAGTCGGGCCGCGGCGCCCTGTTCGAGCGTGCCGCGGGCACGGCACGCGACTTCGCGCTGGCGAGCGAGCGGCACCGGCTGGGCGAGGGCCCCGGGCCCGGCTTCGACCTCAGGCTCCAGCACGCCCTGTACGAGCGGACCGTCTACCGCGGGCTGCGGTCGGCGCTGGGCGGCCGGGTGCGCAGGGCGACCTCCGGCGGCTCACCGCTGAACCGGGAGATCTCCCTGTTCTACGAGGGCATCGGCATCTACCTCAACGACGGGTACGGACTCACCGAGACCGCCGGCGGGGTCACGGCCCAGCCTCCGGGGATGGAGCGGTCGGGGACGGTCGGCAAGGTGCTCCCGGGCATGGACGTCCGGGTGGCGGACGACGGGGAGATCCTGGTGCGCGGGCCGTCGGTGTTCCAGGGTTACGTCAACGACGACGCGGCGACCCGGGCGGCCCTGCGCGGCGGCTGGCTGGCCACCGGTGACCTGGGGCTCCTCGACTCCGACGGCTATCTGACGATCACCGGCCGGAAGAAGGACGTGATCATCACCAGCAGCGGCAAGAGCGTCGCCCCGGCGGCCCTGGAGCAGCGGCTGCGGATGCACCCGCTGATCCACCAGGCGGTGGTCGTCGGCGACAACCGGCCCTGCGTCGGCGCCCTGATCACCCTGGACCCGGAGTTCCTGGCGTACTGGCGCGGCACCCTGGAGCCGCGCTCGGAGCAGCGCGGTCAGGAGCCGCGGCCGGCCCGGGACGCCCGGGAGGAGAACGCGCTGCGCGAGGAGGTGGCGCGGGCGGTGGCGGCGGCCAACAGCACGGTGTCGCGCTCGGAGTCGATCCGGGTCTTCCGGGTGCTGGCCGAACCCTTCGACCAGGCCAACGGGCTTCTGACGCCCTCCATGAAGCTGCGCCGGGACGAGATCGTGCACCGGTACGCGCTGGAGATCGACGCCATGTACCAGGCGCGCGCCCAACCCGCCCGCCGGCACGTCCAGGACGAGTCCGCGGTGTGGGACGAGTCGGACAACGTCTTCCGCTGAGCGTGCGTAGATCGCCGGGAGCAGGGAAACCGGAGGGCACAAGGGGGCCGCGGGGGGAGAGACGGACGACGACACCTTGGTGGCACGGGAGATCTTGGACCGCTCCGTGCGCTTCGTCGGCGCACTGCATGACGTGACGGCGGCGCGCCTGGCGGCGGAGGCGTATCTCGACGACCTCGCGCGGGTCGCGCCGCCCGCCGCGCCCGAGCACCGGGACGACATCCTGCTGGTGGTCAGCGAGCTGGCGGCGAACACCGTGGAGTACGCCCCGGGCCCCTTCGAGCTGCGATTGAGCCGCTCCTTCGACGGTGTGCACGTGGTGCTGCGCGACACCAGCACCACGCCACCGCTGCCACGCCCCTTCGACCCGGGTCGCGGGGGGCGCGGAATCGGCTGGTATCTGGTGCAGAGCCTGAGCCGGCAGGCGGGGGTCATCACCCACGACCAGGGCAAGGACGTCCATGTCTTCCTGCCCTGGTGACCCGCCGGCGATGTCGGTGAACGCCGTGTGGCCGCGGGTCCGGTGGGGCAGGGTGGCTCGAACAGGTTGTTCATCTGCCTGCCGCACCCGACTGGCGGAGCGGGCGGGAGCGCGGTGGGATCGATGTGGTGCGAGGCAGCGATCCAGGGGCAGACGAACACCGTCGTGACAGACCGCCTGGAGCCGCAGAAGGGATGAACACCGTGACACGACCCAGGATCCTGGTGGTTGGCGCCGGTTTCGCGGGAGTGGGGTGCGTGCGCCGGCTGGAGCGCAGGCTCGCCGCCGACGAGGCCGACGTCACCCTGGTGACGCCGTTCGCCTACCAGCTCTATCTCCCTCTGCTGCCCCAGGTCGCCTCCGGCGTCCTGACCCCCCAGTCGATCGCGCTGTCGCTGCGGCGCAGCCGCAAGTACCGCACCCGGATCATCCCGGGCGGCGCCATCGGCGTGGACCTCGCGTCGAAGACGTGCGTCGTCCGCACCATCACCGACGAGATCGTCAACGAGCCGTACGACTACATCGTGCTGGCGCCGGGGAGCATCACCCGGACCTTCGACATCCCGGGGCTCACCGATCACGCGTTCGGGATGAAGACGCTCGCCGAGGCCGCCTACATCCGCGACCACGTCATCTCCCAGCTCGACCTCGCCGACGCCAGCGACGACCCGGCGGAGCGCGCCTCGCGACTCCAGTTCGTGGTGGTCGGCGGCGGCTACGCCGGGACCGAGACCGCGGCCTGCCTGAACCGCCTCACCCGGGCCGCCGTCAAGCGCTATCCGCGGCTCGACCCGGGCCTGATCAAGTGGCATCTGATCGACATCGCGCCGAAGCTGATGCCCGAGCTGGGCGACAAGCTCGGGCGCAGCGCCCAGGACGTGCTGCGCAAGCGGGGCATCGAGATCTCGCTGGGCGTGTCCATCGCCAAGGCCGGACCGGAGGAGGTCACCTTCACCGACGGCCGGGTGGTGCCCACCCGCACCCTGATCTGGACGGCCGGTGTCGTGGCCAGCCCGCTGATCGGCACCCTGGGCGCGGAGACCGTCCGGGGACGGCTCGCGGTGAGCGCGGAGATGAACCTGCCCGGACACGACGGGGTGTTCGCGCTCGGCGACGCGGCGGCGGTGCCGGACCGGGCCAAGGACGAGGAGGGCGCCGTCTGCCCGCCGACCGCGCAGCACGCCATGCGCCAGGGCAAGGTCGTCGCCGACAACGTCGTCGCGTCCCTGCGCGGCCTGGCGATGCGGCCCTACGAGCACAAGGACCTCGGGCTGGTCGTCGACCTCGGCGGACGGGACGCGGTGTCCAAGCCGCTCGGCGTCGAACTGCGCGGACTGCCCGCCCAGGCCGTGGCCCGCGGCTACCACTGGTCGGCGCTGCGCACCAACGTCGCCAAGACCCGCGTGATGACCAACTGGGTGCTCAACGCGCTCGCGGGCGACGATTTCGTACGGACCGGCTTCCAGGCCCGCAAGCCCGCCAAGCTGAAGGACTTTGAATACTCCGACGCCTATCTGACGCCGGAGCAGCTGCGGGAGCACCTGGCCGAGGCGGAGGAGCGGGGATAGACGTCGCGCGGGGGTGGGCACGGCTGCGGGACCGGGTCGACGCCTCCGATCCGGGGCTGCTGCGGCTCGCCGCGGGGCTGCGGACGGTGGGCGCGATCGCGCTCACGCTGGTCGTGCTCGCCCTGTTCGGGGCGGACGTCCCGCATCTGGTCGCGGGCGCCATGACCGCGATGGTCTCCACCTTCGCGCTGCGCGAGAAGCGGCGCGGCCCGCAGGCCGTCACGCTCCTCGTCGGCCTGCCGGTCGCGCTCACCTCGGTCACGCTGGCCGCCGTGCTGCACCCGTACGTGATCGCCGGTGACCTGTTCTTCGTCGCGCTGATCTTCGGCGCCGTCTACGGGCGCCGGTTCGGCGACCGCGGCACGGCGCTCGGGCTGATCGGCTTCCAGCTGTACTTCGTGGCGCTGTTCGTCGGCGCCACCGTCTCCGACCTGCCCGCGCTGTACCCCGTGGTCGCCACGGGCATGGTGTGCAGCGCGGTGGTCAGGTTCGCGCTGGTGCCGCAGACCTCGACCGGGACGCTGGTCCGGCTGCGCGAGGCGTTCCGGGCCCGGTTCGCCCAGCTGGTGTCGGCCCAGCTCGACCTGCTCGACGCCGGGCCGCAGGACGTGGACCGGGCCCTGGACACCGTGCGGGAGCGGACCGCGCGGCTGCACGAGACGGCGCTGATGATCCAGGGCCGGCTGGAGGGCGGCACCGACGAAGGCACGGCCCAGGTGGTGCAGCGGCGGGTGGCGGACGCCGAGATCGCCGCGGAGCGGCTCGGACTGCTCCTGCTGACCGCGCGCAGCGAGGAACGTACCGACACCCTCACCCTCCACCTGCCCGGTGTGCCCGTCCCGTCGGCCGGGCGGCTGCCGGTCCGGGACCGGGAGGCGGGCACCCTGCGCCGGGACCTCCGGGCACTGCGCCTGCTGGTCCGGCACCGGGGCGGCACCGCGCTGTCCCAGGTCCGCAACCGGCTGCTGTCCTACCGGGACGAGGAGAACCTGCCGGAGGCCTCACCGCCCGTACAGGACGTCTTCCGCGGGATCGGCGAGGCCGCGCGGGCCGTGCTCGGGCTGCGGACCGCCCTGGACGGTCCCCAGGACGAGTCCGACGACACCCCGTCCACGACCCGCTCGCGCGAGGAGCTGGACGCCGAGGACCTCGCCATCGACGCCGCGGAGGAGACCGTCGAGGAGGAGGAGCCGACCGGGCTGCGGCGGCCCACCACACGGGCCGCCGCGCAGGTCGCGGTGGGCTCCTCGATGGCGATGGTCGGCGGGGAGCTGCTGTCCAGCGACCGCTGGTACTGGGCCGTGCTGGCCTGCTGGATCGTCTTCCTCAACACCTCCTCCACCGGCGAGATCCTGGTCAAGGGCTACCGCAGGGTGCTCGGGACGGTGTTCGGCGTGGTGGCCGGCATCGTGCTGGCGGGGGTGGTCGGCGGGCACACCTGGCTGGCGTTCGCGCTGGTCCTGGTCTTCGTGTTCGCGATGTTCTACACCGCGCCCCTGTCGTACACGCTGATGTCGTTCTTCGTGACGGCCGCGCTGGGGCTGCTCTACACACTGCTGCACACCTACAGCGCGTCGGTGCTGGTGCTGCGGATCGCGGAGACCGCGCTGGGGGCGGCGTGCGGGGTGTTCGCGGCCGCGGTGGTGCTGCCCGTGGCGACGGACCGGCGCACCAACGACCTGCTGGTCACCGTGCTGGAGCGGCTGCGCGAGGTCACGGAGACGGCCGCGGAGCAGCTCAGCGGCGGGCCCGAGACGGAGCTGCTGGACCGGGCGCGCGGGCTGGACCAGGCGCTGGCCGACCTGCGCGCCGCGACGAAGCCGCTCACCCATCCGGTGACCCCGCTCAGGGCCCGCCGGGACACCGCGCGCTATGTGGTGGCGCTGCTGGAGACCGCCGCGTACCACGCGCGCTCGCTGGCGGCGACGGCCGAGCTGCTGCCCGGCAACCCCTCGATCGCGGCGGATCCCCGGCTGCGGGGGGCGGGTCAGCGCATCGGGCGGAACATCGAGGTCATCGCCGCGCACGTGGCCGACGAGAAGGCGACCGAGGCGGTCGCGAGCGGGCCGAGCGTGGCCGCGCTGCTGGAACCCCGGGCGGCGGGCAGCATCCGGTACGGCAAGGTCACCGACCGCGTGCTGCGGCACCTGCAGCGGCTGGACGAGTCTGTGGTGGGTCTGGCCCGCCCGCTGGAGGTTCCGCTCGAAACCCCCACGGCCGGCACCCGCCGGCCCCTGGGCCGCCTGACGGCCCCCCGTCGCACCTTCTTCCGCCGGTGACCGAGGCGCGGACGCGCACCGGCCCCACCACCCGTGGCCGGGTGGTGGGGCCGGTGGGCCGACGGGGGCCGCCGGTGGGGGCGTCAGAAGTCGGTCGGGAGGCCGCTGGCCTCGGCGATGCCGCGGAGTTCCTCGTCGTCGTGGCGGCGGCCGCGGAGATAGCCCGCGATCTCGTCCAGACGTTCGGGATCCGCGGCGGTGTCCGCGTCCGTGACCACCCGGACCGGGCCGCTCTCGCCGAGATCGATCTCGACGATCTCGTTGTCCAGGCGCCCGGTGACGGCGGTCGCGATCACCAGGGCGGCCTGGTCCCGCATCTCCTGCGGCAAGGGCTCGGCGTCGTCGTCCAGGGCCAGCTCGGCGGGTGGGAACCGCCGTTCGTCGATCGCCTTGAGCACGGGTTCGACCACGTCGAGCAGTCGGAGGAAGTCCTCGGTGTCCATACGTGAACGCAGCTGGCCGAGGTAGCGGTCCACGGGCCGGCCGTCGGGCGGAAGCTCGTAGTCGTTCATGAGGGACCGCGTTCCCCGAACTCGGCACTTCAGACGCGCCGCCTGCGAGCGAGCAGGAAAGAGAAGATCCCGAACAGGAGCAGACCGAAGGCGACACAGGCGAGCAGCCACGGGCCGAGCGCCGTGTCGGCGAAGGTGCGGAGCGTGTCGTCCATGCCCTTGGCCTTGTCCGGTTCGTAGTCGACGGCGGCCTGGACGGCGAAGACGCCGAGCGCGGCGAAGACCGTTCCGCGCGCCACTCCGCCGCCGACGCCCGTCACGTCCGTCACCCTCCGTTCGGCGCGGGACATCTCGCCGAGCCTGAGCGTGTCGCGGTACTCGCGGCGCACCGCCTGGATGGCGATCCACGCGCCCGCGCCGATGATCACGGCACCGCCGGCGCCGACCAGCCACTGCCCCGCGGGCAGCTCCAGCGCGGTGGCGGTGATGTCGCGGGACTCCTGGTCGCCCGAGCCGGAACCGGACCCCGAACCGGAGCCGCCGCCCGCGGCGAAGCGCAGCACGGAGAAGGCGACGAATCCGTAGAAGACGCTCCTGACCAGGGCCAGGAGGCGCTTGTGCGCCTTGCGGCCGTCCGGGTCGGCGGAGCCGAAGGCGGCCTCCGACAGGCGCCACAGGGCCATACCGACCAGGCCGACGCCGAGCGCCCACAGCAGGGCCGAACCGAAGGGCTGTCCGGCTATCTCGGCCACGGCGCCCTGGCGGTCCGCCTGCTCTCCCCCGTCGCCGAAGGCGATCTGGAGGGCCAGCAGCCCCACCAGGACGTAGATCACGCCCCGCGCGGCCAGTCCGGCCCGGGCGGCGCCCTCGGTCACCGACGACGCCGTCTTCCCCCGGGCCTTCTGCCGGCCCGCCCTTGCCACTGCACTCGAGTTCATCTCGACCTCCCGGGATCCGCTTGCCCCGGTTCCGGCCGAACTCACGTCCGGGACCGGTCAGCGGCCGCTTCCGCGCCGGGCGAGGGCGTGCAGATACTCCAGGGCGTCCAGGACGACCGTGCGCTCGTACCAGGCGAGCCAGCGGCCGGCCTGCGCGCCGATCACCTCCAGCGCCTTGAGCCGCGCCTCGTCCAGGCCCTCCACGGGCCGGTCGAAGTAGGCCGAGACCATGCCCAGGACCAGGCCGCGCTCGGAGGTCAGCGGCACGCTGTGGCAGGCCCGGCCGCCGTCGGCCAGGACGGCACGCCGCGCCTCCTCGGTGAACACCGGGTCGGTCGCCACGTCCCGCACGGTGACCTGGACGGCGTCCCGGGCGGCGCGCGCGCACGCGGTGCCGTCGTCCCCGACGTGCGCGAAGAAGTCGACGAACTCCGCGCCGTGGCCGATGTGCCGCTCGATGCGCAGTCCGCCGCGGGTGCGGTCGGCGAGCTGCACATGGCCCCTGGGGCTGTCCGCCACGGCCAGCGTCCGGCTCAGTACGGCCGTGAGCACCGCGCCCCGGGTCGCGGACCCGGTGTGCGGGGCGGCCGGGAAGGTCAGGGCGGGCTCGGGGGTGCGGACGCGCCGCGGGAACCACAGCACGGCGCGCGCCTCCGGTCGCGGGACGGTCACCACGGCCTCGGCCACGGTGCGCAGCTTGATGTTGTGCTGCTGGGAGGCCCGGCGCATGAGGGTGAAGGAGCAGTCCGGGTCGGGCAGGGTGTAGCGCTCCTGGAGGATGCCCTGGGCCAGGGCGATCAGCGGGTGGGCCAGCGCCCGGGCGCGCAGACCGCGGATCTCGGCGCGCAGCAGCTCGGACGTGTCGTGCGGCTCGCGTGTCCCGTGCCGCGCGGCGTCCGCGCGCCCGCGCCCGTGCTCGGTCTCGGTCTCGGTCATGGCACTCCTTGGCCGGGTGGGAGCGCGTGTGCCCGGCGGCCCCGCGCCTACGCGTGGGCGAGCGGCACGACCGCGCTGATGCGTTTGCCGCCCGCGGGCAGGACCGACACCTGGACGTCGCGGGCCAGGCGGCAGACGATCGGCCAGCCGTGCCCGCCGAAGCGGCGGTGCCCGCGTCGCTCGCCGGGTTCGGTGACCACCGGCAGCCGTTCACTGCGGTCGCTCACCGACAGACGCAGTCCGGGCTCGACGAGGTCGACGCTGAAGTCGGTGACGCCGCCGCCGTGCAGGATCGCGTTGGTGGTCAGTTCCGAGGCCACGAGCAGGGCGTCCTGGAAGGCGGTCCGGTCGCACGGCGTGCCCTCGGCACGGCAGTGCGCGGCGACCACGCGTTCCACGGCCCTGCGGGCCTCGGCCGGTTCATGGAGGTGTTCGGTGTGTTCTGCGGTGTACTCCCCGCGCATCTCTGACTCCGTATCGCTCGATTCGGGGGTCGTGCTCCCCGGGCGCATCGGGTCTCTTCCTCTCTGGTCGCCGCTGTCGGACCGGACAAACCTCTCCGCGCCGTTCAGGCGCACGAAACGGGGTCCACGGGGTACGCGGTGGACATGACTGATGTGGTGGACTCGGGCGAGTTGCTGAGGCGGATCCAGCGGGCGAGGGACGGCGCCCGGCGGGACGAACAGGCCTGGCGGGCCAGGAGCGTCGAGCTGCGGTCGGGCGATCCGCAGGGCGCGCAGGACGCCGCCGTGCGGACGATCGCCTTCGAGACGGTGCTGAAGGTGCTGGACGAGATCCTGACCCCGGGCCGGCACACGGACGAGCTCGCGGCGGGCGCCGAAGTGAATCAGGTCACTTGACCTGATGCCGGTTTCGCACGCCCCGTACAGATGGTTTACCGTTCATCCATACGTGGTCGCGGGGTCGATGATCGCTCGTCCCCCGCAACCCCGCGTACGGCCCTGGCTGGCCTCCCCCGTCCAGCCAGGGCTTTTTCACGCCCTGGCGCATCTCCACCGGTTCTGTAGTCCTCCGAGGTGCCCTACGCGTCGGCACCGGCTGAAATGGGCTTAGGGAAAGCCCCGGAACCCGACGCCGGCGAGGAGCCCCGTGTCATGACCAAAGCAACGAAACTGCTGACCGCCCTGCCCCCGCCGCAGCGCGAACGTCTGATGGCCCTGGCGAAGGAGGTCGCCTTCCCCGAGGACGCCCGCATCTTCGAGGCGGGCGGGACGGCGGACCGCTTCTGGGTGATCCGCTCGGGCGCCGTCTCGCTCGACCAGCGGGTCACCTCCCTCCAGCGGGTGACCGTGGCCAGCCTCGGCTCCGGGGACCTGCTCGGCTGGTCCTGGCTGTTCCCGCCCTACCAGTGGGACTTCGGCGCCGAGGCCTTCAGCCCGGTGCGGGCCTACGAGTTCGACGCGGCGCAGGTACGGGAGCTCTGCGACGAGGACCAGCAGCTCGGGCTGATCCTGCTGCGCCAGGTCGCCGAGATCCTCGCGCACCGGCTGGAGATCACCCGGGGCAAGCTGATGGAGCAGTACGGAATGCGCCGCCGCAGCGTCCTGTAGGGCTCGCCGCGCCGGACCCGCCCGCTCGGCCGGGACCGGCGCGGCCTCAGACGCGGTAGCGGCGCAGCGCCGGAACGGCCAGGGCGAGGGCGAGCATCGCCACGACCACCAGCAGGCCCCCGCCCGCGACGGCCTGGCGGGTGCCGAAGGCCGAGCCGGCGGTGCCGTGCAGGACGTCGGCCAGGCGGGGGCCGCCCGCGACCACGACCGTGAAGACGCCCTGCATCCGGCCGCGCATCTCGTCGGTCGCGGCGGAGAGCAGGATCGCCCCGCGGAAGACCATGGAGACCATGTCGGCGACCCCGGCCGCGACCAGGAACGCCACCGCGACCCAGAGGCTGCCGCTCAGGCCGAAGCCGGTGATGGCGGCGCCCCAGGCGACGACCGCGCCGATCACCATCGGTCCGTGCCTGCGGGCCCGCGAGAAGGTGCCGGAGAACAGGCCGCCCAGCACCGCGCCGACCGGGATCGCGGCGAACAGCACGCCCAGGGCGAGGCCCTCCCCGTAGGAGGCGTAGGTCTCCGCGGCGAGCTGCGGGAACAAGGCCCGGGGCATGCCGAGGACCATGGCGATCACGTCGGCGAGGAAGGACAGCAGCAGCACCTTGTGCAGGGCGATGTAGCGGAAGCCGGCCGCGATCTCCCGGACTCCGGCCCGGCGGACCGCGGAGCCGGTGAGGGGCGGCAGCGGGGGCAGCCGGTGCACCGCCCACACCGTCACGCACAGCGCCAGCGCGTCCAGGAGGTACAGCTCGGCCAGCCCGATGACGGGGATGAGGGCACCGGCCAGCAGCGGACCGGCGATCAGGCCGGTCTGCATGACGGTGGAGCCGAGGGCGTTGGCGGCGGCGAGTTCGCCCGCCGGGACCAGCCGGGCGATGGAGGCGTTGCGGGCCGGGGAGTTGAGGCCGAAGAACGCCTGTTGCAGGGCGAGGAGCACCATCAGGGCCGGCACCGATTCCAGGCCCGTGACGGCCTGGACCCAGAAGAGCAGGGAGGTGACGGCGATCCCGGTGTTGGTGATCAGCAGCAGCTTGCGCCGGTCCATGGTGTCGGCGATCGCCCCGCCCCACAGGGCGAAGACCACCAGGGGCAGCAGACCGGCGAGGCCGGCGTAGCCGACCCAGGCCGAGGAGCCGGTGATGTCGTAGATCTGCTTGGGCACGGCGACCGCGGTGAGCTGGCTGCCGACCGCGGTGACGACGGTCGAGGACCACAGCCTGCGGTAGGCGGGGCGGCGCAGCGGGCGGGTGTCCATGGCCCAGCGGCGCCGGCCGGGCCGGGGCTCGCTGTCCGCCGGCTGCTGTGCGGTGGTGCTCTCGCTGCTGTCCACGGAGTTCCTGGTTGCTCGATACATCTTTCTCGGACCAGGGTTCACTATCGCACCGCCCGGCGGGAGTCCGGACGGCGTGATCTCAGCTTCCGAGAATCAGCGAGACACCGAGCGTGATCATGACGGCGGCGACCAGACCGTCCATGACGCGCCAGGCCCCGGGCCGGGACAGCAGCGGGCCCAGCAGGCGGGCGCCGAAGCCGAGGGCGGCGAACCAGCACAGGCTGGCCAGGACCGCGCCGAGCCCGAAGGTCCAGCGCAGCGCGCCCCGGTCCGCGGCGACCGAGCCGAGCAGGAAGACGGTGTCGAGGTAGACGTGCGGGTTGAGCCAGGTCAGCGCCAGACAGGTCAGCACCGCGCGCCTGCGGGACGTGGCGCCCTCCCCGTCCGGGCGCAGCACGCCGGCCGGCCGGACGACGCGCCGGGCGGCGAGCGCGCCGTAGGCGACGAGGAACGCACCGCCGATCCAGCCGACCGCGGTCAGCACGCCGGGCCAGGCCACCACCACCGCGCCGACGCCGCCGACCCCGAGGGCGATGAGCACCGCGTCGGACAGGGCGCAGATGCCGACGACGGCGAGGACCGCCTCACGGCGGACGCCCTGGCGCAGGACGAAGGCGTTCTGGGCGCCGATGGCGACGATGAGCGAGAGACCGGTGCCGAATCCGGCGGCGGCGGTGGCGAGAGCGGTGGACATGGCCTCGACGTTAGGGACACCGGCTCTCTTGTGTACAGCTAAAGATTGTTACGTACCCTTAGCTCTCGTGATGGTGACCGAACTGCCCCTGGATCAGGTGCGGACCCTGCTCGCGGTGGTGGACGAGGGGACGTTCGACGCGGCGGCGGCCGCGCTGCATGTGACGCCGTCGGCGGTGAGCCAGCGGGTCAAGGCCCTGGAACAGCGCACCGGGCGGGTGCTGCTGGTCCGGACGAAACCGGTGCGGGCCACCGAGTCGGGGGCGGTGGTCGTCCGGTTCGCCCGGCAGCTGGCCCGGCTGGAGCGGGACGCCCGCGCGGAGCTGGGGATGAGCGGCGCGGAGGAGGAACCGACCCGGCTGTCGATCGCGGTGAACGCCGACTCGCTGGCGACCTGGTTCCTCGACGCGCTCACCGAGGTGCCGCCGGAGCCCAGGCTCTCCTTCGAGCTGCGCCGCGAGGACGAGGCCCGTACGGCCGAACTGCTGCGGGAGGGGCTGGTGATGGCGGCGGTGACCTCGGCGTCCGAGGCCGTGGCCGGGTGTTCCGTGCGGCCCCTGGGCCGTATGCGGTACCTCGCCGCGGCGACCCCCGCCTTCGCCGGGCGCCATCTCGACGGCGCGGCGCTGCGGGAGGCGCTGCCGCACGCGCCGGTGGTGACCTTCGACCGCGACGACGACATCCAGGACGCGTTCGTACGGCGGCTGCGGCGCGGCCGGGGCGGCGCGGGCCCGGTCCGGCACCGGATCCCGACCTCGGAGGGGTTCCTGGCGGCGGTCGCCGCGGGACTGGGCTGGGGCATGGTGCCGGAGATCCAGGCCGGGTCCCTGCTGCGTTCCGGGCGGCTGGTCTCCCTCGCCCCGGACCGGCCGGTGGACGTCCCGCTGTACTGGCAGCAGTGGAAGCTGGACTCCCCCGCGCTGGCGGCCACGGCGCGGGCCGTGACCGGGGCGGCGGCACGGGTCCTGCGCGGCTAGCCGGACCGGCGCGCGGCCGGTCGCTTCCACGCACAGGCAACCCGCCTGGCCGGCCCGCGGTCCGGTGCGCGGGGCGGTGCAGGTGCACGGCCGACGGTGCTGGTGCGCGGCCGGCCGTCTCTGCGCGGGCGGCGCGGCCGGCCGTCTCTGCGCGGGCGG
>NZ_JBEZNL010000069.1:0-21859 GCF_040653275.1 Streptomyces sp. NPDC048002 | reverse complement strand
GCCTCAGGATCGACGGATCGTTTGGCGGAGCAGGTGCGGGAGCGGGCGGTGGCGCTGCTGCCGGACTATATGGTTCCGTCGGTGGTGATGGTCCTTGAGGACGGTCTGCCGCTCACGCCGAACGGCAAACTGGACCGTGCCGCCCTGCCCGCACCCCAAGCGAGGCCGGCAGACACCACCCGCCGCGAACCCGCCACCCAGACCGAAGGCGTACTCCGCGAGCTCTTCGCACAGATCCTCGGCGTGCCCGAGGTGGGACTGGACGACTCCTTCTTCGACCTGGGCGGGGACAGCATCCTCTCCATCCGGCTGGTCGCCGGAGCCCGCAAACGAGGCCTCACGGTCTCCGCCAGGGACGTCTTCCGGCACAAGACCGTCGCCGGAATCGCCCCGCACACCCGCGCACGCGCTCCCCGCACCGGCGCACCCCCGGCGCCCGAGACCGCACTGCGACCGCGTGGCAGCGCCCACCGGCCCGACACCGCCACGTCCCCCGCCTCCGTACCCCTCACACCGATCATCCAGTGGCAGCGCGACCGGGGAGGCCCGGTCGACGCCTTCCACCAGTCCGTGCTGGTGCGCGTCCCCGCGGCCCTGGACCTGCCCTTCGTCGCCGGGCTCGTACAGTCCCTGCTCGACCGCCACGACTCACTCCGCATCCGTCTCGGACGCACACCGCAGTGGACTCTCGACGTCCTGCCCCGCGGGACCGTACGGGGCAGCGAGCACGTCCGGCGCATCGACGTGCGAGAACTCGGCGCCGACCAGCGCGAGGCCGCCGTGGCCCGTGCCGCCGAGGAGGCCGCGGGGCGCCTGGCCCCCGGCAGCGGGCACATGCTCGAAGCCGTCTGGTTCGACGCCGGGGACACGCGGACCGGCCACCTCCTCCTCGTCGTCAACCACCTCGTCGTGGACGGTGTCTCCTGGCGCGTCCTGCTGCACGACCTGCGGGCCTTCGCCACCGGCGCTCCCCTCGACGAGCCCACCGGTATCTCCTACGCCCGGTGGGGGGCCCTGCTCCAGGAGCAGGCCCCCCGGCGGACCGCCGAGCTGCCCTTGTGGACCGGTGCCGCCCGGGACGCCGACGACATCCTGCGCTTCGCCATGCTTGACCCGGCACGGGACGTGATGCGCAGCCGCGCCACCGTCACCCGGGTCCTGCCCGCCGACAGCACGGCCGCCGTGCTCACCGCGGCCCCCGCCAGGCTGGGCACCGGCGTCAACTCGGTGCTGCTCAGCGCCCTCGGCCGGGCCCTGCGCGCCTGGCGCACGGCACACTTCGGGGACGATCCGGCGACTGCGGCCGAGGCCCCCTTTTTGGTCGACGTCGAAGGGCATGGCCGTGAGGAGATCACCGAGGACCTCGATCTGTCGCACACGGTGGGCTGGTTCACCAGTCTCTTCCCCGTGCGGCTGGAGCGGGACGACGCCCCCGGCGCCGTACAGCGCAGGCTCGACGCGATGCCCGACAAGGGCCTCGGCTACGGCATCCTGCGTCATCTCCACGCCGAGACCGCGCCCGCTTTGGCGCGGCTGCCCCACCCCCAGGTCATCTTCAACTACCTGGGCCGCTTCGAGCGTTCGCCCGACGCGGACTGGACCCTGGCCGCCGACCTCCCCGCCCTCGCCGGGGGCGGCGACGCCGAGATGCCTCTCACGCACCTGCTGGAGGTGTCCGCCGCGGTGCTCGACGGCAGCGCCGGGCCCGAACTCCATGTGACCTGGACCTTCCCGTCTCGCCTGTTGACCGGGGAGCAGGTGGAGGAACTCGCCGACGCGTGGTTCGCCGCCCTGCGAGAGCTGGAGGAGACGGCATGAGCGGGCACGTCGCCACCGGCACCCAGGACGCCCTCCCGCTGGCGCCGCTCCAGCGGGGCCTGTACTTCCACACCGCGTACGACGCGGACGGGCAGGACATCTACACCACCCAGCTCACCCTCGAAGTCACCGGGGAACTCGACGCCGTGCGACTGCGCGAGGCCTGCCGTGCGCTGCAGCGCCGTCACGACGGACTGCGCGCCGGGTTCCGGGCGGCGCCGTCCGGGGAGCCGGTGCAGTTCATCAGCCCCGATCCGCCTCTGGACTGGCGGCTGTACGACCTGACCGGACTGCCGTCCGGCGCGAGGACCGACGCGGCCGCGGACGCCGCCCGCGAGGAGCGCGCCCGCCGTTTCGACCTCGCCCGCCCGCCCCTGACCCGCTTCCTGCTGCTCCGCCTCGACGACCGTCGCTGGCAGTTCGTGCTGACGAGCCATCACCTGGTCCTCGACGGCTGGTCCACTTCCCTCGCCGTCGACGAACTGTGGCGGCTGTACGGGCACGGGGAGGCCGCCTTCGAGCAGCTGCCGCCGGCGCCGTCCTACACCTCCTACCTGGACTGGCTCGCCGACACCGGGCCCGACGAGGCCCGGGAGGCGTGGAGCGGCGCCCTGGCGGGCGTCGACGGGCCGACGCTGGCCGTGCCTCAGGCGGCCGGACGGGCCGCGACGGTCCCCGAGCGCGTCCCGCGCACCCTGCCCCCCACCGCGTCCGCCGCACTCGCCGCTGTCGCACGCGACTGCGGCGTCACCCTCAACACCGTGGTGCTGGTGGCCTGGGGCCTCGTCCTGCGCCGGCTGACCGGCCGGGACGACGTGCTGTTCGGCATGACCGTCTCCGGCCGGACGGCGGACGTGGAAGGCGTGGAGAACCTCGTCGGACTGCTCGTGAACACCCTGCCCGCCAGAGTTGTCGTGCGCGCCGGGGAGTCGCTGACGGAGCTGCTGGAACGGGTCCAGGACGATCAGATCGACCTCATGGAGCACCATCACCTCGGACTCTCCGACATCCACCAACTCACCGGCCTCCAGGCACTCTTCGACACCACGATGGCCTTCGAGAACTATCCGGCGGGTGGCCAGGGCCATGACGCGGCACTCGACGCCGGCGTGCACTGCACCGTCGCGGACGGATTCGACGCCACCCACTACCCGCTGTCCGTCGTCTGCACGCCCGGCGACACCCTCGGCGTGCGGCTGGAGTTCCAGCCCGCCCACGTCACCCGCGACCAAGCCGAGCGGATCGCGGACTGGTTCGTGCGACTCCTCACGGCCATCGCGCACGACCCGCACCACGACGCCGACGACCTCGCCGACCACGCGTTCCTCCCCGAGGACGAGCGCCGAAGGCTCCTCGTCGAATGGAACGACACCGCCGCCCCCGCCCCCGCGACCGCACTGCCCGCGCTGATCGAGGCCCAGGCCGACCGGAACCCGGGGGCCCCGGCGGTCATGCACGCGGGACACACGACGACGTACGCCGAACTCGACGTCCGCGCGAACCAGTTGGCGCGCCTCCTGCTCGATGCCGGGGCGGGCCCCGAGACGACGGTCGCACTGCTCCTTCCGCGCACCGCAGACGCCCTGGTCGCCCTGTTCGCCGTACTCAAGACCGGGGCCGCCTATCTGCCCCTGGACCCCCGCCAGCCCGCCGACCGGTTGGCCCTGGTGCTCGCCGGGGCGCGGCCCCGCCTCATCGTGACCTCCGACGCCGTACGGTCCCTGCTGCCGCCCGGCGCCCCATTGATCGTCGTCGACGACCCGTCCACCGCCCGCGGCCTCGCCGCACGCGACCGAGCCCGGATCACGGACCACGAGCGGGGCGGGCCGATCCTCCCGCACCACGCGGCCTACGTCATCCACACCTCGGGCACCACCGGCACCCCCAAGGGCGTGGTCGTCGAGCACGCCGGTGTCGTGAATCTGATCGGCGCTTACGAGGCCGAGTTCGGCGCCGACTCGGTCGCCCGGGTCCTCGGGTCGATCTCCTTCGCCTTCGACGCGCACATCGAGGACACCGTCCTGCCCCTCGCGCTGGGCGGCTGCGTGGAACTGGTCGACGACCTCCTGGCACTCGTCGAACGCGACGGCTGGCAGGGCAGCCTCCTGACCACGGTCCCCTCCGCCCTGGCCGGCATCCTGCCGGCCCTGACCGGCGAACTCGCCGTGCAACGAGTCCATTTGGGGGGCGAACCACTGCCCGGCGCCCTCCTGCGGGACATCCGACACCGCATACCCGGCTGCGCGGTGACCAATGTGTACGGCCCCACCGAGACGACCGTCTTCGCTCTGACGTGGCAGGCCGGCGCCGGGAGCGCGGAGGGCGAACCTCCGGTCGGCCGGCCCATCCGCAACACCAGGGCCTATGTGCTGGACGAGCGGCTGAAGCCGGTGCCTGTCGGCGTGCCCGGCGAACTCCACCTGGCCGGCGTCGGCGTGGCCCGCGGCTATCTGCGCCGGCCGGGCTGGACCGCGGAGCGCTTCGTGGCCTGCCCGTTCGGTGAGCCGGGTGAGCGCATGTACCGCACCGGAGACCGAGTGCGGTACCGGGCGGACGGCGCGATCGAGTTCCTGGGGCGGCTGGACGACCAGGTGAAGATCCGGGGACACCGGGTGGAGCCCGCCGACGCGGAGGCCGCTCTGCTGCGTCATCCCCTGGTGGCACAGGCCGTCGTCACGCCGTACGACGACCGCGCCGGGGGCCGCGGGCTGGTCGCCCACGTCGTCGCCGTACGCCCCGAACTCACCCTGGACCACCAGGATCTGCGGCGCCACGCACGCGCCCTGCTGCCCGACTATCTCGTGCCCTCCGCCTACGTACAGATCGAGCGGATCCCGCTGACACCGAGCGGCAAGCTCGACCGTGCCGCCCTGCCCGCCCCGCCGCCCCCGCCCCGGGCCACGGCGGTGCCGCTCGACCCGTGCGAGGAGATGCTGAGCCGGCTCTTCGCGGAGACCCTCGGCGGGCCGGCGCCGGACCCCGGGGCGTCCTTCTTCGACCTCGGCGGGGACTCCCTGCTCGCGACCCGGCTGATCGGCAGGATCCGGGCGGTGACGGGAGCGGCGCTGTCCGTCCGCGCGCTGTTCGAGGCACCGTCCGTGACAGCCCTGGCCCGACGGCTCGGCGACGACCATCCGGCCGCCGGTCTCGGCCCGCTCCTGCCCCTGCGCGAGGGGGTGGACCGGCGGCCGCTGTTCTGCGTCCACGCGGTGAGCGGCCTCGCCTGGCCCTACGCCCGCCTGCTTCCGCACCTCGACCCCGGCCTACCGGTGTACGGCCTCCAGGCGGCCGACCTCACGGAGCCGGGCCAGGCGCCCTTCAAACCGGACGAAGTGGTGCGCAGGCATGTGGAGTCGATCCGCTCCGTCCAGCGGCACGGTCCCTACCGGCTCCTGGGCTGGTCCCTGGGCGGGCAGCTCGCCCACGCGATCGCCGCCCGGCTGACCGAGGAAGGCGAACGGGTCGAACTCCTCGCCCTCCTGGACACCCACCTGCCGACGGCTGGTGGGGAGCCACGCGGCGAGGAAGAGAACGAGGTCTTGCGGACCCTGGGCTTCTCCTCCGCAGGGGAGCCTCCCGCCTCCCTGGCCGTCCTCGGCGACACCGTCGTCACCGGGGTGCGCGCGGCGGCCGCGTCCGCGCTGGAGTTCCTGCGGGACGGCCGGCCACCCGTACTCGGGGGCGGCACCGAGGTCACGTTCTTCCGTGCCGCGGGGGAAGCGGACGGCGGGGCGGATCCCGCGGCCTGGCAGCCGTACTGCACCGCACCGGTCGCCTGGCACGACATCGGCTGCGGCCACCATGAACTGCTTGATGCCGACCCGCTCGGCCGCGTCGCGGCCCTGCTCGGGCCGGGACTGTTGCCCTAGGGGAGGGCGATCGCGGCCCTGGAGGCGGACGGGGAAGGGGAGGCAAGGCGCAGGCCGACCTCGACGAGGGTCCATCCGAGGCGGGCACGCAGGGCGCGGGGGACCCGGGCCGAGACGGCCAGGCGGTACGCGTCTGCCTCGGTGCGCAGGCCGGCGGCGCGGAGATGGTGCAGGGCGAGGTCGGTCTCGGGATGCATCAGCAATCGCCTCTCATTCCGTGGTGATGGGGAACGCGTGGGTGTGGATACGCACTCGGGCGCTGTCGGCGTCGGACTCGTCGCTGACCCGGTTCCGGTACTCGTCGACGAGCGCGTGCATCTTCTCGATGAGCTCCCGGGTGAGGTCGGGTGTGAGCCGCAGCGTGGCGCTGCTCATGTCCCAGGCGAGGTTCCACTCGTCGGGCCAGGTGGTGCGGTCGCCGAGCCAGGTCGACAGATCCCTGGTCTGGGTGTTCGCCACCTCGTGCAAGTACAGTTCGGCGGCACCGCGCAGATCCGGGCCGGCGCCGGTGAGCACGGAGTCGTCGAAACGCAGCCCCCGGTGGACGGCCTTCCACCACCGCTCCCGCCCCTTGCCGTGCTCCGGGGCGTCCTCGATGAAGCCGTGAGCGGCGAGCTGGCGCAGGTGGTAGCTGGTGGCCCCGCTCGACTCGCCGAGCTTTTCCGCGAGTTGGGAGGCTGTGGCCGGTCCGCCGAAGCGCAGGGCGTCCAGCAACTGCATGCGCAGCGGGTGGGCCAGCCCGCGCAGTGAGCGGGCGTCAAGACTGCGGATCTGTGCGTCCGGGGGCTCTTCCATGGGTCCAACGTAGCGTTGCAAAGAAGTAGTTGCAAGGAATCCTTTGCAACGGGTTCTTTGTGGCTGAATCTCGCTCTGTGGCGACATGGCGCGGGGTCGAAGCGCGGCGCGCGCGGCGGCGGGTTCGGGTCTGTGTGAGCGACGATGTCGGCGGGCGCAGACGGCGCCGCTGTCGCCCGCGCCCGTGTGTCATTGGGGTCTGTCCAGCCACGGTGAGTGGTGCAACTCCCGTGATTCCCAGAGGAAGTTGACCTGCTGAACAAGCCCGACGAGCCGTTCGCAGACCCGTCACAACCACCAACCTGTCGTGTTCGGCCTCAGGAGCAGGCACTCACGCCTCAACGGAGCCGTCGGACCGGGTGAAGCGAACCCAGCGACAGCTCCAGTCGTCATCCGCGTATGACTGTGCTGGTCCGTACATCTCTTCCTGGGACATGTACTGTCCCCGGGTTCCTTCGTGCCATCCGCAGGTGACGCGGTACGTGCCCGGCTTGACCCACAGCACCGTACCGAGACCCGGTTGGCCGTCCAGGTTGAGCTGGACAGGGGGGTTCAGCCGGGCCAGGGCCTTGATCGACGCGGCTCTTTCCTGCGGCGTGGCGTACGAGCCGGTCTCATGAGCGTTCACTGCTGCCCAGACGACAACGACCCGGCCGCTGAGGAACTCCAGCTTTCCTACTTCCTGTTCTTCGGCCGCAGGCGCCCCGGCGGCACGCCGGCGCGGCGCGTCCGTCCTGCCGTCGGGGATCCATGAGCGCATGATCAGAAAGTTGTCGTCCTCGCCGGCGGGAGCATCGCGGTGCCGGGCGTAGGCAATCTCCGCGCTGCCCTCGCGGTCCATTTCCCAGATGAGGCCGGCATGTTCCCCGTGTTCACCGAAACACACGAACGCGGCTTCGAGATCGTCGTCGTCCGGGTGGACCGCCGACCAGGCGCGGGCGTAGTCGCAGGCAGGATCCAGTTCGTAGTCGGGGCTGTGCACGGCACCGCCCCAGTCCGAGAAGGAGTCGACCTCGCAGACGAGCAGCGGTCCACCGAGGGATCCAACCCTGGCGGACTCCCACACGTAAGTGCGCTGTGACCTGGAATCTTCGTTTCTCACGTGCGCGACTGCCGATCAATGACGAGGATCACGGAAATGTGGATGCTGACCAGCATGAGCCATAACGGCGTGACCGGCATCGATCGGACTACGTAGTCCGATACTGATGCTGCGGGTCGGCCACAGCGCCGTCACGGCGCACGGCCCGGCCGGCGAGGTACGTACCGTGCACCAGGCCGACGCGGAGAGACCTCCGTCTATGCCGAGATGACCGCGGCCGGGCCCGGCAGTGTCGTCCCCGCTCCTGCTTGCGGTCCGCCGCGGCCGATGCCGAGCGAGAGTGTTTCGACGCCGCGTGGGCGCGGCTCCCGGGGTGGGGGGGCGAGGGCGATTCCTAGGCACGCGCCGGGCCTCGGTGCCGGGCGGCGGCACCGTCCTCGCCCCCGTCCTCGCCCTCGTCCTCGTACGAAGATCCGGTGGCGGATGCTTCCACGGGGAGGCAACTGCGTGGTGGGATCAACGAGATGGGGCAGACTGAGCGGGCCTTGGCCACACGATGACTTCTTGGAGCATGCCGGATGAGCATCAGCGTACTGACCTTGTTCAGCGGCCCGAGAGCGGCCGGTGGCCAGGCGGGCGCGCCGGTGACGGACTTGGTCAGTTTCTCCCGCGGGCCCGGTCTTGGGACGGTGTTCGTGGAGCGCGAACTGCCGTCGGGAGGTGTGTCCGCCTACCGTGCGGCCCGGGGCAACGGGACCCGTACCTTCGCGCTGTGGGCCGACGATCAGCGCCGGGAGCGGGTGGGCACCGTCGTGACGGCGTCGGCCGGCGGCGGTGTCGCGAGGTTCGACGTGCTCGGCGCGCACGGTGAGCTCATCGGCACGGTCACGCGCGAGAAGGCGCTCCGCGGCAGGGGGCTGCGCACCCGCTGGACCGTCCGCCAGGCCGACGGCTTCGAGGCGGTCGGCTTCAAGGGGCGGATCGTGTGGTGGTGGACCTGGTGGATCCTGCTGCCGCTGATGACGATAGTCCTCGCGATCACGGTCTTCGACAGCGTCCCCGGCAACGAGGGCGGCTTCGCGCGGGCACCCCGGCGCATCCGGTGGCGCGCGAACGGGCAGACTCCGCTGGAGTTCAGGTCCAAGAACGACGCACTGCACCTGCACGCTCTCGGTGTGGATTGGCGACTCGGGGCGGCGCTGATCGCACTCCTGCGCAGCTTCCATTCCGGCGCGTGGGACGCGGCGAAGAAATGACCCGGGGGCCGGACGCACGCCGGGTCCAGGGGGCCGACGCCGGATACCCGCGTGGGGCGCGCATTCTGTACCGGCTCGCCGTCGCCGTCGCGGGGCTGATGACCGTCGCTTTCGTCGCCAGCATCGTCCTGCTGATGATGGCCGGCGAGGACGGCGCCGCCTACGGCTATCTCGCGCTCTTCCTCTGGTTCGGGATGGTCGCCGCTTTCCCGGTGCTCCTGGCGCTCGGTGTTCCCGCCGTCGTCATGAGACGGCGGCATCGGGAGCGGCGCGCCCGTGGCGTCGTGGACGGAAGCTGCTGAACGTGGCCCGTGCTCCCGGCCCGCCTCATGGCTGCTCGGGCATGGCCCGAGCGGCCGAAGAGACGGGGTCACCTGTCCTCGCGATGTGCTCCGGTGATCACGCGTCGGGCGTGGCGGTGATGACCGCGGCCAACGGGATTTTTTCAAAGGCGAGTTCGGTGTGCTTGGCATGGCCGGACGGCGGTGAATCCGGGGACGGTGTCCTGCCGGGGCGGGAGGCGCCGGAAGGAGCCGAAATCCGGCGGACGTGAAGCGCTCCCTCCACATCGACGCGGGCTCGCGGCGTTCGTAACGGTCGGTGTCGTGGGCGCCGGTCACTGCGAGCGGGCGGTGGGGTGACAGCGCATGGGCGCCAGCCAGGACGCACAGGTTCTCCCTGCTGCTGCGCCGTGGCGGTTGTGATCACGGCTGGCATGGGGTGACCAGGTTGCTGCGATGGGGTGGCTTCTTCACAAGGATGCCCAGTTCGGTGTTGGGTTGGCAGTGGGTGCATGCCCGCAGTCCTGTGGCGAGCAGCCGGAGGGCTTCGGCGCGGCTGACAGCCTCTTGCCGCTTTTCGGCGATGTGGCATTCGCCGGCGGCGACCTCGATGGGTGACTGGCTGGAGCCGATGCCGGGTTCGACGATCCAGTCCGGCGGCGTGGGGCGGCTGTCCCTGTTGCCGTGTTCCTCTTCTGGGCCTGCCGCTGGCGGAAGGCCGCGATCTTGGCGTCGATGAGGTCCACCCACAGGGCATGCCGGACGCGCCTTCTGAGGAGTCAGGCTTGTCGAGTTCCTGCCGCACCGGGAAGAGGTGCCGGGGCCTCAGTCGGCATCCACTCAATGGTCGCTGATCGATGCAGTTGGGGCGAGGCCGAGGTGCCCAATACCGTCGGCCAGGTAGCGCTGTCGCAGGCGGGTGAAAGCGGTGGGGCTGGGACGGTGCGGGAGGAAGTCCTTGATCTGCTGGGCGCATTCGCGGGGGCTCGCCGTGCTGGTGTCGCACTCCAGGTCGTAGTCGCCGTGACGGTGGACCAGGTCGTACTGGTGCGCTGCAAGGCCCGCTGGACGGTCGCCCCGGGCCTGCTCGCGGCGTGTCAGTTCGTCCAGCGGGCAGTGCATGCCGACGAAAAGGACGTCTTCTGGGCGCAGCACCGTCAGACAGTCGAGCAGCCGCCACGGCTCGCTCAGCACATGGTCGACCACGATGTCGTTGCCCGCCCCGGCCATGGCTGCGATCGAGCGGTGAAAGCCCATCCGGGTACGCCGCAGCGCGGCGTCCAGCTCCTGTGCGCCAAGCTCCCGCTTGCTGCGCATCGCGTTGAAGGCGTCGACCGCCAGGTGGAAGAAGACGCCGTCGTCCAGGACGTCCAGAAGCTCCCGCGCCACGCTCGACTTGCCTGAGCTGGATGTGCCGTTGAGGAAGATGATCCGACCAGGTGCCATATCCGCATGGTCACATAACGCCGCGCCGCCGCCTTCAAGGGATCTGAAGCGGTGCCGGTGCTCGGTAGAGCCTCACGGTTCGTCCTGGCGGACGTCGACGACTTGTAGCAGTGCTGCGGTGGCGGGGACTGCGATCTGTCCTGGTGTGGGGCCAGAGGGAGGGGGACGTCAGTCTGTCGTTCCAGCAGTTGGACGAGTGCGGCTTGGCCGTCGTCGACGGCCGCGCGCTCGTCGTCGGTGAGGTGGCCGTCGCATTCACACCGCGCGAAGCAGCACTTCTCGTCACCGATGTCCCGTTCACGGTGGTTCTGGGCGGTTCATCGAACCTTGCTCGCCGCCCCCGTCGGCCCCGGCGGCCTATGTCAGTTGAAGAGAGCAACGACTCCGTTCACCCAGATCGCAAGGAACGCAAGGGCCCCCGTCAGGCAGCCGACGCCCGCCAGCACGCCGCCGAGCGTCCACGGCTCGGAGGGCGCCCCGTGTTCCCCTTCCAGGTCGTCCTGGTAGGAGTCGGGGTCGTCCCAGTCGACGGCGTGCCCCAGCTTCTCGGCGCAAGCGGTCCGCACCGCGGCCAGCTGCTCCTCCGCGAAGGCGGTGGCAGCCATCGCCTCCGGGCCGTGCCAGGCAAGGGCCTTCATCTGCCACCCGGGAGACCTGTATCGCGCCTCGAAGGAGGCGGTCTCATCGGCGTTGCGGTCCTCTTCGAGGTACATCCAGCGTCCAGCCTCGGCGGCGTCGCCGTAGAGCCGGTACACCTCGGCCAGACGCCGGCGAAGCGTCAGGTCGTAGGGGAAGGACGAGACGAGACCGCGCAGACGCTGGCGCGCGACGGGAACCCGGCCGGCCGCCAGGTCTGCATCAACTCGGGCAAGGGTCTCGCTCAGGGGCATGAACGCATGATCGGATGCCGTACTGACCTACGTCGACCTGGTTTTCTCGCCCAGCACTCGCTCGCTCTCAACGGCATCGGCCAAACCTCACCGAGGCGGGACGCGGCCACCTGTTTAGCGCGCTCGCCGTAGTCTGGATGTCCGTTGAGGGTCCGTCAGTGCGCTGGCGGACCCTCGCCCTCGTTCAGCACGGAGTCCAGAGGGATGCTCATTTTCCGCGGCACGCTCCCGGATGCGTCGGCGGACGAGCCGGCCTGCTATCAGCCAGGAGCCGGTGTCTTGCGAGCCCGTGGGCTGGTGCAGGGGCTTGCGGAACAGGATCCCAGGGTCACCACGGTGATGAATGCCTGTCCGATCACCACCCGGACAGGTCTGTTCGTAAGGGCGTGGAGTCAGCCGTTCTCCCGGCCCGGCAGGGGTGCGCCTTCCAGGAAGGCGTGATAGATCTCGACGGCTTGCGGCTCGATTTCAGGGTTGCAAGGGCCGTAGCGGGTGTCGGTGCGGTCCCGCTTCGGTCCGGAGATCCAGAACTCCTCGTTCGTTCGCACGTCGTAGAAGTTCGCATCGAGCATCTTCCCGGCCCGGCGCAGTGTCCTCCCGCGAAAGTACGCGGTGCTCCAGGTTTTCGAGAAGTCCACCCACCCGATCCACGAGGGTCCGCGGTCGGTGTTGTAACCGGTCTTCAGCTGCACGAACATGACACGTCGAGGCATACGCTCAGGGTCCCGCGCAGACACCAGACGTGACCAGCCATTTTTGCTGGTGCCCTGTAGTCACGATCGGTTCAGTCGGTTTCGCGGATCCTTGCTGTAGTGGATCTCGCTGTAGAGGCCTGTGGATGTGCGCGCCGGGTGGACGAGTCGACGCTGCGGCGCCTGTTCGCGCGGCTCGACGTGGACCGTCTCGACACCCTCCTGTGGCATGGGCAGCGACATGGAGCGCACGGGTCGCGGGCCGCCGGGTGATCGCGATCGATGGCAAGACCGTGCGGGGCGCACGCCACGGTGACGCCGCGGCCCCGCATCTGGTGGCCGCGCTCGCCCACGGCTCGGGAGCGGTGCTCGGCCAGGTCGCCGTGCAGGAGAAGAGCAACGAGATCCCCGCGGCCCGGGACCTGCTGGGAGTCCTTGACCTGGACGGAGCGGTGGTCACGATGGACGCGCTCCACACCCGGCACGACACCGCGACCCTCGTCATCGAGGCCGGTGCCGACTACGTCCTGACCGTGAAGGCCAATCAGAAGACCTTGTACACCCGGTTGAAGGCCCTGCCCTGGGCCCGGATACCCGCAGCCAGCAGGACCGACCGGGGCCACGGACGCCACGCCACCGGCACGGTCAAGACCGTCGACGTGCCCGCCTGGATCGACTTCACCGGAGCCGCTCAGGTCGCCCAGCTGCGACACACCGTCACACGCAAGGGCAAGCCGAACCGTCGAGATCGTCTACCTGGTCACCAGCGCGGACGCACGCACCTCGCCCGCAGAGGTCCTGGCCGCATGGGCAGTCGCACTGGGAGATCGAAAACCGACTGCACTGGGTCCGTGACGTCACCTTCGACGAGGACCGCTCCCAGGTCCGCACCGGCAACGCACCGCGCGTCATGGCCGGCCTCCGCAACACCGCAATCACCCTCCTCCGCCTCCACGGACACCACAACATCGCCGCCGCCCCACGCCATCACGCCCGCGACACCGACCGCCCCATCAACCTTCT
This sequence comes from Streptomyces sp. NPDC048002, assembly GCF_040653275.1. Taxonomy (NCBI): domain Bacteria; kingdom Bacillati; phylum Actinomycetota; class Actinomycetes; order Kitasatosporales; family Streptomycetaceae; genus Streptomyces; species Streptomyces sp. NPDC048002. Next base: position 8,747 of record NZ_JBEZNL010000069.1, on the reverse strand, counting down.
CCTGACCGGATGACCAAAGACTTTGCCGGGACCCTGGCTCCCCGGGCCGGGTGAGGATCGGCATTTCCGGCGCCGCTGGGCGCCGCTGGGCGTTAGCCTGCCCGGATGAACAGCGGTACGCCCCTGAGCCTTCCCCTCGAACCGTTCCTCGCCTGGGCGGAACACCGCGGCACTCCGCTCGATCCACGTGCGGCCGATGCCGTGACCGGGCTGCTCGCCCTGAGCACCGGGCATCGCAGGACCGGCCTACCCGAGCCGACCGAGCACCTCGCCGAGGAGCTGTTGCACATCCTGCTGCCGCTGTACGCGGGCGCCGCACCGGCCGAGCTGCCGGGCTATGTGGAGGTGCTGCTCGCGCTCGTCGACCACACCCGCGAGAAGGGTCGGCTGAACGCGAAGCGGCAGGCCCGCCTGGCGGCCCGGGTGCGGGAGCTGGCCGACGGCTTCACCGAGGTGATGACCGCTCAAGGGCGCACCACGTGGCCACGGCTGTACGCCGGGCTGATGCGTGCCGAGGGCGTGGACACCGGGGACGCGGACGCGGTACGCGGATGGCTGGAGTCGTTCGCCGCCTGCCCGCGGCCCGAACGCGAGGCGGCACTCGGCTTCTCGGCCCCCACGACGGCGGACGGTTCTGCGGCCATGGGGTCCTGGGAACGGGCACTGGCGGGAGAGCGCACGCGCCGGGCCCGCTCCGAGCTCGCCGCCCGGCTGCACCTCGTGGCCCTGGACGAGCGCGACCGGTCCCACCCGGGCCAGGATCCCCTGATGCCCGGCGCCCCGCTGGGGGCGCCGGACGGGACGGACCCGGACGAGGACTGGTACGAGACGCAGGCGGCGGTGGTCTCGGACCGGTGGACGGCTGCCGGGCTCGACGCCTTGCTGCGCGGCCCGTACGCCCACCTGGCCCCCGGCGGCCGGCACACCGCGCCGCTGCTCGGCATGGCCGCCTCCCTCGCCCAGGAGCACTTCGAGTGCTTCGGGGAGGATCCCGACCCGCTGGCCCCGGTCCCGCTGCCGGAGTCCTTGGACGCGCTGGCCGGCGCGCTGCGCGCGGCACCGCTCCTACGGTCGCTCACGGCAGCCCTGGACCGCCCGGAAACAGCCGACGAACCGCTCGCCCGGCTCGCGCTGGCCGTCGGCCTGCTGCTGGAGTCCCCCGACCGGCCGGACGGCGCGCTCATCGAGGGACCGGCCGCCGTCGTCCTGCGCGAAGGGGCCCCGGGAGAACTGGCCGGACTCGGCCTTGATCTCCTCGGCTCCCTCCTGACCCAGCTGGCCGAGGACGAGGAGACCGCTGAGGAGTACCGCGGCGAGCATCTCTCCAGGCTCTACTTCCTTTACCAGGAGGCGGGGACCGCGCAGTCGGTGGCCCGCCAGGCCGCGCAGCGGGACGGGTGGGCCGTTCCGCCTTCGTGCAACCCCGCTGCCGATGTCCGCACCCCGGCCTCGGGCCCGTACGAACTCCCGGACCCCGAGACCCTCTCCGCGCTCACCGGGCTGCCCGGCCTGACCGAGGACGACCGCGACGAACTCCGGCCTGTCGCCGCCAGGCTGGCCCGCGTCATCGACCGGCTGGCCGGCCTCGGCGTCACCGAGCGCGCTGGCGACACCTTCACCCTCACCCCGCTCGGCCACGCCCTGCTCCGCGAGGGCCTGCTCCTGGGCACCGCGAACCTGCCGCACATCGACCTCGGCGCCTTCCCGACCGAGGAAGCGGTACGGGCCTGGGACGCGGGACGGCTGGTGGCCGCCGCCCAGTGGTGGCCGTCAGGTGCGGCCCGTAAGACGCTCGGCGACTGGCTGTCCGGTCGCGGCGCCGACGGCTGGTCCGAGCTCTTCGCCGCGCTCGCCGACAGTCCCGCCGGGCCGGACGCAGCCCGTCGGCGTGCCTTGCTCGGTGTGCTCGAAGCGGCGGCCGCCCCGGTGCCGGTCTGGGAGACGCTGCTCGACGATCCCGTACTGGGAGAACACGCCGCGCGCACCCTGCGTACTCTCGGCCATCGGGCCGACTCCATCCGCGTACCTGAGGCCGCCCGCGCGACGTACCTGGCCGACTGGTTCGAGGAGGTCCGTCTGACCGCCGCCCTCGCCCATCGCATGGCCGAGGGCCCGGACACGGCGGATGGTGGCGAAGGCGAGGTATTGGATCCTTACCACGCGCTGTACGCCGCTTTCGACGAGGCCGCAGCCGGGTGGCCCGGAGGCGGCCAAGCCCTGGTCACAGCTTTGGCCGTGGCCGATCCGTACGGGGTACCGCCGGTCCTTGAGCAACTGTCCCGTCATCCGGACACGGCGGTGGCCGAGGAGGCTTGGCGTGGCGCCCGGGCCTTGCGGGCGGAAGCGCACTCCAGGTCCACCGGCCGGGCGAAGGGCGCGAAGACAGCCTCACGAGGCAGGCCGCAGGCCGGGAAACGGCAGAAGAAGAAGCGTAAGAGGCACTGATTCCGCACGGCCGGCGGACCTGTTCGCAGGAGCCGGACAGGCCTGGACTCTGATGAGCACCGCGGATTTCATCCCCGCACGCGCGTGAGGCGGTGGGTAACGCCCCGTACCGCGTCAACGAGTCCGGAACACGGAAGCAGTCTGTGGATTCTCGACGGCTCCGCTGTGGCAGAGCTCCGGCATTAGCCGGCTCCCACTCGCCCAGCTCCGTTGTCGGTGCCGTCGGATAGCGTTTGTGTCGTGCGCTACTTCAACACGGCAGGGCCGTGCATCCCCGAACGGCACTACATGCTGCCGGCCCAGGAGCGGTTGCCGCAGGCCCGCGAGATTGTGGATGAGGGCCAGTACTTCGTGGTGCACGCGCCCCGGCAGACCGGCAAGACCACAGCGTTGGCGGCGATGGCCCGGGACCTGACGGCCTCGGGACAGTATGCGGCACTGCGTTTCTCCTGCGAGAGTGCCGAACCCGCTGGGGAAGACGTCGGCTGGGCGGAGGAGCTGATCCTGGAGGCGATCCGGCGTTCGACGGAGGCCGCCTGGTATCCCGACGAGCTCGCGCCCCCAGCCCCCTGGCCCGACGCGGTGCCCGGGGCCCGGCTTGCGCGGGGGCTGACGGAGTGGGTGCGGAGCTGCTCGCGTCCGCTGGTGCTGTTCTTCGACGAGATCGATGCGCTGCGGGGGGAGAGTCTGCGCAGTGTGCTGCGCCAGTTGCGGGACGGTTACACCGCAGTGCGGGAGCAGTTCCCGCACTCGGTGGTGTTGTGTGGGCTGCGGGACGTGCGTGACTACAAGGCGGCCGCGGGCGGGGATCCGGGCCGGCTGGGGACGTCGAGTCCGTTCAATATCAAGGTCGCTTCGCTGCGGTTGGATGACTTCACCGAGCCCGAGGTCGTCGAGCTGTACGGGCAGCACACTACGGAGACGGGGCAGGAGTTCACCCCGGACGCGGTCCAGCGTGCTTTCTGGTGTACCCAGGGCCAGCCCTGGCTGGTTAATGCCCTGGCCTACGAGATCACCAGGCGGATGCGGATCCCGCAGTCCGAGCAGGTCACGGCGGAGCATGTGGACGAGGCGAAGGAGCGATTGATCCTGGCGCGTGCGACGCATCTGGACTCGCTGGCCGCGCGGCTGGGGGAGGACCGGGTGCGGCGGGTGATCGAGCCGCTGATCGCCGGCGAGCTGCCGCAGGAGGCGAGCACCTACGACGACGACCTGGGCTACGTTCGCGACCTGGGGCTGATCGCCGCGGATTCGCCGGTGCGGGTGGCCAACCCGATCTACAAGGAGGTGATCGTTCGAGTCCTGGGCGTCAGGACGGAATCGGTCATCACCGCCGTCCCGAGCAGCTTCCGGCTGCCGGACGGCCGGATCGACATGGACAAGCTGTTGCATTCGTTCTCGGAGTTCTGGCGGGAGAACGGAGAGATCCTGGCCACCAGCTCGACGTATCCGGAGGCGGCGGCGCAGCTGGTGATGATGGCGTATCTGCACCGGATCGTCAACGGCGCGGGTTTCATCGACCGGGAGTACGGGGTCGGCCGGCGCCGGGTCGACCTGCTGATCCGCCAGCCCTACGCCGCTGCCGATGGTTCGAGGGCCGTGCAGCGTGAGGCGCTGGAGCTGAAAGTGTGGCGCCAGGGCCGTGCCGATCCCCTAGTGGAGGGGCTGGCGCAGCTGGACGACTACCTGGACCGCATGGAGCTGTCCACGGGCACCCTCGTCATCTTCGACACCCGTCCCCAGGCCCCCCCGGTCCACGAGCGCACCGTCTTTTCCCAGCAGACCACGTCGTCCGGGCGCGCCGTCACCCTGCTGCGCGCTTGACGTCGGGGCAGGGCCTGGGCGTCCACTTCGCCGCCGTTGCCGAGGGGCCTTCCCCCAAGGCCGGGAAGTTAGCCTGTTTGTGCTGGTGGCAAGGGGGTTGAGGTCCAGGTTGTGGCTGCGTAGAGGCCGGGTCCGAGCTTGTGGATGAGCCCGGTGTTGGCCCATCGGGACAGTTGCCGATACATGGTGTGCAGGGTGACGTCGCCGAAGTGGGCGGCGATCTCCGCGGGTCTCCACAGCCGGTTCGGGTCGTCCTGCAGCAGGGCGAGGATGCGATGCCGTCGTCGCTGGGCCGGGGCGGTGTAGCGGTCGTCTCGGGAGACGGTGGGCAGAGGCGGCGGTTCGGGGCCGGGTTCGAGGACGGTGACGGCGAGGTCGGTGATGATGCGGCTGTGATCTGGGCGGCCGTCGTCGCGTCGCTCGCTGTAGCGGGACATCGGCGACTTGACCTTGCGGGTGCTGGTCCGGTGGCGGCGGGGCGCAAGGAGGCGGGACAGCACCCGGCGGCCGGTCAGTCCGAGGCGTCCTTGCTCGTCGGGAACGATCCCGGCGGCCTGGACGACCTGGTCACGGGCGGTCTGGAGTGCCACAGTGAAGCAGCAGGGGTCGGGGTCGGTGCCGGGGATGGACTCGGCGGCCTCGACCATCACGGTCCGTAGGGCCTGGTAGAGCGTGAGCAGGGCCCACATCTCCTGCTCGAGGCCGGCCCGGTCGTTCGAGCGGAGCTTCCGTCCGGCCATGATCGTGTGGCGGAGTGCGTAGTACGCGCTCTCGTGTTCCCAGCGCTCGTGGTAGAGCTTGATCAGCGCCGCCGCGGGGTGCCGGCGGGCGTTGGTCAAGGTGGTGACCAGCCGGTAGAAGCCGGTGAAGACGGTGCCGTCAGCGCAGGTCACCGTGATTTCAGCGTCGATGACCCGGACGCCCACAGTGCCGATCACCGACAGGTATGAGCCGTCGTCGAGACGGGCCAGGACCGGGGTGCGCCGGTTGCTGCGGAGCCGGCCCAGCACCTTCGCGCCGGTCGCGGTCGCCTGGGCGAGGAAGTCGTTGGCGTCGAAGCCCTTGTCCCACAGCACCAGCATGTCCGGCCTCAGCAGATGCAGCAGTCGGCAGGCATAGGCGGTCTCGCCCTCGTCGGTGGGGCCGAACACTGCGCCGATCATGGACCTTGTCCCGGTCTCGACCAGCGTCATCAACTCCAGCGTGGGATAGCCGTGATGGGCTGTCCGCCCCAGCCAGGCCCGATTGCGGGGCGAATCGGGCACCCGAAGCGAGCTGCAGCCATCGAAGGACACGGTCCGGTAGGCACCGAAGCGCACCCCCGGCGTGGTCGGGCGTGCCAGCAGCCCGGCGAGCACCTCGAACAGTGACCGAACCGGCGCGGCCCCCAGCCGTCGGCGAAGGTCCCGCAGGGCCTTCGTGCTCGGTGAGGCCACCGGTATGCCGGCCAGGCCGCTGGTGAGCTTGTCCCAGACCAGCCGGTAGCCGACCTCAGGGAACAGGCACATTGCGAGCAGGAAGTACATTCCGACCCGAGACGGCAGGTCACGCAGCCGCCGCTGCACCGTCCGCGTCTCCGCCAGCACCGCGTCCACGAGCTCGAACGGCACCACGGCGGTCAGCTCTCCCAGGTGGCCCGGGGCGAACCGGCCCGCGGCCACGGTCACCGTACGGGTGATGGCAGTCAGCGTGGACGGCAGGGCAAGATGAACCTGCAACGGAGCTCCTCACGTACAAGCTGTCTTGGTCGACTGCCTGTACCAACGAGCTCCGTTGTGCTTTCGCTTCGAACCCTCAATGTGCTTGCAGGACCTGCGAGAACGCTAACTTCCCGGCCTTGGGGGAAGGCCCCCGGACCGGATCCACCGCTTCACACCTGCCGGTCCATGAGCGCTTCAACCGCCTCAACACGCACTTCGCCGAGATCGTTGCCAGTGGCACTGCTACGGCGGCAACTCGGCATCGAGCAGCGGGCCACAGCCCTCGCCGGCGAAGCACTCAACCTCCGGAACGCCGGCAGCGTGACCCCAGCGCGTACGCAGCAACCTCCTACGCCTTCGCCCCATGTGCCGACTACCGTACTCACTCACATCCAAGGACGGGGGAGGGGCTGGCTGTGTTCCGCGGCGGCAAGGCAAGATCGGCCGTGTGATACGTCACCTGCACGACGATGCCGAGTTGCTGGCCTTGGCCCGCCGCTATGTCGCGCCCGAGCGACGCTACACGAAGCTCGGGGGTGGCTTGCTGCGCATGCAGGGTCCTGAGTGCGACCGCTTCATGCGAGATCTGCGTGGGGACGCGGGACTCATCACTGCAGATGAGATCGCCAAGCTCCTTGAGGGCGGCTGGCGAGAGCGGAGAACCGCGGCCTGGCTCGTAGCCGTCTCCCGCCGAACCGAGTTCCGCGAGCGCCTCGGGCAGCTCCTGCTGGCGAGCGAGGTCTGCTGCGCCGGACTGGCCTATTGCGTCGCCCTGGCCAGCTCCGGAACGGAGCGCGACGCTGATCTGCTCGCCGCCTACCTCGATCGCTACCTCCGGCGCCCTGACTTCGCATACGACCAGCCTGTCGCGATGGGTGCTCTCCAGTTCATCGACCTGAACCTTGGAGCTGACAAAGCCGACCGCTTCCGGCAACCGGGAGGTCTGTGGCAGCAGTGGCTCCAGGAGGCCCCGCACATGTGGGGCGGCTCGGACCCTGCCCCCGGCTCCTTGAGCCTCATCCGTCGGCTGTGCGCGTTCGTTGACGAATGCGCCGAGGCGCGATGACCGCCCCCCCCTTGGGTGGTCAAGGTGGACCGTGACCAGCCACCCGGGGGAGCGTTCAGATCCAGGGGCGGGAGGGGATGCGGTCGAGGCCCGTCCCGTCCGTAGTTGCCGTGGAGGCCGACCGGACGCCGAGGTCGCCTCCCGGGCGGGACACGAACCGCCATCGGAGCCTCGCCCTGAGTGGTGGACACGCTGATACTGGATCTGCTTGATCCGGAGGAAGCGAGAAGACCGCCGATGGCGATGAAGGACTACTCGGACGAGTTCAAGGCCGATGCTGTGGCCCTGTTCGAGTCCACACCCGGGGCGACCTATAAGAGCATCGCCGCCGACCTGGGCATCAACAGGAACACTCTGCGCACCTGGGTACTGCGCTCCAGGGAACTTGGCGGCGGCGTCCCGGACGCCGCCCGGGACGCCAGGACAGCGGTCCGGGCCCCGCAGGCGACGCCGGCCGCGGAGCCTGGCGAGCGGATCCGGCAGCTGGAGGCCCGGGTGGCCGAGCTCGAGGCGAGTGAGCGGAAGCTGGAGACCGAGCGGGACATACTCCGCAAGGCGGCCAAGTATTTCGCCGGCGAGACGAACCGGTGATCCGCTTCGAGTTCGTCCACGACCACCGGGACGCCTTCGAGGTGAAGCGGCTCTGCGAAGGGGACTGCTGCACGGTTGGGTGACACCTGACCTGGCTCGCTGAGAGGCGGCCTGGAAGGATGTCGCAATGCCCAAGCCCTATCCGAAGGAGTTCCGCGAGGACGTCGTGCGGGTCGCGCGCAACCGCGAGCCCGGGGCGTCACGCTGGAACAGATCGCCGCGGACTTCGGGGTCCACCCGACCTCGCTGACGAAGTGGCTGCGCCACGCCGAGGCCGAGGAGGGCGGCGAGCCGGGCTCGGGGGCCGGCACTGGTGCCGGCGGGGGTGAATCGGCCGAGCTGCGCGAGGCCCGCAAGCGGATCCGGCTGCTGGAGCAGGAGAACGAGGTGCTGCGGAGGGCTGCGGCGTATCTGTCGCAGGCGAACCTGCCGGGAAAATGATGTACCCGCTCGTCCGCGAGCTGGCCGCCGCCGACGCACCCGTGCGGGTGCCGGTGGCGGTGACGTGCCGGGTGCTCGGGCTGGCCCGCCAGCCCTACTACCGGTGGCTGGCCCGGCTGGTCTCCGATGCGGAGCTGACCGAGGCGTATCGGGCCAATGCCCTGTTCGACGCGCACCGCGACGATCCGGAGTTCGGCCACCGGCTCCTGGTCGATGAGGCGTGTGCCGCGGGTTGGGCGATGGCCGAGCGGACCGCCTGGCGGATCTGCCGGGACAACGGCTGGTGGAGTGCCTTCGGCAAGCGCAGAGGACGCGGGAAGAACGCCAGGATCGGGCCACCGGTCTATGACGGGTCACGTCCCTTGTGATGGTGTAGGCGATCAATCGTCCGTAGTGTTTGGGGTGTTGGGGAGCGCTGGGGTGGTGTGGTCGGCGTGTTCGGCGGCGTAGATGGCCGTCATGCTGCCTTCGGACAGGTAGCGGCGGGGGAAGGCGATCCATTCGTCGTGCATCTCACTGAGCACGGCGGTGACCAGCCGTTCGAGGGCTGCTGGGTTGGGGAAGACCTGCACGACGTCGGTGCGACGCTTGATCTCGCGGTTGATCCGTTCCAGGGGATTTGAGGACTGGATCTTCTTCCAGTGGGAGATGGGGAAGTCGGCGAAGGCGGTCAGGTCCTC
>NZ_JBEZNL010000068.1:0-25023 GCF_040653275.1 Streptomyces sp. NPDC048002 | reverse complement strand
CCCCTATTTCTTTGATCCCGCCAAACTTGGTGGGGGTGTCCGTTTGGGGGTGTCCTAACAAACCTCCGGGGGGCGGGGCCCCCCCTTCCCCTGGGCGCCCCCCCGCTCCGGAGTCGCGCTGGTCAGAGCCGACGAACCGTCAGACCTCCACCACCACGGGGAGGATCATCGGCCTGCGCCGGTAGGTGTCGGAGACCCACTTACCCAGCGTGCGCCGGATCAGCTGCTGGAGCTGGTGGGGCTCCACCACTCCGTCCTGGGCCGACCTCTCCAGGACCTCCGTGATCTTCGGGATGACGTCCCCGAAGGCGGCGTCCTCGATACCGGAGCCGCGGGCCTGGATGTGCGGACCACCGGTGATCTTGCCCGTGGAGGAGTCCACGACCACGAAGACCGAGATGATGCCCTCGTCGCCGAGGATCTTCCGGTCCTTCAGCGCAGGCTCGCCGACGTCACCGACGGAGAGGCCGTCGACGTAGACGTATCCGGCCTGAACCTTGCCGGCGATCTTGGCCTTACCCTCGATGAGGTCGACGACGACGCCGTCCTCCGCGATGACGATGCGGTCGTGCGGGACGCCGGTCAGGGCGCCCAGCTCGGCGTTGGCGCGCAGGTGGCGCCATTCGCCGTGCACCGGCATCAGGTTCTTGGGCCGGCAGATGTTGTAGAAGTACAGGAGCTCGCCCGCCGACGCGTGGCCGGAGACGTGCACCTTGGCGTTCCCCTTGTGGACGACGTTCGCGCCCCAGCGGGTCAGGCCGTTGATCACGCGGTAGACCGCGTTCTCGTTGCCGGGGATCAGCGACGACGCCAGGATCACCGTGTCGCCGTCGACGATGCGGATCTGGTGGTCCCGGTTGGCCATGCGGGACAGGGCGGCCATCGGCTCGCCCTGCGAACCCGTACAGACCAGTACGACCTCGTGGTCGGGCAGGTCGTCGAGGGTCTTGACGTCCACGACCAGGCCCGGCGGGACCTTCAGGTAGCCGAGGTCCCGTGCGATGCCCATGTTGCGGACCATCGAGCGGCCGACGAAGGCGACGCGACGGCCGTACTCGTGGGCCGCGTCCAGGATCTGCTGGATGCGATGGACGTGGCTGGCGAAGCTCGCCACGATGATCCGCTTGCGGGCGTTGGCGAAGACCTGCCGCAGGACGTTGGAGATGTCCCGCTCGGGCGGGACGAAGCCCGGCACCTCGGCGTTGGTCGAGTCGGAGAGAAGGAGGTCGATGCCTTCCTCGCTCAGACGGGCGAACGCGTGCAGGTCCGTGAGGCGGTTGTCCAGCGGGAGCTGGTCCATCTTGAAGTCGCCCGTGTGCACGGCCATGCCGGCCGGCGTGCGGATGGCCACCGCCAGGGCGTCCGGGATGGAGTGGTTGACCGCGACGAACTCGCAGTCGAAGGGGCCGATGCGCTCGCGGTGCCCCTCCGCCACCTCAAGGGTGTACGGGCGGATGCGGTGCTCCTGGAGCTTGGCCTCGATCAGGGCGAGCGTCAGCTTGGAGCCAATCAGCGGGATGTCCGGCTTCTCGCGGAGCAGGAAGGGCACGCCGCCGATGTGGTCCTCGTGACCGTGGGTGAGGACGATGCCCTCGATGTCGTCGAGGCGGTCCCGGACGGACGAGAAGTCCGGCAGGATCAGGTCGATTCCGGGCTGCTCCTCCTCAGGGAAGAGCACACCGCAGTCGACGATCAGCAGGCGGCCGCCGTACTCGAAGACGGTCATGTTCCGGCCGATTTCACCGAGGCCGCCGAGCGGGGTGACCCGCAGGCCGCCTTCGGGGAGCGGCGGGGGCGGGCCGAGTTCAGGATGCGGATGACTCAAAAGACTCTCCTCAACCACACACGCCACGTACCGGTGGGCACGTGGCGCGCGTGACGTTCGTGCAGAAGCAGTTGTCGAAGTGGCGCAGGCACCGGTGGCCTGCTTATTCAGTTGTGAAGTTCAGTGCACGGGCGGCCGTGCGAAGTCCGATGTCAGAGCTGTACCCCGCCCGCGGCAAGATCGATCTTGAGCTGTTCGATCTCTTCGGGTGAGCATTCGACCATCGGGGCGCGCAGCGGTCCCGCGGGCAGGCCCTGGAGGGTGAGCGCGGCCTTGGTGGTCATGACTCCCTGGGTACGGAACATGCCCGTGTAGACCGGGAGCAGCTTCTGGTGGATCTCGGTCGCCTTGTGGACGTCACCGCTGGTGTACGCGTCGACGAGGGCGCGCAGCTCCGGGGTGACGACGTGGCCGACGACGGAGACGAAGCCCACCGCGCCCACCGAGAGCAGCGGCAGGTTCAGCATGTCGTCGCCGGAGTACCAGGCCAGGCCGGAGCGGGCGATGGCCCAGCTCGCGCGGCCGAGGTCGCCCTTGGCGTCCTTGTTCGCGACGATGCGGGGGTGCTCGGCCAGCCGGACGAGGGTCTCGGTGCTGATCGGGACGCCGCTGCGGCCGGGGATGTCGTAGAGCATCACCGGCAGCTCGGCGGCGTCGGCGACGGCCCGGAAGTGGCGGTACAGGCCCTCCTGCGGGGGCTTGTTGTAGTACGGGGTCACGATCAGGAGGCCGTGGGCGCCCGTCTTCTCGGCCGTACGGGCGAGCTGGATGCTGTGGTGGGTGTCGTTGGTGCCGACCCCCGCGATCACGTGGGCCCGGTCGCCGACCGCCTCCAGTACGGCTCGTACGAGGTCCGCTTTCTCCGCGTCGCTGGTGGTGGGGGACTCGCCGGTGGTGCCGTTGATGATCAGGCCGTCGTTGCCTGCGTCCACCAGGTGCGTGGCGAGCCGCTGTGCGCCGTCGAGGTCGAGTGCGCCGTCCGCCGTGAACGGCGTGACCATAGCGGTGAGGACCCGCCCGAAGGGGGTCTGCGGAGTGGAGGTCGGAGCCATGGGTTACACGCTACTCGCTGCTCAAGGCGTGGTCTGCCCTAGGGGTGAGGGAAAAGTCAGGACAAAGGTGGAGCCCGGCACTGCCTGCTCGGGGGTTCAAGCAGTGCCGGGTCCGTTTGATCAGGCTAGATGAACTTCTCTAAATGCCGCAATCCGGACACTTCGTAGGGCTGATGCGCACATCTGTGCCCGGCCTGGAACTCGGACGAGCTACGGGGCCACACGTCCGTTCGCATTGAAGGCGGCGTAGGTGAGCGGCATGAGCCTGGCCCACTCCGCCTCCATCTTCTCGCCCACCATCTCGATCTCCCGCTGCGGGAAGGACGGCACCTTCGCCAGCTCGTGCTGGGTGCGCAGGCCGAGGAAGTGCATCAGCGAACGGGCGTTACAGGTGGCGTACATCGAGGAGAACAGACCGACGGGGAGCACCGCGCGGGCGACCTCGCGGGCGACGCCGGCGGCGAGCATCTCCTGGTACGCCTCGTAGGCGCCGCGGTAGGAGTCCTCCATGACCCGGCCGGTCAGCTCCTGCTGGGCCTGGGTGCCCTCGACGAAGACGTACTTGCCCGGGCGGCCCTCCTGGACGAGCTTGCGGGACTCGCCGGGGACGTAGAAGACCGGCTGGAGCTCCCTGTACCGGCCCGATTCCTCGTTGTACGACCAGCCCACGCGGTGCCGCATGAACTCGCGGAAGACGAAGATCGGGGCGCTGATGAAGAAGGTCATCGAGTTGTGCTCGAACGGGCTGCCGTGCCGGTCCCGCATCAGGTAGTTGATGAGGCCCTTGGAACGCTCGGGGTCCTTCTTCAGCTCGTCCAGGGACTGCTCGCCGGCGGTGGAGACGCGGGCGGCCCACAGCACGTCGGAGTCGGCCGCGCTGTGCTTGACCAACTCCACGGTGACATCGCTGCGGAAGCTGGGCTTGAGGTCGTCGGCGGGGGTGTCGGTCACGACTCGGAGGGTCCTTCCATCACTTCACTCGGGCGGCGCCCACTCTACGGCCCGGCACCGACAACGAGGCGTTCGGTGCCGGTCCGCTACGAGTTCTGGCAATTCGGCGTATCCGGGCACCTTTTGGCCCGTTCGCTCGTCTGTCCCGGTGACAGTGGTTCGTTCGAGTCCCGAGAGGAGCAGGACCCCCGATGTTCCGTCGGCGTGAGCCCGTGCCCTTCGCCTTCGTCGCCGAGGCGGACCGGTTCCGCAGCAATGTCGTTCCCCCGCCCCGCGAGCGGGCGTCCGCTGGGCAGATAGCCGGGCGGTGGCTGCTGGGCCTGACCATCGTGGCCGGGCTGGCGGGCTCCCTGGTGCTGGGGATGCCGGCGCTGTCCCTCGACGAGTCGCCGCAGCGGAACGAGCAGTCCCAGGCGTCCGACGGCCGCTGAGTCCTGCAGGGCCCGAATGGCCCGGCAAGTACCCCCATGGCCCCCCACGGGTACCCCCATGGACCCCCAAGGGTGGTGGGGCGGCACCCGGGTAGATAGCCTCACCGGGCACAGCCCCAGCATGGATTGAGTGAGGACCAGCCGTGCCCCTGCCCTTCCTTACGGCCGACCGCGCCTTCGAAGCGGCCGACGACGTCGCGCTGCCCTTCGACGACCGTGACCGCTGGCGGCGCCCCTACCGTCCCGGCCCGTGGCGGGTCGGCGCGGCCGCGCTCCTGCTGCTGCTCGCCTCGTACGTGCTCTTCGCGGCCGTCATCATCGCGCTGGCCGGGACGCCGAGCGCGGCCGCAGTGGTCTTCGGCATCGCGCTCGCCGTGATCGCCGTCTCGCTGCGGCTGCTGCGCATGGGTGTCTGGGTGAGCGCGCAGGGCCTGCGCCAGGTCGGCTTCTTCGCCACCCGCACCCTGCCGTGGGCGCAGGTGGTCGCGGTGCGCACGGTGCAGCAGCCGGTGCGCTGGCTCGGGCTGCCGCGCACCTTGCAGGGACAGGCGCTGACGCTGGTGCGCGCCGAGCGCTCGGGTGACGAGGTGCCGCCCCTGATGACCACGCACAACGCGGACTTCCTGGGACGCTCGGACGCCTTCGACCGCGCCGCGGACACCATCGAGGCGTGGGCCGCGGAGGCGGCCCGCTAGGCGCCCCTCCCCCGGGGCTCTCCAGGGCGCCCCGGCGCGGTCAGCCCGCCGTCTCGCGCAGGGTGATCGCTCGCTGCATCGCCTTCCGGGCGCGCGGGGTGTCCCGGGCGTCGTGGTAGGCGACGGCCAGCCGGAACCAGCTGCGCCAGTCGTCCGGCGCGTCCTCGGTCTCGGCCTTGCGGCGGGCGAAGACCTCGTCGGCCGAGTCCCGGTCGATGCGGCCGCTGGGGGTGCGCTTCAGCTCGTCGACGGGCAGTCCGCCCTCGGCGTCGAGTTCCGCGGCGAGGGCGTTGGCCCGGCGGACGAACTGGGTGTTCTTCCACAGGAACCACAGGCCGATCGCCGGCAGGATCAGCACCGCGACACCGAAGGTGACCGTGAGCAGGGTGCCGGCCTTGATGAGCATGACGCCACGGCTGCCGACCAGGACGAAGTAGATCAGCAGGACGGCAGCCGTGACGGCGTAGGAGAGCTTGGCGCGCATCAGCCGAGGTCCAGGAAGTGTTCCAGGCCGAAGGTCAGGCCCGGGGTCGTCACCACGCGGCGGGCGCCGAGCAGGATGCCCGGCATGAAGCTGCTGTGGTGCAGGGAGTCGTGCCGCACGGTGAGGGTCTCGCCCTCGCCGCCGAGCAGCACCTCCTGGTGGGCCAGCAGGCCGCGCAGGCGGACCGCGTGGACCGGGACGCCGTCGACGCTGGCGCCGCGCGCTCCCTCCAGGCCGGTCTCCGTGGCGTCCGGCGCGGGGGCCGTACCCGCGGCGCGGCGTGCCTCCGCGATGAGCTGGGCGGTGCGGGTGGCGGTGCCGGAGGGGGCGTCGACCTTCTTCGGGTGGTGCAGCTCGACCACCTCGACCGACTCGAAGTAGGGCGCCGCGATCTGCGCGAACTTCATCGTCAGGACGGCGCCGATGGAGAAGTTCGGCGCGATGAGCACCCCGGTCTCCGGAGAGGCCGCGAGCCACCCGTTGAGCTGCGCGAGGCGCTCGTCGGTCCAGCCCGTCGTGCCGACGACCGCGTGGATGCCGTGGCTCACGCAGTAGTCGAGGTTGGCCATCACCGAGTCGGGCGTGGTCAGTTCGACGGCGACCTGGGCGCCGGTCTCGGCCAGGGTCTCCAGCTTGTCGCCCCGGCTCAGGGCGGCGACCAGCTCCATGTCCTCGGCGGCCTCGACGGCCCGTACCGCCTCGGAACCGATCCGGCCCCGGGCACCGAGGACCGCCACTCGCAGCTTGCTCATCTTCTTGCTTCCTTAGGGAGAGGCTTACGCGACCGCTTCGTGCAGACGGGACGCCTGTTTGTCCTTCAGTGGGCCGATGACCGACAGCGAGGGCCGCCGGCCCAGGATGTCGCGGGCCACCGAGCGGACGTCGTCCGGGGTGACCGAGGCTATCCGGGCCAGCATGTCGTCGACCGACATCTGCCCGCCCCAGCACAGCTCGCTCTTGCCGATACGGTTCATCAGCGCGCCGGTGTCCTCCAGGCCGAGCACCGTGGAGCCGCGGAGCTGGCCGACGGCCCGGGTGATCTCCTCGTCGGACAGTCCGTGCTGGGCGACCTGGTCGAGTTCGTCGCGGCAGATCTTCAGCACGTCGTGCACCTGCGAGGGGCGGCAGCCGGCGTAGACGCCGAACAGGCCGCAGTCGGCGAAGCCGGAGGTGTACGAGTACACGCTGTAGGCCAGGCCGCGCTTCTCGCGGACCTCCTGGAACAGCCGGGACGACATCCCGCCGCCGAGGGCGGTGTTCAGCACGCCGAGCGCCCAGCGGCGCTCGTCGGTGCGGGCCAGTCCGGGCATGCCGAGGACGACGTGCGCCTGCTCGGTCTTGCGGCCGATCAGCTCGACGCGGCCCGCGGTGCGCAGGTCCCGGTTGCCGTCGCGCGGGGCGAGGGGCGTGGCGTCGGTGTTCCTGAGGGCGCCGGCCTTCTCGAAGGCCGCGCGAACCTGCCGGACGACCTTGGCGTGGTCGACGTTCCCCGCCGCCGCGACGACCAGGTGGGTCGGGTCGTAGTGCTTCTTGTAGAAGCGGCGGATGCGGTCGGCGGTGAGGGCGTTGACCGTGTCGACCGTGCCGAGGACGGGGCGGCCGAGGGGGTTGTCGCCGAACATCGTGTGCGCAAACAGGTCGTGCACGCAGTCGCCCGGGTCGTCCTCGGTCATGGCGATCTCTTCGAGGATCGCGCCGCGCTCGACGTTGACGTCCTCTTCGAGGATCAGCGAGCCGGTGAGCATGTCGCAGACGACGTCGATGGCGAGCGGCAGGTCGGTGTCGAGCACGCGCGCGTAGTAGCACGTGTACTCCTTCGCCGTGAACGCGTTCATCTCGCCGCCGACGGCGTCGAGGGCGGAGGAGATGTCCAGCGCGCTGCGCCGCGCGGTGCCCTTGAAGAGCAGGTGCTCCAGGTAGTGCGTGGCGCCGTTCAGCGCGGGCGTCTCGTCGCGGGAGCCGACGTGCGCCCAGATGCCGAAGGTCGCGGAGCGGACCGACGGGAGGGTCTCGGTGACGATGCGCAGGCCGCCCGGGAGGGTGGTCTTACGGACCGTGCCGATGCCGTTGCTGCCCTTGATGAGGGTTTGGGTACGGGCGACGGCCCGCGCCTCCGAAGAGGTGCGGGCCGTCGCCTTGGAGCTACTCGACGTCACTTGTCGGCGTCGTCCTTCTTGTCGTCGGCGGACTCTTCGCCCTCGATCACGGGGATGAGGGAGAGCTTGCCGCGGGAGTCGATCTCGGCGATCTCGACCTGGACCTTCTGGCCCACACCGAGGACGTCCTCGACGTTCTCCACGCGCTTGCCGCCCGCGAGCTTGCGGATCTGCGAGATGTGCAGCAGACCGTCCTTGCCGGGGAGCAGCGACACGAACGCGCCGAAGGTCGTGGTCTTGACGACCGTACCCAGGTAGCGCTCGCCGACCTCGGGCATGGTCGGGTTGGCGATGCCGTTGATCGTGGTGCGGGCGGCCTCGGCGGCCGGGCCGTCGGCGGCACCGATGTAGATGGTGCCGTCGTCCTCGATCGTGATCTCGGCGCCCGTGTCCTCCTGGATCTGGTTGATCATCTTGCCCTTGGGGCCGATGACCTCACCGATCTTGTCCACGGGGATCTTGACCGTGATGATCCGCGGGGCGTTCGGGGACATCTCGTCCGGCGTGTCGATCGCTTCCATCATCACGTCGAGGATGTGGAGGCGGGCGTCACGGGCCTGCTTCAGGGCGGCGGCCAGGACGGAGGCGGGGATGCCGTCCAGCTTGGTGTCGAGCTGGAGGGCGGTCACGAACTCCTTGGTGCCGGCGACCTTGAAGTCCATGTCACCGAAGGCGTCCTCCGCACCGAGGATGTCGGTGAGGGTGACGTAGTGCGTCTCGCCGTCGATCTCCTGGGAGATCAGGCCCATGGCGATACCGGCGACGGGGGCCTTCAGCGGCACACCGGCGTTCAGCAGCGACATGGTGGAGGCGCAGACCGAGCCCATGGACGTCGAGCCGTTGGAGCTCAGCGCCTCGGAGACCTGGCGGATCGCGTAGGGGAACTCCTCGCGCGTCGGCAGGACCGGGACCAGGGCGCGCTCGGCGAGGGCGCCGTGGCCGATCTCGCGGCGCTTCGGGGAGCCGACGCGACCGGTCTCGCCGGTGGAGTACGGCGGGAAGTTGTAGTTGTGCATGTAGCGCTTGCGGGTCACCGGGGAGAGGGTGTCCAGCTGCTGCTCCATACGGAGCATGTTGAGGGTGGTGACGCCCAGGATCTGGGTCTCGCCACGCTCGAACACCGCGGAGCCGTGCACGCGCGGGATGGCCTCGACCTCGGCGGCCAGGGTGCGGATGTCGGTGACACCGCGGCCGTCGATGCGCTTCTTCTCCTTGATCACGCGCTCGCGGACGAGCTGCTTGGTCAGGGAGCGGTACGCGGCGGAGATCTCCTTCTCGCGGCCCTCGAACTCCGGCAGGAGCTTCTCGGCGGCGAGCACCTTCACACGGTCCAGCTCGGCCTCGCGCTCCTGCTTGCCGGCGATGGTCAGCGCGGAGGCCAGCTCCGGGCGGACGGCGGCGGAGAGCGCCTCCAGGACGTCGTCCTGGTAGTCGAGGAAGATCGGGAACTCGCCGGTCGGCTTGGCGGCCTTCGCGGCGAGGTCGGCCTGGGCCTTGCAGAGGACCTTGATGAAGGGCTTCGCGGCTTCCAGACCGGCGGCGACGACCTCCTCGGTCGGGGCCTCGGCGCCACCCTGGACCAGCTTGATGGTCTCCTCGGTGGCCTCGGCCTCGACCATCATGATCGCGACGTCGCCGTCCTCCAGGGTGCGGCCCGCGACGACCATGTCGAAGACGGCGTCCTCGAGCTCGGTGTGCGTCGGGAACGCCACCCACTGGCCGCGGATCAGCGCGACGCGGACGCCGCCGATCGGGCCGGAGAAGGGCAGACCGGCCAGCTGCGTCGACGCGGACGCGGCGTTGATCGCCACGACGTCGTACAGGTGGTCGGGGTTGAGCGCCATGATCGTCGCGACGACCTGGATCTCGTTGCGCAGGCCCTTCTTGAAGGACGGGCGCAGCGGGCG
Source organism: Streptomyces sp. NPDC048002 (assembly GCF_040653275.1). NCBI lineage: Bacteria > Bacillati > Actinomycetota > Actinomycetes > Kitasatosporales > Streptomycetaceae > Streptomyces > Streptomyces sp. NPDC048002. Next base: position 15,522 of record NZ_JBEZNL010000068.1, on the reverse strand, counting down.
GTCGATCAGACGGCAGGTGAGGATGGCGTCCTCGGAGGGACGGCCCTCACGGCGGAAGAAGCTGCCGGGAATCTTGCCGGCGGCGTACATCCGCTCCTCGACGTCCACCGTGAGGGGGAAGAAGTCGAGCTGGTCCTTGGGGTTCTTGGAGGCGGTGGTGGCCGACAGCACCATGGTGTCGTCGTCCAGGTACGCCACGGCGGAGCCGGCGGCCTGCTTGGCCAGGCGGCCCGTCTCGAAGCGGATGGTGCGGGTGCCGAAGGCGCCGTTGTCGATGACGGCCTCGGCGTAGTGGGTCTCGTTCTCCACTAGCGTTTTCTCCGTTACTTGTCGTCTTTTGTCCCTCACTGCCCGTGTGGCAGGGGGACGGTTGCGGAGAAGCGCGCCGTCTGGTGCGGGCCGGTCTTCGATCGAAGCACCCGGGGCTCGCTTCCCCCCGGGGGCCACTACCGAGGACCGGCGGCGGCGAGGTGCGCTTCTCCTCGTAGTCGTGACTTCGCTCCACCCGGGCGGGCGGGCTCCGTCACGCTGTGTCGTGCGTCATGCGTTGTGCTACCACACTACAAAGCGTCTGTGACACTCCGCACGTACAGCAAAGGGAGCGGCCCCCTTTTCCCGGGAACCGCTCCCTTCACGGCGTCTTACTTGGCGCCCGCAGCACCGCGGCGGATGCCGAGGCGGTCAACCAGGGCACGGAAGCGCTGGATGTCCTTCTTGGCCAGGTACTGCAGCAGGCGGCGGCGCTGACCGACCAGGATCAGCAGACCACGGCGGGAGTGGTGGTCGTGCTTGTGGGTCTTGAGGTGCTCGGTGAGGTCGGAGATCCGACGCGAGAGCATGGCGACCTGGACCTCGGGGGAGCCGGTGTCGCCCTCCTTCTGACCGAACTCGCTGATGATCTGCTTCTTCGTAGCGGCGTCGAGCGGCACGCGTACTCCTCGTAGTCTTCTGAATGGCCACCGAGTGCCCCCGGTCTGTGTCTCGGGGGAGCTTCCGTTACTCGGGAGGCGGGGATCCGCTGAGCGCGGCCTCCAGAGCTGGCGCTCCGGGGGTGCGTACACAAACGGCCGTCACTCAGGGTACCAGCCGGAGGTGGGCGACCTCGCACGGGTTACGGAACCACCCTGATCACGGGGAATCCGCCACTAGGGTGAGCGCGCCGATCATGTTCTGGCAGTCGGAAGGCCCGGAATCGGAAAGCCCGGAGTCGGGAAGCCTGGAAGGGGTCGCCGGTATGGCGGAGACGGAAGAGGAGATCAAGGCGCGCAAGGAGCGGGAGCGGGACGAGCTCTACGCCCTCGACATCTCCGGCGTCGAGTGGCTGAGCGCGCCGGGCACGGAGTCGCACGAGGAGCGCGTCGAGATCGCGTACCTGCCCGACGGGGCGGTGGCCATGCGGTCCTCGCTCGCTCCGGAGACGGTGCTGCGGTACACGGAGGCGGAGTGGCGGGCCTTCGTGCTGGGCGCGCGGGACGGGGAGTTCGACGTGGAGCCCGCGGGGCGGGGTGAGGGCGCCGACGCGGGGTGATGTCCCGGGGGTGACCGCGGGGGTGACCGCGGGGGGTCTATTACGCGTGGGGCTTTCGCGTTGCGCGGGTGCGGACGGCTCGGCTCGACTCGGCCGATCGCGGGCGGGGCTCTGCGCGCCTGTGACGCACGGGTGTTGCTGCCCGGGGTTCCGCGCGGGACGCCTCCGTGGTCGCCAACGCGCCTGCCGTGTGCGGTGGTTCGCGGCCGAGTTGATGGGTTGCTTCGCTTTCGTTCCGGATTGTTCACAGGTGTCGCCCGGTTTGTTCACCAATAGGACGGCTGCGTAGGCCACTTCGGGGCAGGCTGTGACGCAGTGGGCCCGTGCTCGGGGGTGGACGGGCCTGCCGAGGTGATGCCTGTGGTGATTAGGCTGGTACCGGGCGCGACGCCAGAACCCGTGGACCGGGCGTCGGCGACCCAGGGGGAGAACCGACCGGAACGGACTACCTCGAACGATTTCGGACGACGAGCAATGGTCGCCCCGGCACGGCATGGGGGTGCTCGACCACACCAGGAGGAACTGTGAGCAGCGATCGGGACGGGATCCGCGGGGGCTGGGCCACACCCGGCGATGACCAGCCCGACGCGGAGTCGGCCAACGAGGTCACGGGCGAGTTCACCATCGACTACGCGCCGCCCGCCTGGTACACGCAGAACGCCAGCGGCTCCGCCGGGACGGGACGGGACGAGAGCGGGACGGGGGCCTCGGGCTCCACGCCCGCTCCGGGTCCGGCTCCGGCTCCGGCTCCGGGCGGTACGGCCGCTCCGGGGACTCCTACGTTCACGCCCTCACCGACTGTCCTGCCGTCCTCCCTGCCGGGGCTGACGCCGCCGGTACCGCACGCGGCGCCCGCGCCCGGGGTCCCTTACACGCCGCCCGCGCCGCCCGCTCCCGCGCCAGGGGCGCCTTTCACCCCGCCCGCGCCGCCCGCTTCCACGCCGGGGGCGCCCTTCACCCCGCCCCCGCCGGCTCCTGCGCCCGGGGCACAGTTCACGCCGCCTCCGCCGGCTGCCGCCGGGCCGGTCGCGGTGCCCAGGCTGCCGGTGGGCAGCGGGTTCGAACCGCAGGGTGCTCCTGCCGAGCCGGACGCCCAGACCTCGGCTCCCTCGGAGGACGCGGGCTCCCCCACGGCCGTGCCGAACCTTCCCGGGCTCCAGCAGCCTTGGAGCCCGCCCGCTCCGGCCGCTGCCCCAACTCCGGCTCCGGCTCCGGCTCCGGCTTCGGCTTCGGCTTCGGCCGAGGAGCCCTCGTCGGAATTCGGGAACGGTGACCTGGAGAGCGGCGCGACGATGCGGTTCTCCGCGGCTGCCCTGAAGCGGGAGATCCAGGAGATCGAGGAGCGCGCGGCGGAGTCCGACGCGCGCCCTGAACCGGCCGACGCCGACGTGACCGTGTCCTCGGAGGAGGCGGCGACGCCGGTCGCGGACGCCCCCGAGGACGAGCCCGCGGCGCGGGAAGTCACTGCGGACGAGGCCGAGTCGGCGGAGTCGACGGCCGAGGAGCAGCTCGCCGAGCGCGAGTCCGCCGGGGCGGAGGGCCCGGACGTGGACCTCGCGAGCGCGGACGCCACGGACATGGACGACGCGAACGTGGACGACGGCGGCGCCGAGGTCGCGGACGCGGAGCCGACCGAGCAGGGTTCCGCCGAGGTGGACACGGAGGCCAAGTCGGCGGACGCCGAACCGGTCGCGGAACCGGCGGTCGCCGAGCCGGTCGATTCGGAGCCGATGGATTCGGAGCCGGTTGACGCCGAGCCCGCGGTGGCGGAGCCCGCCGTGGCCGAGCCGGTGGCCGTGGAGCCCGCCGTGGCCGAACCCGTGGCCATGGAGCCCGTGGCCATGGAGCCCGTAGCCGTGGAGCCCGCAGTGGTCGAGCCTGCGGATGCCGAGCCCATGGGCGAGCCGTCGGACGCCGTGCCCGGGCTCCCCGAGCCCGCGTACGCGGTGACCGCCGAGCCGGTTCCGGTGGAGCCGGCGCACCAGGAGCCGGAGCCGCGGGACGCCGAGCCCTCCGCCGCCGAGCCGCAGGACGCCGTACCGTCCGCCGCCGAGCCGCAGGACGCCGTACCGTCCGTCGTCGAGCCCGAGGACGCCGTACCCGCGCCGCCTCAGGACGCCGTACCACCCGTCGCCGACGCGCCCCAGGCCCCCGCTCCCGCCTGGACTCCCCCGCCGACTCCGCAGGCCGGGATGCCTCCGCTGCCGCCGTCATACCAGCCCGCCGCCCCGATGGCCGCACCCCAGTGGCCCGTGCAGCAGCCGTCGGCCGCTCCTGCCGAGCCGCAGGCCGCGCCCGCCGCTCAGCAACCGCCCGCTCAGCAGCCGCCGTTCCCACCGCAGCAGCAGCCCTTCCAGCCGCAGGCCCCGCAGCCCGCGCCCGCCGCGTGGAACCAGCCGCCCGCCCAGCCGGCGGCCGCCGCACCGCAGCAGCCGGTTCCGGGGTTCCCGCAGCCGTCGGCCGAGCCCTCCGCCCCGGCCCCGCAGCCCGGCTACGGCTTCCCCCAGCCCGGCGCCCCGGCGGCACAGCCCGCGCAGCCCCAGCCCGGCTATGGCTTCCCGCACCCCGGCGCCGCCGCGCACCAGCAACCGTCGGCCCCTCAGCCGACCCCGCAGACACCGGCCCCGCAGACACCGGCCCCGCAGGCCGGCTACGGCTTCCCCCAGCAGCACGCGCCGCAGCCCCAAGCCGCTCAGCCCCAGGCAGGCTACGGCTTCCCGCAGCCCCCCGCCCCCGCCGCTCAGCCGGAGCAGCCCGCGCCCAACTCCCCCGCCCAGCCCGACGGTTACGGCTTCCCGCAGCAGGCCCAGCCGCCCGCCGCCGCGCCGCAGCAGCCCGTCGACCCGCGGGCGGGCGCAGCCTGGCCGCAGCCGATACGGCACGACCAGCGGCAGCCCACCAACCCCGGTGCCGCGCCGCTCGGTTACACCGCCGCCGTGGAGCTGTCCTCGGACCGGCTGCTCAACAACAAGAAGCAGAAGGCGAAGAGCGGCCGTCCGGCCGCGGCAGCGGGCCGGTTCAAGATCGGCGGAAAGAAGGAGGAGGCCGAGCGGCAGCGGAAGCTCGACCTCATCCGTACGCCCGTCCTCTCCTGCTACCGGATCGCCGTCATCAGCCTCAAGGGCGGTGTCGGCAAGACCACGACGACCACCGCGCTGGGCTCCACGCTGGCCACCGAGCGCCAGGACAAGATCCTCGCCATCGACGCCAACCCGGACGCCGGCACCCTCGGCCGCCGGGTGCGCCGGGAGACCGGGGCGACCATCCGTGACCTGGTCCAGGCGATCCCGTACCTCAACTCGTACATGGACATCCGGCGGTTCACCTCGCAGGCGTCGTCCGGGCTGGAGATCATCGCCAACGACGTCGACCCGGCCGTGTCGACCACGTTCAACGACGAGGACTACCGGCGCGCGATCGACGTCCTGGGCCGGCAGTACCCGATCATCCTCACCGACTCCGGCACGGGTCTGCTCTACAGCGCCATGCGCGGTGTGCTCGACCTCGCCGACCAGCTCATCATCATCTCCACGCCGTCCGTGGACGGTGCCAGCAGCGCCAGCACGACGCTGGACTGGCTGTCGGCCCACGGGTACGCCGATCTCGTCTCGCGTTCGCTCACCGTCATCTCCGGGGTGCGGGAGACCGGCAAGATGATCAAGGTGGACGACATCGTCAGCCACTTCGAGACCCGCTGCCGCGGGGTGATCGTCGTGCCCTTCGACGAGCACCTCTCCGCCGGTGCCGAGGTGGACCTCGACATGATGCGGCCCAAGGTGCGGGAGGCGTACTTCAACCTCGCGGCGATGGTCGCGGAGGACTTCGTGCGCCACCAGCAGTCGCACGGGCTGTGGACGAGCGACGGCAACCCGCCGCCGGTGGCCGCCCCGCCGATGCCGGGCCAGCAGGTGCCCGGCCAGCCGATGCCGGGCCAGCCGATGCCGGGCCAGCCCTACGCCCAGCCCGGCCAGCCGGTGCCGGGACAGCAGCCGGTGCCCGGTCAGCCGTACGTCCCCGGCCCGATACCGGGCCAGGCCCCGGCTCAGCCCTACGGTCAGCCCGCTCAGCCCGGCCAGCCCTACGCTCAGCCGTACCCGCAGCCCGGCCAGCCCTACGCACAGCCCGGTCAGCCCGCCGAGCCCGGCGCCCAGCCCGCCCAGCCCGCCCAGCAGCCGGGTCAGGCCCACCCGCAGCAGGGGCCGTACCACCCCCAGCAGCCGCCCCAGTAGGACGTGGCGTCGCACGCCGAAGGGCGGCCGGTGACCGTGAGGCACCGGCCGCCCTTCGGCGTCGTGGGGGGGGGCGGGTTACCGCTCGGGGGTCTCCGCCGCCGCGGTCAGGTCACGGCTGATCTTGATGTCCTCGCCCATGCGCTCGATCAGCGCGTCCAGCGAGTCGAACTTCACCTGGCCGCGGACGTAGGACAGGAAGTCGACGGCGACGTGCAGGCCGTACAGATCGAGCCCCACGCGGTCGATGACATGCGCCTCGACCGTGCGCTCGGTGCCGTCGAAGGTCGGGTTCGTGCCGACGGAGATCGCGGACGGCATCACCTCGCCCTGGGCGTGCAGCCAGCCGGCGTACACACCGTCCGCGGGGATCGCGGTGTGCGGGAGCGTCTCGACGTTGGCCGTCGGAACGCCCAACTCGCGGCCCCGCTGGGCGCCACGCACGACGACGCCCTCCACCCGGTGCGGGCGGCCGAGGATCTCCGCGGCGCCCTCGACCTCGCCCTCGCCGACCAGCCGCCGGGTCAGGGTCGAGGAGAACGGCTGGCCGCCGCCCGCCTCGCCGGACACGTACAGATCGACGACCTCGACCTCGAAGTCGTACGTCTTGCCCAGCTCCGCCAGGTACTCGACGTCACCCGCGGCACGGTGGCCGAAGCGGAAGTTCGGGCCCTCTACGACCGCCTTGGCGCGCAGCTTGTCGATGAGGACCTTGACGATGAAGTCCGCCGGGGAGAGGTTGGAGAACTCGATGGTGAACGGCAGCACCAGGACCGCGTCCACGCCCAGTTCCGCCATGAGTTCGGCCCGCCGGTGGTGCGGGGCGAGCAGCGGCGGGTGGGTGCCCGGACGCAGCACCTCCTTGGGGTGCGGGTCGAAGGTGACGACCACGGCGGGCAGGCCCAGCTGCCGGGCGCGGTCCACGGTGTGCCGGATGATCAGCTGGTGCCCGCGGTGGACACCGTCGTAGGACCCGATGGTGACGACGCTGCGCCCCCAGTCCTGGGGGATGTCCTCCAAGCCACGCCAGCGCTGCACTGTGACCGCTCCTCGTCGAACCCGTGTCCGTCACTACCTTCTACGCAGGTCTAAGGGTGCCATGCCGGGTGCTCGCGCCCCGCATCGGCATGGAGGCTGTGACGGTTCGCACGTGCCCGGTTGCGGTCACGCCGGGGCATGGACGCCCGCCAGGTTGCCGATCGTCCGGCGGGTGCCGGGGCCGACCACGGGGGCCCAGTCCTGGGGCGCGTCGGTGAGCCAGCCCGCCACCCGTGCGGCGAAGCCGGGGACATGACGGCCGAGGTCGACCAGCCCGCGGTCGAAGACGGTCGCGCCGTGCGGGGTGCGGGCCAGCAGGAGGCCGGTGCGGTGGACCAGTTCGCGCAGTCCCTCGCCGTCGTCGTGCTGCGCGGCCGCGTGCAGCACCGCGTCCAGGACGGCGGGTTCGCGCTCGCGGGCCAGGAGGAACTCCAGCAGTTCATGACGCAGGGGGCGCGAGCCGGGCGTGCCGGGCACCGCCAGGACCCCGGCGAGAGCGGCCCGCACGTGTTCTGGGCCGCCGTCGAGCAGGCCCGTGACCAGCGGGAACAGTACGGCGCGCGCGACCGGTCCGTGTTCCAGGCGGCGGTCCACGTACGCGGCGACGTCCCCCGCGGTCTCCGGCCGGCGCTCCACGGCCTCCTGGACGAGTGCGGCGACCCGACGGGCCAGCGACGGCGTGGTCACATCGGCCAGGATGCGCAGCGCGGGGCCCGCTCCCGGTCTGCGCAGCCGTTCCCGGAAGGCGTCCAGGACCGGTTCGGGGTGGGTGGTCAGGGCGCCGGCCAGCGCGCTCGGCGGGAACCGCGGGTCGGCGGCCGCGAAGTGCCGCAGCGCGAGCGGGAGATGGCGGGCGCGGGTGTGCGGGTCGCGGACGAGGAGGGCGAGCGCGCCGCCGTGCAGGCTGTTGTCGGCGGGGCGGGCCAGCAGCGCCAGGGCGGCGTAGCGGAGGAGTTCGCGGTCGGCGGCGGTGCGGATCAGCGGGGCGACCCGCAGTCCGTACGCCATGGCCGCCACTCTGCGCGCCGGGCGCTCGTCGTGCGCCCACCGGTCCACGGCCCGGCAGAGCGCGGACGGTTCCTCCTCGGCCAGCACGGCGAGCAGTTCGTCGGCGCGGGGGTGGGCGGCCTCGACGAGGGTCTCCGTCAGGTCGTCCAGGGCGCCGTGCCGGTGCGTGTGCAGCAGCGCCTGCGCGGCCCGTGCCACGGTGGCGTGCGGGGTCGCGGGCAGCGGACGGTCGTCGTGGAACCAGTGGACGAGGTGGCGCTGTACGGCGCCCGCGTCGGCGGTGAGCAGGTCCGCCACCGCGTCGAGGTAGCGGGGGCCGGTCCGGGTGTCGGCGAGGACGAGACGGTGCAGCAGGTCCAGGCGGGTGTCGTCCGGTACCGGCAGGGCCGTCCAGAAGTCCGGGCCGAACTCGGCCGGTACGGGACGGTGTTGGCGCCGCCAGCCCACGATGCGGTCGGCCAGTAGCCGCAGCACGTCGGTGTACGGGGTGGCGTCGGGCACCCGCAGCAGGGTCAGGGAGAGAAGTCGGGCGGCCCACCAGGAGTGCGGGTCGCTGTCCAGGGCGTCCGCCAGTTCCTGGAGACGGAGGGCCAGTCGGAGCGGTCCGCGTTGACGGGCGAGGACGAGGAGGGCCTCCACGACGGGACCGATGCGGTGGTGGGGTACGGGGAGCGGGTGGGGGTTCGTGGCGCGGTCTCGGTGGACCAGGGCGCGCAGGGCCTCGTCGAGGTCGAGGTGCGTGCCCTGGATCCAGTCGGCGAACTCCTCGTGGGCGAAGCGGTAGCCGTGTCCGGCGGGCACGAGGAGGCCCTCGGTGAGCACGGCGGACGCCCAGCCGGTCCCTCCGCCGAGCCCGGCGGGCGCTGGGCCCCAGGGGAACACGGCCTCGAAGGACTCCCGGTCCAGTCCGCCCTGGCCGGGGCCGAGGCTGCGGCGGGCGGCCTCGTGGACCTGGCCGGCGACCTTGGCGGCGAGTCGCCGTACCGCGGTGCCGCGCAGGCCGTTCTCGGCGGCGAGGCGGACGGCGATCCGCAGGCACATCAGGTCGAGGTGCGCCGCGAGGACCCGGTCCCGGTCGGTAGGGGTGTCCGGGGCGTCGGGGAGGGCGGCGCGGACCTCGGAGAGGAGTCGGAGGGTGAGGGGGTGCCGGGCGTCCCGTGGGCCGAGGACTCCCTCGGGCACGCCGTAGCGGGCACGCGCCTCGTGCGCCTCGGCCGGCGTCAGCTCCGCGAGCCGCACGCAGGCCGGCAGTGACGTGGTGCCCTCGTCGGCCCCGGGAACGTCCGGTGCCCCACCTGGCGCGTCGCCCCTTCCACGCGCCGCTCCGGCGGCTCCGACCCCTGCGGGGGCTGTGGCAGCTCCGGCGGCTCCGACCCCTGCGGGGGCTGTGGCAGCTCCGGCGGCACCCGCCCCGCCCTCGACCCAGCCCGCCGCGGACAAGGTCCCTCCGCCCCCAAAGTCCCCCGCGGCGAACGGCACCGCTCCCCTCACAGCGGCACCCCCGCCGCCCACCGCCCCGCCGAATGCCGTCCCCGAGTCGAACAGAGTCCCGCCGCCCTCGGACACACCCGCAGCGGACGGCACCGCCCCCCGCAAGGAGGCGCCCCCGCCGCCCACGGCGGTACCCGCCCCGTACAGCGCCTCCCCCGGGAACTCCGCCCCCGCGCCCTCCCAGTACTCCGCCCCGCACGCGATCACCAGCTTCGCGCCGGTCCGGCCGAGCCACGCCGTCGTGCCCGCCGTCCACGCGTCCAGCCGGTGGGCGAGCCGCGGGGGCATCTCCTCGGGGCCGTCCAGGAGGAGGAGCAGGGGTCCGCCGACGATCCGTGCGAGTCGCTCCGGGGTGAGGTCGCCGAGGTCCTCCGGAGTCACCGATCGGGACGCGGCGAGGATCCGGGCGGCGCGGGCCAGCGCCCGGCCGACCGCCTCCGCCACGGAGGTGTCACCGTCCTTCAGGTCTGCGCCGCGCAGCCAGAGCGTGGAAGCCCGGTGCCGCCGGTCCGCCAGCAGCGCCAGTTCTGTCGTACGGCCGCTGCCGGGGGCGCCCACCAGGGCCAGTACGGAGGTGCGGGGGCAGGCCGTGAACGCCGCCAACTCCCTTGCGATGGAGGTCCGTTCCACGGGTTGGGGTCCGGTCGCCGCGAGCGGCGCGTCCTGGCCGACCGTGGTCGCCGTCAGTTCCAGGACGCCCGCCGGGTTGAGGTCGGCGCCGTAGCAGGGGACGCCCATCGCGTTCTCGGCAAGCACCTCGGCGAGCGGTCCGGACCGCAGCGGGCCGGACCGCAGTGAACCGTCCAGGGGCTGGCGCAGGCCGGACCGCAGCGAGCCGTCGAGCGGCTGGCGCAGTGGCACGGCGAAGCCCTCGCAGCGATGGCCGCTGCGGACCGCGGTGGCCAGCACCGCGATCACCGCGCCCGTCTCCGCGTCCAGCACCGGCCCCCCGGCCGCGCCGCCCCCGGCTCGCAGCGCGTCACGGCCCGCCGTGCCGATCGCCAACTCCAGGGTCTCGCCCAGCTGATGGACCCGGTCCCCGGCGGTGTACGCCGCCGGGGCGGTGCCCAGGACGCGGGCCTCACGCCAGCCGCCCGCCGGGATCCTGACGTAGCCGCCCGGCTCCGCGGTGTCCCGGACGGTCACCGGCAGCGGGCGGGCGCCCAGGCCCTCGGTGCGCACCAGCGCCAGGTCCAGCTCGGGCAGGGGGGTCACCGCGTCCGCGGTCACCGGGCAGCCTTGGCCGCCGGCGACGCTCAGAACCAGGCGGGGCTGGCCGTCCACCGCCTCGTGGCTGGTGATCACCGTGCCGTGGTGGTCGGCCACGAAGCCGAGGCCGCGGGGCCTGCCCGCGGGATCGACGATGCGCACCAGGGCGTCGTCCAGGGTCTGCCCCTGCACTCCGGAAGCCCCGTGAACGTCCCGGGCCGCCATGGTCGAACCTCCCCGCCGTACCTCCGTGCCTGTCCTCGACGGTAGGGGCGGGATGATCAGCGGGACAGATCGCGTGGCGAACGCGCCCCCTTCCGCTCCCTCGGTTCACTCCGAGCGCCCGCCCGCAAGGGTGAACAGACGGGGGCGGCTGGATACACCCTAGGGGTGGGGGAACCGAGGGGGGACCGTGGAGCGGCGGGCAGAGAACGACCCCGTGCCCGCCGCTCCATGGGCGGAGTTCCGGCCTCAGCCGAAGACGGCGAGGCTCTTGGCCTTGCCCTTGTGCTCCTCGACGAGGGCCAGGAAGCGGCCCTCGGGGTCGAAGACGGCGACCGCCCCGCGGCCGGCGTACTCCTGCGGCATCTCCAGCCGGACACCGTTGAGCAGCAGCCCCGCCCGCCGGGTGTCGACCTCCCAGCGCGGGAAGGCGGCCGTGGCGGCCTCGGCGACGGGCATCACGGTCAGCTCCGCCTGGAGCTGCTCCAGCGTCTTCGCCGAGTCCAGCCTGTACGGGCCGACCCGGGTGCGGCGCAGCGCCGTGAGGTGGCCGCCCACGCCCAGGTCGGCGCCGAGGTCGCGGGCGAGCGCCCGGATGTAGGTGCCGGAGGAGCAGACGACCGAGACGACCAGGTCCAGGACGGGGGTGCCGTCCTCGGCGACGGTGTCCCGGACGTCATACACCGTGAAGGAGGAGACGGTGACCGGGCGGGCGGGGATCTCGAACTCCTCGCCGTCCCGGGCGCGCTTGTAGGAGCGCACCCCGTTGATCTTGATGGCGCTCACCTTGGACGGCACCTGCATGATGTCGCCGGTCAGCTTGGCGATCCCCGCGTCGACGGCCGCCCGGGTGACCTTCGAGGCGTCCGTCGACCCCGTGATCTCGCCCTCGGCGTCGTCGGTCAGGGTCGTCTGGCCGAGCCGGACGGTGCCCAGGTACTCCTTCTCGGTCAGCGCGAGGTGTCCGAGGAGCTTGGTGGCCTTCTCGACACCGAGGACGAGCACGCCCGTCGCCATGGGGTCGAGGGTGCCGGCGTGGCCGACGCGACGGGTCCTGGCGATCCCGCGCATCTTGGCGACCACGTCGTGCGAAGTGAAGCCCGACGGCTTGTCGACGATGACAAGTCCGTCGGGCGTGGTCTGCTTCTGGGTCATTCGGCGGCGTCGTCCTCGTCGTCACCGGGCTTGCGGTACGGGTCGGCCTCGCCGGCGTAGGCGGCGCCGGCCGAGACCTCGCGCACCTTGGCGTCGGACTGGCGCGCCTTGTCGAGGAGGTCCTCGATGGTCCGGGCGGTGTCGGGCAGCGCGTCGGCCACGAAGGTCAGCGTGGGGGTGAACTTCACGCCCGCCGCCGCGCCGACCGCGGAACGGAGCACGCCCTTGGCGCTCTCCAGTCCGGCCGCCGCCGCGGCCCGCTCCTCGTCGTCTCCGTACACGGTGTAGAAGACGGTCGCCTCCCGCAGGTCACCCGTGACCCGGGTGTCCGTGATGGTGACGTGCGAGCCGAGCCGCGGGTCCTTGATCCCGCGCTGCAGCTTCTGGGCCACCACCTCCCGGATGAGGTCCGCCAGCCTTTTCGCCCGCGCGTTGTCGGCCACTGGTCCGTCTCCTTAAAGTGCTGATCTCTTGCTTCAGTCTTCGTCGCTGTGGAGCCTGCGTCGAACCGAGAGCAGTTCCACCTCGGGCCGCCCGGCGACCAGCCGCTCGCAGCGGTCCAGTACGTCGGTGAGGTGTCCCGTGTCCCCGGAGACCACCGCGAGCCCGATCTCGGCCCTGCGGTGGAGGTCCTGGTGTCCCGTCTCCGCCGCGCTCACCGCGTACTTCCGCTGGAGTTCGGCCACGATCGGTCGGACGAGGGAGCGTTTTTCCTTCAGCGAGTGGACGTCGCCGAGGAGCAGGTCGAAGGACAGCGTCCCCACATACATGTGTGTGCCCGGATGTCCCGCCGGTTCGGGGTACGGGTGCCTCACGCCGGCACCGATACGGGAACCGTACACGCAACGGCCGGGGCCGATCGACGGAAATTCCCTGAGGGAATCGCCCCGCCGACCGGCCCCGATCGCGTGCTACGACGGTCAGGCGCGCGGCTTCTCGCGCATCTCGTACGTCGCGATGACGTCGTCGACCTTGATGTCGTTGAAGTTGCCGAGGTTGATACCGCCCTCGAACCCTTCGCGGATCTCGGTGACGTCGTCCTTGAAGCGACGCAGACCCTCGATGTTGAGGTTCTCCGCGACCACCTTGCCGTCGCGGATGAGGCGCGCCTTGGTGTTGCGCTTGACCTCGCCGGAGCGGATGAGCACACCCGCGATGTTGCCCAGCTTGGACGACTTGAAGACCTCGCGGATCTCCGCCGTACCGAGCTCGACCTCCTCGTACTCCGGCTTCAGCATGCCCTTCAGGGCCGCCTCGATCTCCTCGATCGCCTGGTAGATGACCGAGTAGTAGCGGACGTCCACACCCTCGCGCTCGGCCATCTGCGCCGCGCGGCCGGCCGCGCGGACGTTGAAGCCGATCACGATGGCGTCGGAGCCCATCGCCAGGTCGATGTCCGACTCCGTGACCGCACCGACACCGCGGTGCAGGACGCGGATGTCGACCTCTTCGCCGACGTCCAGCTGGAGCAGCGAGGACTCGAGCGCCTCGACGGAACCAGAAGCGTCACCCTTGATGATGAGGTTGAGCTGCTGGACCTCGCCGGCCTTGAGCACCTTGTCGAGGTCCTCGAGGGAGACGCGGCGCGTGCGCTTGGCGAAGGCCGCGTTGCGCTCGCGGGCGGCGCGCTTCTCGGCGATCTGACGGGCCGTACGGTCCTCGTCGACCACCAGGAAGTTGTCGCCCGCGCCCGGGACGTTGGTCAGGCCCAGGACCTGGACCGGCGTCGACGGGCCGGCCTCGGCCACGCTGTTGCCGTTGTCGTCGTGCATCGCCCGGACTCGGCCGTACGCGTCGCCGACCACCATGGTGTCGCCGACCCGCAGCGTTCCGCGCTGGACGAGGACCGTCGACACGGCACCGCGGCCGCGGTCGAGACGGGACTCGATCGAGATGCCCTGCGCGTCCTGGTGCGGGTTGGCCCGCAGGTCGAGCGAGGCGTCGGCGGTGAGGATCACGGCCTCCAGCAGGGAGTCGATGTGCAGACCCTGCTTGGCGGAGATGTCGACGAACATGGTGTCGCCGCCGTACTCCTCGGCGACCAGGCCGTACTCGGTCAGCTGACCGCGGACCTTGGTCGGGTCGGCGCCCTCGACATCGATCTTGTTGACCGCGACCACGATCGGCACTTCGGCCGCCTTGGCGTGGTTGAGCGCCTCGACCGTCTGCGGCATGACGCCGTCGTTGGCCGCGACGACGAGGATCGCGATGTCCGTCGACCGCGCACCACGGGCACGCATGGCGGTGAACGCCTCGTGACCCGGGGTGTCGATGAAGGTGATCTTGCGCTCTTCGTCGTTGACCTCGGTCGCGACCTGGTAGGCACCGATGTGCTGGGTGATGCCGCCGGCCTCGCCCGCGATGACGTTCGTCTTGCGGATGGCGTCGAGCAGTCGGGTCTTTCCGTGGTCGACGTGACCCATGACGGTGACGACCGGCGGGCGGACCACCAGGTCCTCCTCGTCGCCCTCGTCCTCGCCGAACTCGATGTCGAAGGACTCGAGCAGCTCGCGGTCCTCCTCCTCCGGGCTGACGATCTGAACCGTGTAGTTCATCTCGCCGGCGAGGAGCTGGAGCGTCTCGTCCGAGACGGACTGCGTGGCCGTGACCATCTCGCCGAGGTTCATCATGACCGCGACGAGCGACGCCGGGTTGGCGTTGATCTTCTCCGCGAAGTCGGTGAGCGAGGCACCGCGCGACAGGCGAACGGTCTCGCCGTTGCCGCGAGGCAGCATCACGCCGCCGACCGACGGGGCCTGCATGGCCTCGTACTCCTGGCGCCTCTGCCGCTTCGACTTGCGGCCACGACGCGCGGGACCGCCGGGACGGCCGAAGGCGCCCTGCGTGCCACCACGGCCACCCGGACCACCGGGACGACCGCCGAAGCCGGGACGGCCACCGCCGCCACCGAAGCCGCCGCCACCGCCGGGGCCACCGCCACCGGGACGACCGGCGAAACCGCCGCCACCCGGACGGGCACCGCCGCCGGCACCACCGGGACGACCGGCGAAACCGCCGCCGCCACCGGGACGACCGGCACCGCCGCCGGGACGGCCTGCGCCGCCCGGACCGCGGCCGCCGGGGCCACCGCCGGGACGCGGGCCGGCAGCGGGACGCTGCGGCATCATGCCGGGGTTCGGACGCGGACCGCCGGGACCGCCGCCCGGACGCGGGCCGCCCTGCGGACGGGGCATCCCGCCCGGGGTCGGACGCGCGCCGCCCGGAGCCTGCGGACGGGGACCGCCCGCCGCGCCCTGGGGACGGGGACCGCCCTGGCCCTGCGGACGCGGAGCGCCGCCGGGAGCACCGGGGCCACCGGGGCCGCCGGGACGCGGGGCACCGCCGGGACGGGGCGCCTGGGGGCGCGCCATGCCGGTGGAGCCACCGGAGGTGAAGGGGTTGTTGCCCGGACGGGGACCGGCCGGACGGGCACCGGGACGCGGCGCCTGGCCACCCGGACGCGGGGCGCCGGAGCGCTCACCGCGGCCCTGGCCGCCCTGCGCGGGGCCACCCGGACGGGGCGCACCCGGACGCGGACCCTGACCGGCGGGACGCGGCGCCTGGCCGCCCGGACGCGGGCCGGAGCCCTGCTGCGGGGCGGACGGCGCGGCGGGAGCCGCCGGCGGTGCCGTGAACTCGGGC
>NZ_JBEZNL010000067.1:0-26899 GCF_040653275.1 Streptomyces sp. NPDC048002 | reverse complement strand
CTGCGCTCCCGCTTCGGCCGCTCCTGGCGCCGCAAGGCCCCGGTGGAGTCCCTGATGCCGCTGCGCCTGGCCCGCTACGGCGTCCCGCTCGCCGAGACCGCCCCGGCCGGACTCGCTGCTGCGGGCATAGAGCCGGCGGTCATCCCGGCGGCCGACGTGCCGACGGTGAGCCGTCCCGCCGAGCCGGCCCGGACGGCCGCCGCGGCGCCCGCGGGCGAGCAGCGCCCCGAGCTGGCCGCCCACCAGGACCCCGGGCCGCCGAGGTACGAGGTGCCGGAGGAGAGCCCCTGGTTCGAGGCGCCCCAGCAGGTCGAGTACCACGGCAACTACGACCCGGCGTACGACCCGGACCAGTACAGCCAGTGGTACGCGGAGCAGCAGCAGGCGGAGCAGTACCAGGACCAGTACCAGGAGGAGCCTCCGGTCACGGAGCCCTCGCCGGAGGAGACGGGGAGCTTCCCGATCCCGGTGGCGCCCGGCCGTACCCGCGAGCTGGGTGAGGGCGGTGGCGCTCCGGAGCCGGACGAGGAGGCGTACTACCAGGTCTTCCGTCAGTCGATCGACGGCAGTTTCCCCACGCCGGGGGTGCTGGGGGAGAACATCCAGGCCACGTTCGGTACGACGCTGACCCCGAGCGCGCTGAAGAGCCTCTCGGAACGCTTCCAGGCCCGCTTCAACGCGGAACTCGAAGAGGACCACATCGCGTAAGGCACGGACGCGGAAAGGGGGCCCTCCGAAACGGAGGGCCCCCTTTTCTTCATGCCTGGCCGGTCTACTCCCCGAGCAGGGTCCGCACCCGCTCCTGACCGACGGCCAGCAGCAGCGTGGGCAGCCGGGGCCCGGTGTCCCGCCCGACGAGCAGGTGGTAGAGCAGGGCGAAGAAGGTCCGCTGGGCGGACTTGATCTCCGGCGGCAGCTCCTTGGGCGTGGCGTCCGCGGAGAACCCGGCCTGGACCTTGGGCACGCCGTAGACGAGGTGGGTCAGCCCGTCCAGCGACCAGTGCTCGGCCAGTCCGTCGAGCAGCAGCCGCAGCGACTGGCGGGAGGCCTCGTCGAGGGACTTCAGCAGCTCGGCGTCGGGCTCGCCGCGCACGATGGTCCGCTGGTCGGCGGGGACGTGCGTGTTGATCCACGCCTCGGCCTTGTCGTACCGCGGCCGGGCCTCGTCCAGCGAGCCGAGCGGGTTCGCCGGGTCCAGCTCGGAGAGGATGCGCAGCGCCTGGTCCTCGTGGCCGGCGGTGATGTCGGCGACGGACGCGAGGGTCCGGTACGGCATCGGGCGGGCCGTGCGGGGCAGCTCACCGGCGGCGGTGCGCACCGCGCGGGCGTGGGCGGCGACGTCCGCCGGGAGGGCGGAGCCGTCGGCGACCTTGGCGTCGAGCTTGTCCCACTCGTCGTAGAGCCGCTGGATCTCCTGGTCGAAGGCGATCTTGAAGGACTGGTTGGGGCGGCGGCGGGCGTACAGCCAGCGCAGCAGCTGCGGCTCCATGATCTGGAGGGCGTCCGCCGGCGTGGGCACCCCGCCCCGCGACGACGACATCTTCGCCATCCCGGAGATCCCCACGAAGGCGTACATCGGGCCGATCGGCTGCTCGCCGCCGAAGATCCCGACGATCTGCCCGCCGACCTGGAACGACGACCCCGGCGAGGAGTGGTCGACACCGCTGGGCTCGAAGACGACGCCCTCGTAGGCCCAGCGCATGGGCCAGTCGACCTTCCAGACCAGCTTGCCGCGGTTGAACTCGTTGAGCCGGACGGTCTCGGCGAAGCCGCAGGCGGTGCAGGTGTAGGACAGCTCGGTGGTCTCGTCCTCGTAGGAGGTGACCGTGGTGAGGTCCTTCTCGCAGTTGCCGCAGTAGGGCTTGTACGGGAAGTACCCGGCCGAGCCGGAGCTGCCGTCGTCCTCGGCCGCGGCGCCGGAGCCCTCGGCGGCCTCCAGCTCGGCCTCGTCGAGGGGCTTCTGCTGCTTCTTGGCGGGGGCCTTCTTGGTGCGGTACTGGTCGAGGACGGCGTCGATGTCGCCGCGGTGCCTCATGGCGTGCAGGACCTGCTCGCGGTACACGCCGGTGGTGTACTGCTCGGTCTGGCTGATGCCGTCGAACTCCACGCCCAGCTCGGCGAGCGACTCGACCATGGCGGCCTTGAAGTGCTCGGACCAGTTCGGGTGCGCCGAGCCCTTGGGGGCCGGGACGGAGGTCAGCGGCTTGCCGATGTGCTCGGCCCAGGACTCGTCGACTCCGGCGATCCCGGCCGGCACCTTGCGGTAGCGGTCGTAGTCGTCCCAGGAGATCAGGTGGCGGACCTGGTGGCCGCGCCGCCGGAGCTCGTCGGCGACGAGGTGGGGCGTCATGACCTCGCGGAGGTTGCCCAGGTGGATGGGCCCGGAGGGGGAGAGTCCGGACGCGACGACGACCGGTTTGCCCGGGGCCCGACGCTCCGACTCCTCGATGACCTCATCCGCGAAACGGGAGACCCAGTCGGTGGTCTCGGTGCTCTGAGCCACGATCGGCACGTCCTTCTTTCTCCAGGGCAGCCAGTTACGGTCAAGAGGGCTGCGCCCTAAGTCTAGGCGGCGCAGCCGCCTGGCCTTTAGGGGCGCGGGGCTGTACTCGTGTGCGGCTCCGCCGCGGGGCGCGACCAGCCCCCACGCTCCCGCACGGTCAAAAATCCCTTTACCCCCCATGGGATACTGACGGGGTCCATCAGTACACCGAGGAGAACGGCTCCCACCCCATGGCCCCGGTCACGTCGCTCACGGATCTCGTCAACCAGCGCCTCACCGACGCCCTCGCCTCCGCCCTGCCGGAGAGCGACGGAGTCGACCCGCTGCTGCGACGTAGCGACCGGGCCGACTTCCAGGCCAACGGCATCCTGGCCCTCGCCAAGAAGGCGAAGGCGAACCCGAGGGAGCTGGCCACGCAGGTCGTGGGCAACATCGTGACCGGCGAGGTGATCAAGGACGTCGAGGTCTCCGGACCCGGCTTCCTGAACATCACCGTCTCCGACCGGGCGATCACCGACACGCTGGCCGCGCGCGCCGCCGACGACCGGCTCGGCGTGCCGCTGAAGGAGCAGCCGGGCCTGACGGTCATCGACTACGCGCAGCCGAACGTGGCGAAGGAGATGCACGTCGGCCACCTGCGGTCCGCGGTGATCGGCGACGCCCTGCGCGGCATGCTCGACTTCACCGGCGAGCGGACGGTCGGCCGGCACCACATCGGCGACTGGGGCACCCAGTTCGGGATGCTCATCCAGTACCTGATCGAGAACCCCGGTGCCCTCGCGCCCGCGGACGAGGTCGACGGCGAGCAGGCCATGTCGAACCTCAACCGGGTGTACAAGGCCTCCCGGGCGGTCTTCGACACGGACGAGGAGTTCAAGGAGCGGGCCCGCAAGCGGGTCGTCGCCCTCCAGTCCGGCGACAAGGAGACCCTCGACCTGTGGCAGCGGTTCGTGGACGAGTCGAAGGTCTACTTCTACTCGGTCTTCGAGAAGCTGGACATGGAGATCCGCGACGACGAGATCGTCGGCGAGTCCGCGTACAACGACGGTATGCCCGAGACCGCCCGGCTCCTGGAGGAGATGGGTGTCGCGGTGCGGTCCGAGGGCGCGCTGGTGGTGTTCTTCGACGAGATCCGCGGCAAGGACGACCAGCCGGTCCCGCTGATCGTGCAGAAGGCGGACGGCGGCTTCGGCTACGCGGCCTCCGACCTGACGGCGATCCGGAACCGGGTGACCGACCTGCACGCGACGTCGCTGCTCTACGTCGTGGACGTGCGGCAGTCCCTGCACTTCCGGATGGTCTTCGAGACGGCCCGCCGGGCGGGCTGGCTGAATGACGACGTGACCGCGCACAACATGGGTTACGGCACGGTGCTCGGCGCCGACGGCAAGCCGTTCAAGACGCGTGCGGGTGAGACGGTCCGGCTGGAGGACCTGCTCGACGAGGCGGTGCAGCGGGCCGCCGAGGTGGTCCGGGAGAAGGCGCAGGACCTCACCGAGGACGAGATCCAGGAGCGGGCCGCGCAGGTCGGCATCGGCGCCGTGAAGTACGCGGACCTGTCGACGTCGCCGAACCGGGACTACAAGTTCGACCTGGACCAGATGGTGTCGCTGAACGGCGACACGAGCGTGTACCTCCAGTACGCGTACGCCCGTATCCAGTCGATCCTGCGCAAGGCGGGGGACACGAAGCCCGCCGCTCACCCGGAGCTCGAACTCGCCCCGACCGAGCGGGGCCTGGGCCTGCACCTGGACGCGTTCGGCGCGACGGTCTTCGAGGCGTCGGCGGAGTACGCGCCGCACAAACTGGCGGCGTACCTGTACCAACTGGCGTCGCTGTACACGTCGTTCTACGACAAGTGCCCGGTGCTCAAGGCCGACACCCCGGCGCAGGTCGAGAACCGCCTGTTCCTCTGCGACCTGACGGCCCGCACCCTGCACCAGGGCATGGCCCTCCTCGGAATCCGCACCCCCGAGCGCCTGTAACCCCCGAACAAACAGAAAGCCGCCCGGACACGACCGGGCGGCTTTCGTGTGCGAGTGACGCGATCAGCTCGCGGCGCAGGACACCGTGGGCCAGGTCGTGCTGCCGTTCTTCTGGATCGTCACGCCCCAGTTGTTGCCGCTGCCGTTCGGCCTGGCCACCAGGACCTGCGCGGACGGATAGCTCGCGCTGACGTTCCACGTAGCGAGCACCTTCTGCGGCGACGGAACATTCATCGTCACCGTCCAGTTACTCGCCCCCGACACCGACACATTCAGGTTGTACCGGTCGCTCCAGCTCTCCCCGGCCGACAGCGTCGCGGAGCAACTCCCGCCGCCACCGCCACCGCCGCCACCGCTGGACTCGCCGACGGTGATGCTGGAGCTGCCGCTGCTCTGGTAGCCCTCGGTGGCCATGATCATGTAGTAGTTGAAGCTGCCGAGGGTCATGCCCTTGCTCGCCCAGGCGTCGAAGTGGTTGCCGGTGGTGATGGTTCCGCCGGTCCGCTTGGACTGGCGCACGCTCCAGAACTGCTTGAAGGTCTTGGTGCCTTCGACGGAGGGCGCGTTGGTCCGGGTGGTCTCGTAGATGTCGTACGTGCCGCCGTCGCTGGTGACCGTGCCCTTGAAGGTGCCGGTGGGCCGGTAGGTGCCCCAGTTGTCGACGATGTAGTACTCGATCAGAGGGTTGGCGGTCCACCCGTACAGCGTCAGGTAGGCGTTGCCGGACGGGTTGAAGGTGCCCGAGTAAGTGACGGTCCGGCGTGCTCCGTTGGCCCACCCCTTGCCGGCGACGAAGTTGCCGCTGTTGCTCCACTGCGTGCTGTAGGAGCCGCCGGAGCGGAGGGTCATGGAGGTGGAGCCGCCTCCGTCGGTCCAGAACGAGTAGTAGTAACCGTTGTCGGTGCCGGTCTGGTTGCTGGTGATGACGGTGTCGGCGCTCGCGGTGCCGGGCAGCGACAGCGCGGCCGTGACGACGAGGGCGGCGGCGCAGAGGGCCCGGACGAGCGTCCGGAACCGGTGCAGCGGGCCGTGCCCGGAATGACTGCGGCTCTTCATGGACGTGCTTCCTCCTCATGGGTCGGATGAGGTCGGCATCAGTTTTGGTATGCACATGGCGAGCGTCAATAGTTTCGGTCAATGTTTCGAAATATTCGGAGAGATCATAAAGGCTCTGAACAAATTATTTGCGCAGTTCAAAGCCCATTACCGAGCGTCGAAATTCACGGACTGCAAGCACCGCCGAAGCATCATGATCGGCAGAGTAGGAGTTTGTCGCCGAAACATTCGAAGCCCCTGCCGGCCACTGTCAGTGCCCGCCCCTAGAGTCACCGGCATGGCGACTCTCCCCAACCCGCTGCCCGCGCTCTCCGCCGACCCCAGCGGGCGCTCCCTCGGGCTCCAACTCCCGCCGGGCAGGCTGTTCGACGCGACGGACGACGGCCCCTGGCCGGAACCGCTGATGTGGCACGCGGACACGCCCGCCGGCCCCGGCCACTGGACGCCGCTGGGCGGGAAGGCGGCACAAGTCGGCCTGCTCCCGGTCCTGATAGACCTCAAGGACCGTCAAGGAGGTCCGGAGAACTGGCAGTTGATGCCGGACCAAGCCTCCTACCCCGGCGACCACGACGCCGAGGACGTGCTGGCGGAGTGCTGGGAGAGCGACGGCGACCTCGACGACGAACTCGCCCAGCTGGTCGAGCCGTTCGGCCCGGACTGGCCGGGACTCGCCCCCGCCGCCCGGCTCACCTCCGAACCTGGCACCTGCGCGGCCCGGATCGCCGACTCCCTGTGCGACGGCACCCGCCGATGGCTGGAAAGCCCGCACCTCGCCCTGGTCCCGGCCCGCCGCTCGGCCGACATACCGGCCGCGCTGGGCTGGACCGGCCCGCTCAACCACGAGAACGACGTGGCCCGGCTCTGCGCGGTACTGCGCTCCTGGGAGGACCGCTTCGGCATCCGGGTCGTCGCCCTCGGCTTCGACACGCTCCACGTCTCCGTGGCGGCCCCGCCGGCCGACCCCGAAACGGCCGAGGCACTGGCGGCGGAGCACTACGCTTTCTGCCCCGACAACCTCGCGCAGTACGACGACGACGGCCTGCGCCAGTACGCGAAGGAACTGATGGGCGAGCGGATCTGGTCCTTCTGGTGGGACTGACCCGCTCCCCCGGCCCCACCGCTCTCCGCACCCCCGGCCCGCCGCCCTCGACGCCCCGCGCCTACGCTCCCCCGCCGAGCCCCTTCGCCAGTCGCCGCAGCCCCTCCGCGATCTCGTCCGGAGTCTGCGTCACGAAGCACAGGCGCAGGGTCGAGCGGTCAGGGTCGGCGGCGTAGAAGGGCGCGCCGGGGACGTAGGCGACGTCGTGCCGGACCACCTCGGGGAGCAGTGCGGTGGTGTCGTAGCCGTCCGGGAGGCGGGCCCACAGGAACATGCCGCCCTCGGGGCGGGTCCACACCGAGCCCGCCGGCAGCGCGCCCGGGAGGGCGGCGAGCATGGCGTCCCTGCGCTCGCCGTACACCGCACGCACACGGGCCACATGGGCGTCGAGCACATCGAGGTACCGGGCGGCGGCGAGCTGGTTGAGGGTCGGGGTGTGCAGGTCGGCGGCCTGCTTGGCGACCGCGCAGGCCCGGCGCAGCGCGGCGGGGGCGCGAAGCCAGCCGAGCCGCAGACCGGGAGCCATGATCTTGGAGAAGGAGCCGAGCAGGAGGGTACGGTCGGCGGCCTCGTCGAAGGACGCGATCCACGGCACGGGCGCGCCGTCGTAGCGCAGCTCGCCGTACGGGTCGTCCTCGACGATCCACAGCCCGTGCCGCGCGGCCACCGAGGCGACGGCTTCCCGCCGGGCCGCGGGCATGGTGCGGCCGGTGGGGTTCTGGAAGGTGGGGACGGTGTAGAGGAGCTTGGGCCGGTGCCGGACCACCAGCTCCGCGAGGGCCTGCGGGTCGACGCCGTCGGCGTCCGTGGGCACCCCGACGACCCTCGCGCCCGCGAGGCCGAAGACCTGGAGGGCGGCGAGGTAACAGGGGTCCTCGACGAGGACGGTGTCACCGGGGTCGAGCAGGGCCGTGGCCAGCAGGGACAGCGCCTGCTGGGAACCGGTCGTGATCAGCAGGTCGTCCGCGACCGTGGGCAGGCCCCGCCCGGCGATCCGGCCGGCGAGGGCCTCCCGCAGCGCGGGCTCGCCCTCGGTGGTGGAGTACTGGAGCGCCTGCGCGGGCGTGCGCTCCAGCACCTCGTGGAACGCGGCGGCGATGCCCTCCCGGTCGAACAGCTCGGGCGCCGGAAGCCCGCCCGCGAAGTTGATCACCTCGGGTCGGGCGGTGACGGCCAGGATGTCCCGTACGGGCGAGCCGCCGATCGCTCCGACACGCGCCGACAGGGGCGGCAGGGACGTGGGGGCGACGGCTGCGGTCATGACGGGGGCTCCTTCGGCTGCGTTCGGCTCGTGCCCGCAGCCTAGGCAGTCCGTGCCGTCTACAACTTCCCTTTCACGATGTGGACTTCCGGCTACCGATCCGCGTCGACCATCCGAGCCGCCTCGACGGCCCAGTAGGTGAGGATGCTCTTGGCACCGGCCCGCTTGATCCCGGTGAGGGACTCCAGGATGGCCCGGTCCCGGTCGATCCAGCCCTTCTCGGCGGCGGCCTCGATCATCGAGTACTCGCCGGAGATCTGGTAGGCGGCGACCGGCAGGTCACAGGCGTCGGCGACCCGGGCGAGGACGTCGAGGTAGGGCCCGGCGGGCTTGACCATCACCATGTCGGCGCCCTCTTCCAGGTCCAGCGCCAACTCCCGCATGGCGTCCCGGACGTTGGCGGGATCCTGCTGGTACGTCTTGCGGTCCCCGCGCAGGGAGGAGCCGACGGCCTCACGGAAGGGGCCGTAGAAGGCGGATGCGTACTTGACCGTGTAGGCGAGGATCGCGACGTCCTCGCGGCCGATCTGGTCGAGCGCGTCCCGGACGACGCCGATCTGCCCGTCCATCATTCCGCTCGGCCCGACGACATGGGCGCCCGCGTCGGCCTGGACCTGCGCCATCTCGGCGTACCGCTCCAGGGTGGCGTCGTTGTCGACGCGGCCCTCGGCGTCCAGCACGCCGCAGTGCCCGTGATCGGTGGTCTCGTCGAGGCAGAGGTCCGACATCACCAGCAGGTCGTCGCCGACCTCGGCACGGACGTCCCGCAGCGCGACCTGGAGGATCCCGTCCGGGTCGGTGCCGGGGGTCCCGAGGGCGTCCTTCTTCGACTCCTCCGGCACGCCGAACAGCATGATCCCGGAGATCCCCGCCTCGACCGCCTCGGCGGCGGCCTTCTTCAGGCTGTCCCGGGTGTGCTGCACCACGCCGGGCATCGCGCCGATCGGCACGGGCTCGCTCACGCCTTCGCGCACGAACGCCGGAAGGATGAAGTCGGCCGGGTGCAGCCGGGTCTCGGCGACCATGCGCCGCATGACGGGAGTGGTGCGCAGTCGCCGGGGCCGCGTACCGGGGAAGGAGCCGTACGTCGTCATGCCACCTACGCTACGCCCGTCCCGGCACCCCCTTTGCCGACTGCCCGTCGGCGCGGGGGCAGTCCGGGGATTCCTCACTCAGCGTGAGTTCGCCTGCGTAATCTGTGAACAGTGGCACGGGCGGAGGGCGGCGAGGGTGAACGACAGGCACGAGGGTCCCGAGGCGGACGAGGAGGCGGGCGCCCTGCTCCGGGCCGTCCAGCGGCAGTTGAAGCTGTGGCGCGAGGCGTCGGGCTTCACCCAGGCCGAGTTCGGCGCGGCCATCGGCTACGGAGGGGACCTGGTCTCGGCGGTGGAACGAGGCGTACGCATCCCCCGCCCCGAGTACCTGGACCGCGCGGACGAGGTCCTCGGCGCACAGGGCAGGATCGCGGCCCTGAAGGAGGACCTGGCGGAAGTCCGGTACCCGAAGAAGGTGCGGGACCTCAAGCGGCTGGAGGCGGACGCCGTCGAGCTGTGCGCGTACAACAACTCGGTGGTTCACGGGTTGTTGCAGACCGAGGAGTACGCGAGCGCCGTCTTCGGCGGGCGGCGCCCGCCCTTCAGCTCCGACGAACTGGAACAGAGGCTCACGGCCCGCGTGTCCCGCCAGAAGATCATCGACGCGGCGACGGCCCGGCCCTTCTTCAGCTTCGTCCAGTGCGAGTCGACGCTCCGACGGCCCATCGGGGGCAAGCCGGTGATGCGGCGCCAGTTGGAACGGCTCCTGGAAGTGGCCGAGTTCCGCAACATCGATCTCCAAGTACTCCCGCTGAGCCGGGAGGTGAACTCCGGCCTGGCCGGTTCCTTCCGGCTGCTCAGGCTCAGGGACGGCAGCACCGTCGGCCATGTCGAAGTCCAGCACATCAGCCGGGTGATCGCGGATCCGCGAGAGGTCCAACTGCTCGACATGCGCTATGGGACCATCCGGGCACAAGCTCTCGACCCGAGAGAGTCGACGGCCCTCATCGAGAAAGTGCTGGGAGAGACATGACCCTCAAGCCCTCTGCCGACGGCAGGCTGGAGTGGATAAAGAGCAGCTACAGCACCGACGAGGGCCCCGACTGCGTCGAGGTAGCCACCACCCCCGCCCGCATCCTCGTCCGGGACTCCAAGAACCCCGACGGCCCCCGCCTCACCCTCACCCCCACCACCTGGACCGCCTTCCTACCGCACGCGGCCCGCGGCTGAGGCGGCGGAAAGACTCGGGGCCCGCCCCCGAAAAGGAGCGGGCCCCGAGACGGGCGGGTCAGGTCGTCGACCGGCGCCTGCGCGCCCCGGGCCGGCGTTCGCTCGGCCGGGTGACCGGGTCCCCGGCCTCCAGCGCGGAGGCCCGGCGGCGGGCGCCGAAGTCCGCGAGGGCCTCGGCCAGCTTGTGCACGGACGGCTCGGGAGCCATCACGTCCACCCGCAGCCCGTGCTCCTCCGCGGTCTTGGCGGTGGCCGGACCGATACAGGCGATCACGGTGACGTTGTGCGGCTTGCCGGCGATGCCGACGAGGTTGCGCACGGTGGAGGACGAGGTGAAGAGCACCGCGTCGAAGCCGCCGCCCTTGATCGCCTCGCGGGTCTCCGCCGGCGGCGGCGACGCGCGCACGGTCCGGTAGGCCGTGACGTCGTCGACCTCCCAGCCCAGCTCGATCAGCCCGGCGACCAGGGTCTCCGTGGCGATGTCGGCGCGCGGCAGGAACACCCGGTCGATCGGGTCGAAGACCGGGTCGTAGGGCGGCCAGTCCTCCAGGAGGCCGGCGGCGGACTGCTCGCCCGAGGGCACGAGGTCCGGCTTCACACCGAACGCGATCAGCGCGTTGGCGGTCTGCTCGCCGACCGCGGCGACCTTGATCCCGGCGAAGGCACGCGCGTCGAGCCCGTACTCCTCGAACTTCTCGCGCACGGCCTTGACCGCGTTGACCGAGGTGAAGGCGATCCACTCGTAGCGGCCGGTGACGAGGCCCTTGACGGCGCGCTCCATCTGCTGGGGCGTGCGCGGCGGCTCGACGGCGATGGTCGGCACCTCGTGCGGGACCGCGCCGTAGGAGCGGAGCTGGTCGGAGAGGGAGGCCGCCTGCTCCTTGGTGCGCGGCACGAGCACCCGCCAGCCGAACAGCGGCTTGGACTCGAACCAGGAGAGCTGCTCACGCTGAGCCGCGGCGGACCGTTCACCGACCACGGCTATGACCGGCCGGCCGCCGTCCGGGGACGGCAGCACCTTCGCCTGCTTCAGCGTCTGCGCGATCGTGCCGAGCGTCGCGGTCCAGGTCCGCTGCCGGGTCGTCGTACCGGCGACGGTGACCGTCATCGGGGTGTCCGGCTTGCGGCCGGCGGCGACCAGTTCTCCGGCGGCGGCGGCCACGGAGTCGAGGCTCGTGGAGACGACGACCGTCCCGTCCGAGGCACCCACCTCCGTCCAGCACCGGTCGGAGGCGGTGCGGGCGTCCACGAACCGGACGTCCGCGCCGTGCGCGTCGCGCAGCGGCACACCGGCGTACGCGGGTACACCGACGGCGGCCGCGACCCCGGGGACGACCTCGAAGGGCACCCCGGCGGCGGCGCACGCCAGCATCTCCTCGGCGGCGTAGGCGTCGAGTCCGGGGTCCCCGGACACCGCACGCACGACCCGCCTGCCGCCCCGCGCGGCCTCCATGACAAGATGTGCGGCATCCCGCGCGGCGGGTGCCCCAACGGTGGTTGACGAACCGTCAACAACCGTCAGCTGAGGCGTGCCTGCGCCCGGATCCGGATCCGACGAGGGATCCGTGTCCACGACGGCGACGCCCGACCTGGCGTGGACGCGTACGACGTCGAGCACCTCGGGCTCGGCGACGAGGACGTCCGCGTTGGCCAGCGCCTCGACGGCGCGCAGAGTCAGCAGTCCCGGATCCCCGGGTCCGGCACCGAGGAAGGTGACGTGACCGTGTTCGAGGCCGGCGGAAAGGGTGGTGGGGCTCACTGTGCTCGCTCCCCCATCAGACCGGCCGCGCCCTGCGCGAGCATCTCGGTGGCGAGTTCGCGACCGAGCGCAAGCGCCTGGTCGTGCGTCTCGGGCACGGGACCGGTGGTGGACAGCTGCACCGTGCGCGAACCGTCGGTCGTGCCGACGACGCCGCGCAGGCGCATTTCCTTGACAATCTGCCCGTCGGCCAGCAGGTCGGCCAGCGCGCCCACAGGGGCACTGCAACCGGCCTCCAGGGCGGCGAGCAGGGACCGCTCGGCGGTCACGGCGGCCCGGGTGAACGGGTCGTCGAGCTCTCCGAGCGCGGCGATCAGGTCCGCGTTGTCCGCGGTGCATTCGATCGCCAGGGCCCCCTGGCCGGGGGCGGGCAGAACCGTGTCGACCGACAGGAAGTCGGTCACCTCGTCGCTCCGGCCGATGCGGTTCAGGCCGGCCGCGGCGAGTACCACCGCGTCCAGCTCGCCGTCCCGGACGAAGCCGATGCGGGTGTCGACGTTGCCCCGGATCGGGACCGTCTCGAAGTCCAGGCCGTGGGCGCGGGCGTACGCGTTGAGCTGGGCCATGCGGCGCGGCGAACCGGTGCCGATGCGCGCCCCGCGGGGCAGGTCGGTCAGCTTCAGCGCGTCCCGGGCGACGATCACGTCCCGCGGGTCCTCGCGCAGCGGCACGGCGGCCAGCGCGAGTTCCTCGGGCTGCGTGGTCGGCAGGTCCTTCAGGGAGTGCACCGCGAAGTCGACCTCGCCGCGCAGCAGCGCGTCGCGCAGCGCGGTGACGAAGACGCCGGTACCGCCGATCTGGGCGAGCGACTCCCGGGAGACGTCGCCGTACGTGGTGATCTCGACGAGCTCCACGGGCCGTCCGGTCACCTGGCTCACGGCGTCCGCCACCTGCCCGGACTGGGCCATGGCGAGCTTGCTCCGCCGGGTCCCGAGCCTCAGTGCCTTGTCTTTCATGCCGGCCCTCGGTCCTTCTCGGTGCTGTCCTCGGCCCGGGAGACGGCGGCCACCGTCTCGGGGTCGAGGTCGAACAGGGTCCGCAGCGCGTCCGCGTACCCGGCGCCGCCGGGTTCGGCCGCGAGCTGCTTGACCCGTACGGTCGGCGCGTGCAGGAGCTTGTCCACGACGCGCTTCACGGTCTGGGTGATCTCGCTGCGGTGCTTGTCGTCGAGACCGGGCAGCCGCCCTTCGAGCCGGGCGATCTCACCGGCGACGACGTCCGCGGCCATGGTGCGCAGGGCGACCACGGTCGGCGTGATGTGCGCGGCCCGCAGCGCCGCCCCGAAGGCGGCGACCTCGTCGGAGACGATACGGCGCACCTGGTCCACGTCGGTCGCCATCGGGGCGTCCGCGGAGGCGTCGGCGAGCGACTCGATGTCGACCAGCCGCACGCCGGTCAGTCGGTGCACGGCGGCGTCGATGTCGCGCGGCATGGCGAGGTCGAGCAGGAAGAGCACGGGCTCGGGCCGGGGCGGCTCGGTGACCGCCTCGGGCCTGCGCCGCTCCGGGATCCGCCCAACCGTGGCGACGGTGGCGGCGAGCGCGGCGATGGCCTCGGACTCGTCGGCGGGGCTGTACGGGCGCGGAATCCCGTTGTCCACCCACGCGGCGTGCTGCTCCAGCGTGGCGGCGTCCATCCCGGCGACGGCCTCTTCTCCCATCACGGAGAAGCCGCCCTGCACAGCTGCGAGATCCAACGGACAGTTCTCGTCACCTGCCACCAAGCCGGCATGCAGTCGTGCCGCTTGGGCGGCGCGGGTGGGCGCTGGGGGTGCCCCCTCCGGGGGAGGCACCTCGTCGGCGCCGGGCTGCGCGACTCCCTCACGGCCGACCAGCGCCGTCGCGACCGAATCCGCCCCGAGCACCAGCCCCGTGGCCCCCGTGCAGGACACGACGACATCGGCACGTGTCAGTTCATCGGCGACCGAGCCGATGGAAACCGCACGCGCACCGGCCCCGCCCTCACGGAGGATCTCCACCAGCCGCTCGGCCCGGTCGGCCGTACGGTTCGCGATCACGATCTCGGCGACCCCGGCCCGCGCGAGCGTCGCCGCGGCCAGCGAGGACATCGACCCGGCGCCGATGACCAGCGCCTTCTTCCCGCGCGCCCAGTCCTGCACCTGCGTGCCCCGGGCGAGCTGCTCCAGGCCGAAGGTGACCAGGGACTGGCCGGCGCGGTCGATGCCGGTCTCGGAGTGGGCGCGCTTGCCGACCCGCAGGGACTGCTGGAACAGGTCGTTCAGCAGGCGTCCGGCGGTGTGCAGGTCCTGCGCGCGGGCCAGCGAGTCCTTGATCTGACCGAGGATCTGGCCCTCGCCGACGACCATCGAGTCCAGACCGCAGGCCACCGAGAACAGGTGGTGGACGGCCCGGTCCTCGTAGTGCACGTACAGGTACGGAGTCAGCTCGTCCAGCCCCACACCGCTGTGCTGGGCCAGCAGCGTCGACAGCTCGGCGACCCCGGCGTGGAACTTGTCGACGTCGGCGTACAGCTCGATGCGGTTGCAGGTGGCCAGCACCGCGGCCTCGGTGGCCGGCTCGGCGGCGACCGTGTCCTGGAGCAGCTTGATCTGGGCGTCCGCGCTCAGCGCGGCCCGCTCCAGCACGCTGACCGGGGCGCTGCGGTGGCTGAGGCCCACGACGAGGAGGCTCATGCCGGCATCACGGCGGGTACGTCCCCGTCGGGTCCCTTGTCGCCGGACCGGCCGCGCACGGCGGGGGCCGGGGCGGCGCCGTCGGCGGCCGCGGCCTCCTCGCCGGCCTTGCGCTGCTCGTGGAAGGCGAGGATCTGAAGCTCGATGGAGAGGTCGACCTTGCGCACGTCGACGCCGTCCGGGACGTTCAGCACGGTCGGCGCGAAGTTCAGGATGGAGGTGACGCCGGCGGCGACCAGCCGCTCGCACACCTGCTGCGCGGCACCGGCCGGGGTGGCGATGACACCGATGGACACGCCGTTGTCCTCGATGATCCGCTCAAGGTCGTCGGTGTGCTGCACGGGGATGCCGGCCACGGGCTTTCCGGCCATCGCGGGATCGGCGTCGATCAGCGCCGCGACGCGGAAACCGCGCGAGGCGAAGCCGCCGTAGTTGGCCAGCGCGGCGCCGAGGTTACCGATACCGACGATCACAACCGGCCAGTCCTGGGTGAGCCCCAGTTCACGGGAGATCTGGTACACGAGATACTCGACGTCGTAACCCACACCACGCGTCCCGTAGGAGCCCAGGTAGGAGAAGTCCTTGCGGAGCTTGGCGGAGTTGACCCCCGCCGCGGCCGCGAGCTCCTCGGAGGAGACCGTGGGCACCGAGCGCTCCGACAGTGCGGTCAGCGCGCGAAGGTACAGCGGAAGCCTGGCGACGGTGGCCTCGGGAATCCCTCGGCTACGGGTCGCCGGTCGGTGAGTTCGGCCAGTTGCCACGGTGCTCCTGCGGGTAGAGCGGGGCTGTGGGCGGTCATGCGTCCCCAGACCGCCCCGTCGAATGCAGGCTATGTCTTTGTGAACGCGTGCACAAAGATGGTGTCCGATTTGCCCGGCCAACGTGACCGGGGTCACGCGCCCCCGCCGCGCCGGCGCGGAACCGGTGCTCAGGCACCATCGCTCCTGCTGTCTTGGGGGCAAAACCGCACACTCTCCTCAACGATCCCCGCCCCCGAGACCAGTTCGCCGACGATCCTAAGTCAGATCCGCCGCAAGTTGGACTGCTCAGTCAGTACCGGAAAGCGCCGCGCGGAGGCGGTCCTCGTTCACCCGCCAGAAGGTGTGCTGCTCGCCGTCGACGAGTACGACGGGGATCTGTTCCCAGTACTGGTCGTGGAGTTGGGGGTCCTGGGTGATGTCCTTCCGCTCCCAGGGGACGCCGAGTTCCGCGCACACCTTCTCGATCACCAATTGTGCGTCATCACACAGATGGCAGCCGGGCTTGCGGATCAGGGTGACGAGCCGCTCCCCGGGTGGCGTGACCCGCTTACGGCGAAAGATGGGACTCATGTCGGCCATTCTCGCGCGACGGCGGACCGCGGGGCGGAGGATGACGGGGACCCCGGGAAACCGGCGGACGACGCCCCTGCCGGATCAGTTCTTTAACGACACGGTCGCGGAGAGTTCACAGCCCTCGAACCTCTCGGCTCCGGTTGCACCGGGCGGAATGGCTATGCTCACGCCATGGCCGCTCTCGGATGGCTCACTCCCCGTAGGCGCTCCGCCACGGCGCGGAGCGTGTTGGCAGGCGAGGCCTCGGCGGAGGCCGCGCGCAAGTCGGTGCCCGAGGCGGCACCGGAGTCCCCGCCGGAAGCGGAACCGGAATTCCCGGTGCTCGGCGACGACAAGGCCGCCGCTTTCTTCGACCTCGACAACACCGTGATGCAGGGCGCCGCGATCTTCCACTTCGGGCGCGGCCTGTACAAGCGGAAGTTCTTCGAGACCCGCGACCTGGCCCGGTTCGCCTGGCAGCAGGCGTGGTTCCGGCTGGCCGGCATCGAGGACCCCGAGCACATGCAGGACGCCCGGGACTCCGCGCTGTCCATCGTCAAGGGCCACCGCGTCGCCGAGCTGCAGTCCATCGGCGAGGAGATCTACGACGAGTACATGGCCGAGCGCATCTGGCCCGGTACCCGCGCCCTCGCCCAGGCCCACCTCGACGCGGGCCAGAAGGTGTGGCTCGTGACGGCGGCCCCGGTGGAGATCGCCCAGGTGATCGCCCGCCGCCTCGGCCTGACGGGCGCGCTGGGCACGGTCGCCGAGTCGGTGGACGGCGTCTACACCGGCAAGCTGGTCGGCGAGCCCCTGCACGGCCCGGCCAAGGCCGAGGCGGTCCGCGCGCTGGCCTCCGGCGAGGGCCTGGACCTCTCGCGCTGCGCCGCCTACAGCGACAGCCACAACGACATCCCGATGCTGTCCCTGGTCGGCCACCCCTACGCCATCAACCCGGACACCAAGCTGCGCCGGCACGCCCGGGACCAGGACTGGCGGCTGCGCGACTACCGCACGGGACGCAAGGCCGCGAAGGTCGGCATCCCGGCCGCCGCCGGGGTCGGCGCGGTCGCCGGCGGCACGGCCGCGGCCATCGCCCTGAGCAGGCGCCGGCGCTGACCGCCAGACCGCGCCGCTCCAGGAGATCGCCGACCGCGCCGCGAAACGCGGCCAATCCAACCGGCGTACCCCGCTGAACCCCCATCCAGTCCTTTTGTCGGAGCACTGCCACAACACGCCCCGGACCCACCCGGAATACGAGCCGAATCGATCAACAAACTGTCACTCTGCGCCACTTGATCGAGCATCAATCGGCTACAGAAGCGACGTAATCGATGATTTGAGCAACTGGGTGTAGCAGTGCCTGCACGAAGCGTTATTCTCCTCAGACGCAATCCGGTACCCCTCCGTCGCTACGACGGGTGAACGGTCCCGTACTGCACGTGATGGAAGCTCTGCCTCTGGGAGTCCCGTGTACCCACACGTCGGGGTTGACGCCTCGGGCCTGGCTAATCTGCGCGCAACGGTCCAGGAATTGCTGCGCGGCTTCGTCCCCACCGCGTACGCCGTCCCCGCCCTCGCCGTGGCCGCCGCACCCGTCGGCCCCTGCTACGCGCTCGCCGAAGGCGGTGCCGCCGTCGGCAGACGCGGGCGCGCGACCGGCGCCACCACCGCGCGGCGTCCGGCCGCCGACAGCGACAGCGCCCGGATGATGGACCTCGTGGAACGGGCGCAGGCCGGCGAGGCCGACGCGTTCGGGCGCCTCTACGACCAGTACAGCGACACGGTCTACCGGTACATCTACTACCGGGTCGGCGGGAAGGCCACCGCCGAGGACCTCACCAGCGAGACCTTTCTGCGGGCCCTGCGCCGGATCGGCACCTTCACCTGGCAGGGCCGCGACTTCGGCGCCTGGCTGGTGACCATCGCCCGCAACCTGGTCGCCGACCACTTCAAGTCCAGCCGTTTCCGGCTGGAGGTCACCACCGGCGAGATGCTCGACGCCAACGAGGTCGAGCGCTCCCCCGAGGACTCGGTGCTGGAGTCGCTCTCCAACGCGGCCCTGCTCGACGCCGTGCGACGGCTCAACCCCCAGCAGCAGGAGTGCGTCACGCTCCGCTTCCTCCAGGGGCTCTCCGTCGCCGAGACCGCGCGGGTCATGGGCAAGAACGAGGGGGCCATCAAGACCCTCCAGTACCGGGCGGTCCGCACCCTCGCCCGGCTCCTTCCGGACGACGCCCGCTGACCGGGCACGCTCCGTAGCGACCAACTCGCTTTCCGTGAAAGTCCGTTGACTCCCCGATCCGATCATCCGCCGCGCGTAACCCAAGTGCCGCGACGCTCGTTGTGCGGGATGCAGGCTCCCTGTGGTCACTGCCCGGCCGCCTCCGGTCACCCGATCGTGTGGACGCGGTCCGGGCGTGCAACCCTCAGGACCCCCTGGGGAGTCGACCGTCATGACGAGAGGAGGTGCCGCCAGTGATCGCGAACGTATCGGCGCACCGGCGGGCGAACGCCTTCGCCCAGGCCCTGGAGGAAGAGTCCGACCGGGGCCCGGCGGCCGAGCAGTCCGAGGGATCGGAACCGGCCCATGCTGCCGCCCGACAGACCGAGGAGGGCCGACTGCTGGCCCTCACGTCCGGTCTCGGCGCGCTGCCCAAGCCGGAACTGGACCCCGAGGTCAAGGTCGTCCAGCGAGCCCAGCTCGTGGCCGCGATGGAGGCCATGCTGCTGGAGGGCGCAGGAGGCGAGGCGGACACTTCGGTACCCGAGCAGCGTTCCCGTCGGGCCAAAGGTGCGCACCGGGCGAGCCCACTGGGCAAACTGCGACCGCGCTCCCGGCTCACCAAGGGCCTGGCCGCGGGCGGACTCAGCGTCGGTGTGGCCGCCGGAGCCTTCGGCGGAGTGGCCGCGGCCAGCGGCGACGCCCTGCCCGGCGACTCGCTCTACGGCCTCAAGCGGGGCATCGAGGACTTCAAGCGCGGTCTGGCCGACGGGGACAGCGAGCGCGGCCGGGTCTTCCTCGACCAGGCGTCCACCCGCCTGAACGAGGCCCGCCGGCTGATGGAGCGCGGGCGCAGCGGCCACCTCGACCACGAGTCCCTCGCCGAGATCCGCCGCGCCCTGTCCGGCATGCACCACGACGCCTCCGAGGGCCACCGGCTGCTCTCCGCCGCGTACGCGGCCGACCCGGACTCCCTCGGCCCCATCCAGGCGCTCTCCGCCTTCTCCCACTCGCACCGCGACACCTGGGGCGCCCTGCGCGACCGCCTCCCCGTCCAGCTCGGGGACGTCGGCGACCAGGTGTCGTCGGTCTTCGACGCCATAGACGAGGAAGTCGCGCCGCTCCAGTCCCTGCTGCCCGAACAGCCCGTCCAGGGCGACGACGGCAGGCGACGCGGCGGCTCCGGTCCGTCCGCCACCGACTCCGCCGGCACGGACCGCTCGACCACTCCCAGCAGCGGCACCAGCGGCTCCGACAGCCGGGAGTCGAGCAGCACCGGCCCCAGCAAGTCCGCGGGCGGCTCCGCCACCGAGGACGACGGCCTGCTCGGCGGCAGCACCGGCGGCCTGCTCGACCCGCCGCAGGACAGCACCGGCACCACCACCCCGTCCACCGGGACCACACCGCTCCCGGAGCCGGATGTGACACTGCCGCCGCTGCTCCCGGGCCTGCTCCCCGGGCTCGGTATCGACGCGGAGGACGCGGACTAGCGGAGCACACGGCAATGGGGGCGCCCTTCCTGAGAAGGGCGCCCCCATTGCCGTATAAACGTTTCTTCTGTTTTCGGCGGCTCTGCCGGGATCAGAAGAAGACCGACCTGCGCTGCACCAGCAGCTTGTAGAGGGTGTGCTGGATCTGCTCCCTGACCTGGTCGGTCAGGTTGAACATCAGCATCGGGTCCTCGGCCGCCTCCGGCGGATAGCCGTCCGTACGGATCGGCTCACCGAACTGGATCGTCCACTTCGTCGGCAGCGGGATCGCGCCCAGCGGACCCAGCCAGGGGAAGGTCGGGGTCAGCGGGAAGTACGGGAAACCGAGCACCCGGGCCAGCGTCTTGGCGTTGCCGATCATCGGGTAGATCTCCTCGGCGCCCACGATCGAGCACGGGATGATCGGAGCGCCCTGGCGCAGCGCCGTGGAGACGAAGCCGCCCCGGCCGAAGCGCTGGAGCTTGTACCGCTCCCCGAAGGGCTTGCCGATGCCCTTGAAGCCCTCCGGCATCACCCCGACCAGTTCGCCCTGGCCGAGCAGCCGCTCGGCGTCCTCCGCGCAGGCCAGCGTGTGGCCGAGCTTGCGGGCGAGTTCGTTGACCACCGGCAGCATGAAGACCAGGTCCGCCGCGAGCAGCCGCAGATGCCGGCCCGCGGGATGGTTGTCGTGCACGGCGACCTGCATCATCAGGCCGTCCAGCGGCAGCGTCCCGGAGTGGTTCGCCACGATCAGCGCGCCGCCCTCGGCCGGGATGTTCTCCACGCCCTTCACCTCGACCCGGAAGTACTTCTCGTACACCGGGCGCAGCAGCGACATCAGGACCTGGTCGGTCAGCTCCTCGTCGTAGCCGAAGTCGTCGACCTCGTAGTCCCCGGTGAGGCGGCGGCGCAGGAACGACAGGCCGCCGGCGATGCGCCGTTCCAGGCCGCCGCCGTCCTGTTGCGGCTGCTGCTTCTCAGGGGTCACAGGAACATCATCGTGCGCGGGAGCCCTGCTGGGCAGGGGCTGGACCTCACGTACCGGCGCGGGCTCCATGCCGGCACGCCGGCTCCCCGTGCTCCGGCGCCGCGCGGGACGCGGTACGGCACCCGAGCGGGACCGGTCGTCGTCGAAGGGAATGACCTTGGCATCCGCCATCGTTGATGCGCTCCTCAGTTGGCGCTCTGCGTCGGGGGGTGAGGGCTGTCCGGGAGGGACAGCGCGGCGATCCGGTCGACGGCCCCCGCGAGGGCCTCCGGCGGGAGCAGTCCGGGTCCGCGGCTGTGGGCGAAGTCCGCGAAGGTCTCCGCCGTCGTGAACTTCGGCCGGAAGCCGAGGGTCTCCCGCATCTGGTCCGTCGCCACGACCCGGCCGTGGGTGAGCAACCGGATCTGCTCGGGCGAGAAGTCCGTCATACCGAGCGTGCGGACCATCGAGCCCGCCCAGGTGACGGCGGGCAGCAGCAGCGGCACGGTGGGCCGGCCGAGCCGTCGCGAGCACTGCGACAGCAGCAGGACCCCGTCCCCGGCGATGTTGAAGGTGCCGCTGTTGAGGGTGCCGCGCTCCGGCTCGTGCGAGGCGATCCGCAACACCTCGATCACATCGTCCTCGTGCACGAACTGAAGCCGCGGGTCGTAGCCGAAGACGGTCGGCAGGACGGGCAGCGAGAAGTAGGCGGCGAGCGGCGTATCGGCGACCGGGCCCAGGATGTTGGCGAACCTCAGCACGCACACCGCCACGTCCGGCCGGCGTCGCGCGAAGCCGCGCACGTACCCCTCGACCTCGACCGCGTCCTTCGCGAAGCCGCCGCTGGGCAGGGACTTGGGCGGGGTGGTCTCGGTGAACACGGCCGGATCGCGCGGCGCCGACCCGTACACATTGGTACTGGACTTCACCACGAGCCGCTTCACCGTCGGCGACTTCTGGCAGGCCCCGAGCAGCTGCATGGTGCCGATGACGTTGGTCTCCTTGACCGCGGTCCGGCTGCCGCTGCCGAGCGCCGTCCCCGTCACGTCCAGGTGAACGACCGTGTCGGCGCCCGTCTCGGCCAGCACCCGCGCGATGGTGGGCTGCCGGAGGTCGGCCAGCACGAAGTCCGCGCCGCCCAGATGGTGCTCGGGCGGCACCGCGTCCACCGCCACGACCCGGTCCACCTGCGGGTCACGCTGGATCCGCCGGACGAACCGGCCCCCCAGCTGGCGGGCCACTCCGGTCACGAGCACGACCTTGCCCAAGATCAGCGCCTTCCTTCCAGGATGCGTCCCAACCTAGCGGGTTGGTGTTGCGCTGTGATGACCACCCACTGCACGAGGTGACGACACCTGTGGACGTAGGAACAGACCAAGCCATACCGGTGTGCGGAGCGGCGCACGCCATCCGACCCGCCGCACACCGCACGAAAAACGCGTATGGCCCCCGACCGAATCAATCCGGTGGGGGGCCACACATACGCTCTCGCGGCTCGCGTCGCGAACTTACTTCTTGTTGCGACGCTGAACGCGCGTGCGCTTGAGCAGCTTGCGGTGCTTCTTCTTGGCCATCCGCTTGCGCCGCTTCTTGATAACAGAGCCCACGACTACCCTCGCTCACTTCTCATCACTCGGTGTTTGGGCGCCATGGGCCCACACGACCTACGAGGGGCTAGCCTACCCGCCCGAGCGCTGAGGTCGTAATCGAGGCGGTCGGGGGAGATCCGGCGGTACCCCGAGGATCTCCCCGCACCCCTTGCCGTCAGGCGGTTTCCACCCCCACATAGCTCTCGCGGAGGTACTCGTGCACCGCTTGCTCCGGGACGCGGAAGGACCGCCCCACCCGGATCGCGGGCAGATGACCGCTGTGCACCAGCCGGTACACGGTCATCTTCGACACTCGCATCACCGAGGCGACTTCCGCCACGGTAAGGAACTGAACCTCGTTCAGAGGCCTCTCGCCTGCTGCAGCCATGACACACCTGAACCTTCCGCACTCGACGGCCACCGGCTTCCCCTTCCGGTGACTCTTCGTCGTTGCGTGCTCACTCCCCAATGTAGGGGCGGGTGATGCGAGTGGGGAAGAGGTGCACCCATCGGCGGCCTACTGTGACAGACACGCTCGATTGAGTACGTAGCGGGTAAGCGGCCGGTAGTAATCGGACCGCACAGCGTCATCAAGTGGAACGGCCACGGACACGACCCCCTCGGCCTCCCCCACGAAGAGCGCCGGATCATCGGTATCGGCCAGACCAATGGCCTCATACCCCAGCTGACCTGCCCCGCAGACCCACCCGTGATCCCCGATCACAAGCTCCGGCATGGGCCCGCCGGCCTCCGCGGCCGCCGCCAGCACGGTACGAACCGGGAGCGGCGAGTGGGTGTGTGCGCCCGGCTCACCACCGGAGCCCACGGACCCGGGCGCGCGTACCAGCGCGACTCCTCGTACGTAGTCAAGGTTGTGCGTACGTAGACCGAACCGGGTCGTTATGTCGACACAGCGACCCTGCGCGGGTGTGAGTACGGTACATCCGACCGCCGAGAGAGCGTCCGCCAAGTCGGCGTAGAAACCGAGCAGTCGATGCGGGTGTCCGGTGCCGAGCAGCACGGGTCCGCCGCGCCGGGCGACCGCACCGATCCGGGCCGCGAACGCGTCCAGAGCGGAGAGCGTCCGCTCAGGATCGATCACATCATGCCCTTCGACGAGCAGCGGATCGCCGGAAACCCCGCACTTCTCGGCCATGAGCGCGACCAAGTCCCGCGCCGCCCAGTCCGCTTGAGGATCGATGCCCATCAGCACCCGGGGATCGCGGGCGGCGAAGAGCCGGTAACTCCGCAGACTGACCTCCCGGGTGGTGGCCACGACCCCCGCCAGCCGAGCGGCGACAAGATGCTCACGCA
This sequence comes from Streptomyces sp. NPDC048002, assembly GCF_040653275.1. NCBI lineage: Bacteria > Bacillati > Actinomycetota > Actinomycetes > Kitasatosporales > Streptomycetaceae > Streptomyces > Streptomyces sp. NPDC048002. The sequence continues at coordinate 3,443 of NZ_JBEZNL010000067.1, read as the reverse complement.
GAACCCCGATGGACACCACGGAAGCGATGCTTACGGACAACACCCGCCCGCACCGCAGGAATCGGGGAAAAGCCGCACAATCGGCGTAAAGGCCGGCCCCTTCAGCCCGTCCGGCGCTTGAGGACAAGGCCCTTCAGGGGCCGACCGGGGGTCCAGGGGGCAGAGCCCCCCGGAGACGGGAAGGGGCGGCGGGGGCGAACCCCACCCACGCGCACCCCCGCTACGCCAGCAGCCCCCGCAACGGATACACCGCCCTCCGAGCCGCCAGCACAGCCTGATCCAGCCGATCCGCGGGGTCGTACCCCGCCTCCCACTCGGCCCACTGAACCGGCCACCGCCCATCGGTCATCCGCATCGGCGCCAACTGCCGCGTACGAGCGAACACCTGCTGCCGCCACCCCTCGGGAATCACGGTCTCCGGAGCGATCTCCCGCCCCGCCGCGATCCCCACCAGATGCGTCCAGGACCGCGGCACCACATCCACCACCGCGTACCCGCCACCGCCGAGCGCCACCCACCGCCCGTCGGCGTACTCGTGCGCCAGCTCGTGGCAGGCCACCTGCACGGCCCGCTGCGCGTCCAGCGACACGGCGAGATGCGCCAGCGGATCCTCGAAGTGCGTATCGGCCCCGTGCTGGGTCACCAGCACCTGCGGCCGGAAATCGGCGATCAGCTCCGGCACCACCGCGTGGAACGCCCGCAGCCACCCCGCGTCCCCGGTCCCCGCCGGAAGGGCCACGTTCACCGCCGACCCCTCCGCGGCCCCCGCGGCCCCGGTCTCCTCGGGCCAACCGGTCTGCGGGAACAGCGTCCGCGGATGCTCGTGCAGCGAGATCGTCAGTACCCTCGGATCCTCCCAGAACGCGGCCTGCACCCCGTCGCCGTGATGCACGTCGACGTCCACGTAAGCCACCCGCTCCGCCCCCAGCTCCAGCAGCCGGGCGATGGCGAGCGACGCGTCGTTGTAGATGCAGAATCCGGACGCGCCACCGGGCATGGCATGGTGCAGTCCCCCCGCGAAGTTCACCGCGTGCAGGGCCTCCCCCCGCCACACGGCCTCCGCGGCGCCCACGGACTGCCCTGCGATGAGCGCGGACACCTCGTGCATCCCGGCGAACGCCGGATCGTCGAGCGTCCCGATCCCGTACGCCCCGTCCGCCTCCCCCGGATTCACCGAAGCCGCTTTCACGGCGGTGATGTAGTCCTCCCGGTGGACCAGCTTCAGGGTCGACTCCCCGGCCGCCTTCGCCGCGACCACGTCCACGTCCCGGTCGAGCCCGAAGGCGTCCACCAGTCCCCGGGTCAGCGCGAGCCGGACCGGATCCATCGGATGGTCCGGGCCGAAGTCATAGCCCGTTACTGCCTCGTCCCACATCAGCTGTGCGCGGCCGCTCATGCCCGCCACCGTATCGGTCCGGTTGAGTGTCGAACGACCGGGCGTACACGAGCGTCACCAGCACCAACACCATCGGCACAAACATCGCCCCGCGATAGCTCCACGCATCGCCCAGGGCTCCCACCAACGGCGAACCGATCAAAAAGCCCACATAGTTGAACACATTCAGCCGGGCAACGGCCGCGTCGGACGCCCCCGGGAACAGCCGGCCCGCCGCGGCGAAGGTCTGCGGCACCAGCACACACAGCCCCAGCCCGACCAGGGTGAACCCGAGCATCCCCACCCAGCCCCCCGGCGCCACGGCCACCACCGCGAACCCCGCGGCGGCCACCACCGCGCCGACCCGCACCACCAGCACGGCCCCGAACCGCCGCACCCCGAAGTCCCCGATGGCCCGCCCGAGCAGGGTCGTCACCATGTAGACGTTGTACGGCACAGTGGCCAGCTGCTCACTGCTGCCCAGCACGTCCTGAAGGTACTTGGCACTCCAGTTGGAGACCGTCGAGTCCCCGATGTACGCGAAGGTCATCACCAGACACAGCGGCAGCAGCAGCTTGAACCCGACCCCGCTCACCGCCCCCTCGGCGGCCTTGTCCCGCACCGGCTCGTCCGCGGGCTCCCCGTCCGCGTACCACCGGCTCCCCACCAGCGCGGCCGGCAACAGCACCACCACGACCGGCAGATACGACACGAACAGCGCGAGATCCCAGCGCGCCCCGACCCACGCGAGGGACGCCCCGACGATCCCGCCCAGGCTGTACGCGGCATGGAAACTCAGCATGATGCTGCGCCCGTACGACCGCTGAAGGCTCACCCCGAGCATGTTCATGGAGGCGTCCAGGGCTCCCACCGCCAGCCCGAACGCCCCGAGCGCCACCGCCAGCTCGACCATGCGGTCGCCGGCCGCGACTCCCAACAGCGCGAGGAACACCACCGGCTGGGACCAGCGCAGCACCAAGCTGGGCGGTATCCGCTTCACCAGTCGCTCGGTCGCCACGCTCCCCGCACCGGCCAGGATCGGCACGGCGGCGAGGAAGGCCGGCAGCAACGCGTCGGACACCCCGTACCGGTCCTGGATCGCCGGGATACGAGTCACCAGCAGCGCGAACGCGACGCCCTGGGCGAAGAAGCTCAACGCCAGCGAGGCCCTGCCGCGCCGCAGCACATCAGTCATGGCGGCGAGCGTAGGGCCCGGGCGTACTCGTGGGTAGATCCAACCAAAGATGAATTTGTTTCATCTTCGTGCCGCGCGGGTTCCTTCGGGCTCAGCCCAGCAGCTCGATCAGCTCGCCCATGTCACCGAAGAGTGCGGTGGCCCCGGCCAGCCGCGAGGCCGGCGTCATGGCGGTGAACCCGTACACGTCCATCCCGGCGGCCACGGCGGCCTGGACCCCGAGCGGGCTGTCCTCGACGACGGCACAGCGCTCCGGCGCGACCCCCATCCGCTCCGCCGCGTACAGGAACAGATCGGGAGCAGGCTTCCCCCGGCCGACATCCTGCGAACTGAAGATCAGCTCCTCCCCGAACCACCGGCTCAGCCCGGTCGTACGGTGCCCCACCCGGATCCGCTCATGGCTCCCCGACGAAGCCAGGCAGTACGGCACCCCGTCCGCGGTGAGCTTCGCCAGGACCTCCTCGGCACCGTGCACGGGCTTCAACTCCCGCTCGAAGGCGGCGAACACCCGGGCGTGGAAGACATCGTCGAAGTCCGCCGGCAAACGCGTCCCGGTCCGCTCCTCCACAAGGTCGTGCACCCGGTGCATGGCCGAGCCCATGTAGTCCCGCAGGGACTCCTCGTAGGTGGTCGGATGCCCCAGCTCGGTGAGATAGGCGGCGAGCAGGCGGTTGGAGATGGGCTCGCTGTCGACGAGCACACCGTCATTGTCGAAGATGACGAGGTCATAGCGCATGGAAAAGAGCCTAAACGCAGAAAACCCCGCACCGTGAGGTGCGGGGTTTTCTCAATATTTGTTCGGCGGCGTCCTACTCTCCCACAGGGTCCCCCCTGCAGTACCATCGGCGCTGTGAGGCTTAGCTTCCGGGTTCG